>CAYYRP010000005.1:0-105466 GCA_964474235.1 uncultured Isosphaeraceae bacterium
GTCAGCAACTGGGGTTCTTGCGAGTAACAGAATTAATTTGGCTCTGAGACGCATTTCATGAGGCGCAAATCAAGCGAGCGGCTTGTCGCTCGTACCCTGCGAAGGGGGGGGTGCAATGGGCCATGAAAAACCCCGCAGAAGGCCTTGCTTCTAGCGGGGTGAATTGAGTGGTCCATACTGGGCTCGAACCAGTGACCTCTTGCGTGTCATGCAAGCGCGCTAGCCAACTGCGCCAATGGACCTGAACTGCGTAGGATACCATGAGCAGACTGTGGAAGAAAGTCCGCGTAACTTGAACCTTACTGATCATCCACTACTACGGTTACTGACACTCTGCATTCTTTACGTTGCACAAGGAATACCGTACGGGTTTGTCACGGTGACGTTTGCTTCGTACCTTGCAGAGCGTGGCGAGACCGTCGCAGCGATAGGGGCAGTTACTGCTCTGTCCACCCTTCCATGGACATTTAAATGGGTATGGGGTCCTCTAATTGACCGCTTTGGTATTCCTTCGATGGGGCGTAGACGTCCGTGGATTTTGGC
The DNA here is from genome assembly GCA_964474235.1 of uncultured Isosphaeraceae bacterium. GTDB lineage: Bacteria > Planctomycetota > Phycisphaerae > Phycisphaerales > SM1A02. The sequence goes on from CAYYRP010000005.1 coordinate 544, forward strand.
GGCGCAGTTCGGCATGACAATTTCCATCTTCTCCATGGCTTTTGTTCCAAACCCGGCTGCGCATCTCGTTTTGATTGGCTGGCTTCTCTTTGTGCATAACATTTTTAATTCATTGCAAGACGTATCCGTGGACGCACTCGCGGTGGATTTACTTCGAGAAAGTGAACGAGGACGTGTCAATGGTTTTATGTATGGCTCCAAGTATATAGGCATGTTTTTAGGTGGAGCGTTTTTGAGTCGTATGGTTTCTGAAGATGGGTTACGTGTTGCGTTCACAATCCAAGTTGTCATGCTCGGTGGCATTATGCTCTTCCCATTACTTATTCGTGAACGAGCAGGCGAAAAACTTTTACCGTGGACCAGAGGAAGCGTTCAACTCTCTCTAGATCAACAGATGGCGCACAGCGCAATCCAACTATTTGGGTTTCTTAAAAGAGCGTTTTCATTACGTTCAACGTTACTTGCTGGCGCAATTGGCTTGAATATATTTATTGCAGGCGGAATCCTTTCACCAATAACAAATGTGTTGTTTATTCAAGACCTTGGTTGGACTCGCATTGAATTAACTGATATCAATGGTGGGTATGGTGTCTTTCTCGGTCTAGCAGGCGCAATTGCTGGTGGTTTTTTAGCGGATCGATTTGGGTCAAAACGAATCGCATCGATTGGCTGCATTGTACTTGCGCTCAGCTATGCAACGTTTGGTTTGTCTTCACCCGATTCAGGGATTCTCTGGTTTGACTGGACGAACCGACCTGTTGTCATGACGTACATTTTGCTTGACACGTGGATGGGTAGCATGATTTCTGCTTCGCTCTTTGCAATGTATATGACAGTTTCATGGCCGCGCGTTGCTGCTACGCAATTTACTGCGTATATGGCAATTCTTAACATGTCAACAGTCATCGGTCTTAAAGCATCAGGTGTGATTTCTGAGCACTTCTCGATGCCCGTGATCTTTGTCGGCGCAGGAATTTTACAATTAGTTGTTATCTGCATCTTCCCGTTTATTGATGTCCATGAAGCTAGACGCGTGCTTGGGAGTGAAAGTGTATCACGTGACGACGATTGCAAATGCAACAAGCACAGCCATTAAAACAAAAACGAAAAGTATTGTTAACCCTTGAAGAAGCAAAGCGATTAAAAAAGAACGCTTGAGATCGCCAAGTTCTTTTGCAATCAAATACGTAAATGCTATGACTCCGACGATTGGTCCAAGTGAATCGAAAATCCAAGAATCGCCTACAAAGATTGGGATAATTTCCCCGAAAACGAGCCGCAGAAAGTTTGCGATAAAACAAATTCGGTAGGCGTCTCTAAATGTATTTCGTTCACCTTCGACTAATTTGAAGGCATATTGAAGAATAGGAGCGAGTATGCTTGCCCAAATTGCAACAATTACACTGCCAAGCAATTGTTCTATAAAAACTATTATTGTTTTTCAATCACTACGGCAGTTCCGTAGCACAACACTTCGGTAGATGAATCTTTCAAATCAGATGAGTCATATCGGAATCCGACGATCGCATTTGCACCGACCTCTTCAGCATGCTTGAGCAATTCAGCATACGCATCTTGGCGGGTTTGTTCACACATTTCGGTATACGCGCCGATTTTTCCGCCGATGACATTCTTCAAACCACCAAGAAGCCCCTGTACAATGGTAGGTGAGCGGACAATGATTCCTCGCACGATCCCTTTATACTCAACTATTGAATGACCATCAAAATCGAACGTTGTTGTGACTGGTATCGACATAGTAGAAGTATATAGTATCGAGCTGCAACCACCACTCGTAATTTAATTGACTCAGAGTCAATTAATAATGTAGAATTTGCAATTGGTATGGGATAATATTTTAATGTGTATAAGTTATTCTAACTAAGTAATTTAGAATGACTGCAGGCAGTACATTTCAAGCAATTTTATTGAACTCGGAGTCATTTTGACCCGCGGGTCAAAGTGAACTCGCGAAGAGGCGGAACCCTACACAGGTTGAGTACGTCTTGGACCACCGCTGAGCCAATGATATGGACGATGGTCCCGCACTCGTCAGCGCGCCGGATCAATGCAACTACACAAGCAGCGAGTTTGGTATCAGCTTGCCCCACACGAGTAAGATTAAGCCATAATTCTGGAGGTTCTTGCTCGAGTACCCCGATTGATGCTTGCCAAAAGGCGCGAACGAGATCGCAGTTCGTCAAGTCGCCGGAGATTGCAACTGCTCGGCTGTAATCAGGTTCGCCAACGATGTAAAAGGTTTTTGGGGTATCTCGAGTTGGGTTGTTTTGGTTCAAAGCACGGCCTCCAGGTGCGTGAGTGGTTTCCAAGACAACCGGCAAGTCCGAGAATCTTTTCACCTCAAACTGAAAATCAGGTACATTCCGCACTAATGACAGATAAACTGACTATTGAAGGCTTCCAAAAACTCATCAAGGATCGATATTTCCCCATAGATTCAGCGAGAGAATTAGCAAAAACATACCTATGGCTCGCTGAGGAACAAGGTGAATTGGCACATGCACTCGGTAAATATGACTCTGGTGAGGCTGATATGGAAAATCTCGCTGAAGAGTTTGCAGATGTCCTCGCCTGGCTTGCGACACTAGCAAACATCACCGGCATTGATCTCACACAAGCAATCCACAACAAATACATCAGAGATGGCGGTCCCGAAGGCACAAAATGAGCAGAATTACAGACATCTTTTCGAACAATAAAAAAGCGTTGATGCCATTTCTTGTCGCTGGCTTCCCATCTATAGAATCAACCGAAGAAGCAATTATCGCAATGGATGAGGCGGGCGCAGATATCATTGAAATTGGAATACCTTTTAGCGATCCAATTGCAGATGGACCTGTTATCGCAGCCGCAATGCATGAAGCCCTCGAAAAAGGTGTAACACCTGCCCATGCCATTGGGATGGTCTCTCGTATTCGAGAGAAAGTGTCAGCTGGCCTGATTGCGATGGTGAGTGATTCCATTGTGTGCCGAAGTGGCGGTAGTGCTTTCCTTGATCGACTTGTTGACGCGGGCTTTGATGGAATCATCATTCCTGACATTGATGATCTCGATGCTCAAAATATCGCAGCCTATTGCACCGACTGCGGGCTCACATTTTCAATGCTTGTTTCGCCAACAACTTCACCCAATCGCATTGCATGGCTCGCATCGATTTCCACAGGTTTCCTTTATATTCTCGCACGCGTTGGTCTCACTGGCGAACAATCCGCGCCACCTGACATTACTGCAAGAATTGCAGAAATCCGTGCACTTACCGACCTTCCTCTTGCGGTTGGTTTTGGAATTTCTACACGAGAACATGTTGTTTCAGTTACACAATCTGCAGATGCTGCGATCGTCGGTTCAGCACTTGTCCGAAGAATAAGCGATAGTGACTCCCCCGCTGAAACAGCGCGAAATTTTGTTCGCGAATTATCCTAAAGAACACTTGAAAGATACCGAATGTGTGGGATAATCCTCAAAACGGCAGGAGGCCACAATACATGGAACATCAAACAATGTGTGACGCAATGGAAATGCAAAATGATTACGCTGATTACTTTGGGTGTAGAACCTTTACCGGCGATGTGATGCTTCAGCATCTCGCAGATGACGTATTCGAATCCCTGCAAGAAACAATCCATAAAGGAAAACCGTTCGACTCAGCAATTGCGAACTGCGTTGCTGATGCGATGAAGGATTGGGCACTCTCCCAAGGTTGCACGCACTACACGCATTGGTTTCAACCGCTCACGGGAACAACCGCAGAAAAACACGACGCTTTTCTAGAACCCGACAATAATGGTGGAGCAATCGCGAAGTTTTCAGGCGACATGCTTATTCGCGGAGAACCAGATGCATCAAGTTTTCCATCTGGCGGAATCCGTGACACATGGGAAGCTCGCGGTTACACAGCGTGGGACGCAACAAGCCCAGCATTTATTCTTCCTAATGACAAAGGCGGTACACTTTGTATTCCAACAGCATTCGTTTCATGGACCGGTGAAGCACTTGATAAAAAAGCGCCCTTGCTCCGTTCGATTGACATCATTAACAAGCACGCGATGCGTATTCTCAACGTTTTTGGAACAAATAAAAACGTAACATGTGTGAACACAACACTTGGTCTTGAGCAAGAATATTTCCTTGTTGACGAAGAGTTTGTTGCAAACCGTCTCGATCTTTTAATTTGTGGCCGCACACTCCTCGGCACGCCACCGCCAAAAGGTCACCAACTTGACGATCATTATTTTGGGAAAATACCTGAGCGGGTTCTTGCATTTATGGACGATGCAGAGCAACAATTGTGCGAGTTAGGGATTCCAATTAAAACTCGGCACAACGAAGTCGCGCCAGGGCAATATGAAATTGCACCAACATTTGAAAAAGCGAATGTGGCTGCTGATCACCAATTACTGCTCATGCAAATCCTTCGTGTCAAAGCACGCGAACATGGTTTTGTCTGCTTGATGCACGAAAAACCATTTGCAGGGGTGAATGGTTCCGGCAAACATAACAACTGGTCAATTGCTACTGACACAGGTGTAAATCTATTGAATCCTGGCAAAGAACCACAAAACAATTTGCAGTTTTTAATCTTCCTTTGTGGTGTTATGCGTGCAGTTGATCTTCACGCAGATTTACTTCGTGCTTCTGTTGCTTCGGCTGCCAACGACCATCGTCTTGGTGCAAACGAGGCTCCACCTGCAATCATGTCCATGTACTTTGGCGAAATGCTCAGTGATGTGCTCGATCAAATTGAATCGGGAGAATCACGAGATGCAAGAGAAGGAGGTACGCTTGATATTGGATCTTCAACGATGCCAACACTTGATCGTCACAGCGGCGATCGAAATCGAACAAGCCCTTTTGCATTTACAGGAAACAAATTTGAATTCAGAGCAGTTGGTTCAACTTCATCCATTGCATGGCCAAACACAATTCTCAATACGATTATTGCTGAATCATTCGATTACATTGCGACAACACTTGAAACAGCGCTTGCTGGCAGCAGTTCGCCTGAACAACGAGAGACTGAAGTACGCAAACTGCTACAAGAGATTGTTACAGACCATCGCAAAATTGTCTTTGACGGAGATAACTATGCACAATCGTGGCACGACGAAGCAACAACTCGCGGGTTACCGAATTTGCGAACAACAGCTGATGCCTTGCCTGTGCTTACGGAACCCTCTTCATTAGAATTATTCGAGAGATACGGTGTGTTAAGTAGCCGAGAACTGACAGCTCGAGCGGATGTTTGTCTTGAACAATATTGCACACAGGTACAAATTGAAGCAAGAACGTTACTTCAAATGCTTTCCACCCAAGTCTTACCTGCCGCACTGCGGTATCAACTTGAATTGTCGCAAGTTGTTTCGTCCGCTCGAGAATCATCTGTTGAGTGCAGCCGCACTGCTGGTAGATTGCACGATGTTGCGGACCTTGCCAATTCCTTGCAAGATGCAATTGAAACTGTATCTACTGCGGAACAGTTTGACGGGACAGTCACAATCTATCATGCAAAACAAATTCGTGATTTTCTGCTCCCAGCGATGCTTACTGCACGAACATTCTCCGATCAACTCGAAACCCTTGTGCCAGAGGATTTGTGGCCACTACCGTCCTATACGGACATGCTCTTTATTCGATAACCAAATAGCAAAGAAATCGCACGCAAAGAGTGATTTTTCGGTATCCTATGGGGCTCGAAAGAAGGTTTACTACCCATGAGTACTACAGTAACACATCCATACGACATTTCCCTTGAAGAAGCTGGTCCAGCCCGCAAGAGGCTTTATTTTACCATCCCCGCGGATGTGGTCACAGCAAAGATCGAGGAATCACTCAGCACGCTTCGAAATCAAACTGTGATCCCAGGTTTCCGCAAGGGCAAAGTACCTGCAAGCCTTCTAGAACGAAAGTTTGGCAGTTCCGTTCGCGAAGAAACTCGCAACACACTGATCGGCGAAGCATGGAAAGCTGCGGTGGAGGAACACGAACTCAAAACCCTTGGTGAACCTGAACCTGTAGGCGATCCAACTGAAGTCAAAGTTGAAGAAGGCAAGCCTTTTACTTTCACCCTTGAAGTAGAAGTGATGCCGGAGTTTGACCTCCCTGCTTTTGATAACATCGCACTCACGCGCCCAGTCGTTCAAGTGACTGACGAACATATTGAAGAAGAAATCGAACGTCAGAAAACACGAAACGGGAATCTTGAACCAGTAGAAGGCACAGTGAGCGAAAGCGACTTCCTCATCGGTCCTGCCACAGTGACGCTGAACGCCAGTGATGAAATCTTTTATCAAACAGAACAAACTCGACTTGCAGTTCCCGCGAAAGATGCAGGCGGTCAAGTGCTTGGATTGTTCCTAGATGACCTTGGCAAAACACTTGTTGGTGTATCACAAGGTGATGAAATCAAATTCAACACAGTTGGCTCAGATGAACATGAAATGGATGAAGTTCGTGGCGCAAAGGTTGAGATTACATTCAATGTTGTCCAAGCAGTCCGAGTAATCCCACTAGACGAAGAAACCCTGATCCAAACCTTTGGGCTTGAATCTGGGGATATGTTGCGAGAACAAGTCAAATTAGCCCTTGAACGAAGGCGTGACCAAGATCAAGCAATGGTACTTCGCCAGCAGGCGATTGCTGCAATTTCAGACATGGTCGAGATGGAACTTCCGGAGAAAACATCAGCGAATCAAGCGGACCGCGATCTTCAACGAATGCGTACAGATCTACAAAGTTCAGGTCGTTATTCAGAAGACGAAATTGAATCAAAAGTTGCAGAAGCTCGTGGAGGTTCTGATGAAGAATCACACAAGCGTCTCAAAGCATTCTTTATCTTGTCAAAACTTGCTGAGCATTTCCACGTGACAGTCAGTGAAGGCGAAGTGAATACGAAGATCGCAGAACTCGCCATGCAAAATGGTGTTCGCCCTGACGAGATGCGAAACAACTTGGCGAAGCAGGGTCAACTTCCACAAATTCAAGCAGTTGTACGAGAAGACAAAGCAGCAGATCAACTTGTCGCTGCGTGTAATGTTACTGAAATGCCCGTCGAAGAATGGCAGGCATCGCAGGACGGAAATACTTCAAAGAAAAAGTCTACGAAGACAAAAACTGCAAAGAAAACTGCTGCTAAGAAGAAAACAACAAAAAAGAAAACCAGTAAGAAAACCAGTAAGAAAACACCGAAGAAGACTACTAAGAAGTCATGATCTTTCTTGGTAGTGTCCTTCGGGAAATTCTTCCTGCAACAATCTTGTTGATCGTTCTGGTAATCATTGGAGGCGTTATTATTTTGCGTGCTCGCAAAATGGTGAAAGGATCCCCGAAAAGTGAGATGCCATTTACGCTGTCTCAATTGAGAAAATTGCACAAGAGAGGCGAATTGAGTGACGAGGAATTTGAGCGTGCGAAGGCTTCGATGATCAAAAAAGCAAAAAACAATGACCGATAGCCTTTTATTTGAGAAGAATGAGCGGTTTTTTACGAAAAAACCATGTTTTTACAAGCCATAATACAAATTTGATGTCACAATAAGGCACGAGCAGTTCCTACTATAAGAGAGATGATCGAGAGACAGATGAGAGATAAAGACCAAATTAAACCAAATCCAATTTCCGGAATCGACGATATACCACCACGTAACGAAAATAATGGTGGCGGTTCGTTCAATGAGAGCAATAGCGTTTCGGGATCTGGTGGAGGAGATGACGGCGGCTTCGGCGGTCGCAAAGTGACGACTTGTTCATTTTGCGGCAAGACTTCAAGAGAAGTTGGACCAATGGTTGAGGGTCCAAATGAAATTTACGTTTGTTCTAACTGCACGGACCTCTGTCAGAACATTTTTAAACAGGAGCGGAGACGTGTTACGGCATCTCAGCCGACGTTTACTTCTATTCCATCGCCGCGGCAACTCAATGAATATCTTGAGCAATATGTCATCGGACAGGATCGTGCAAAACGCTCTTTGTCTGTTGCAGTGCACAATCATTACAAACGATTGACTGAAATTGACAATGCAGATCGAGAAGTAGAATTAGATAAATCAAACGTCTTATTACTAGGACCGACAGGCACAGGTAAAACACTGCTTGCAAAGACATTGTCTCGCGTGCTTAATGTCCCTTTTGCTATTGGCGACGCGACGACACTCACCGAGGCGGGGTATGTCGGTGAAGATGTAGAAAACTTATTGTTAAAACTTTTACAAGCCGCCGATTTTGACCTTGACGCAGCCCAGCGTGGTATTATTTACATTGACGAGATCGATAAGATCGGTCGAACTTCACAAAATGTTTCGATTACCCGTGATGTTTCTGGTGAAGGCGTGCAACAATCGTTGTTAAAAATGCTCGAAGGCGTGACAGCAAATGTTCCACCACAAGGCGGGCGGAAACACCCAGAACAACAGTATATCCAATTAGACACATCAAACATTTTGTTTATCTGTGGTGGATCGTTCGATGGTATCGAGGACATCATTGCAAAGCGCTTGGGCTCAAGCAAGATTGGTTTTGGTGGAGCCGCCCAAGATATCAAGCCAGATCATGAACGTTCATCTGAATTGCTTGACCAAGTGACGACTGAAGACATCCTTCATTTTGGTTTGATTCCTGAATTGCTTGGCAGGCTGCCAATTACAACTCCCCTGATGCCACTCACTGAGGATGCTATGGTTCGAATACTGACCGAGCCTCGTAATGCGATCGTCAAACAATATCAGCACTTCTTCTCTTTGGAAGCTGCAAGGCTTGAGTTCACAGCGGATGCATTGCACCTGATTGCCAAACGTGCAATGGAACGAGGGACAGGTGCTCGCGCTCTTCGCTCGGTTATCGATCAATTCATGATTGACGTGATGTACGATCTTCCAGATCGTGATAATCAAGATTCAGTGTACCTGATTGATGCTGCGGGAATTGAGCGTGGATTGGCTCTTGACGACATGCTCCGTAAACCTCGTGCCGCGAAAGAATCGGCATAGACCCACTCGTATCGTAACGCCCTTTGATGCTCTCTAACGCGTGGTTTTCATAGTAAAGAATGGAAGTACAAAGAAGCGAATTGTGGTATAATCTTTTACTTGCCTCATTTTTAGGTCGAGGCACGGAGAATTCGCTATGCCAAGAGTATGTCATTTTACTGGTCGAAAAACTATATCCGGCCGTCGTATCCTTTACCGTGGTAAACCAAAGTACCAAGGTGGTATCGGTTTGAACATTTCAGGCATTTCTAAGCGCAAATTTAAGCCTAATCTTCAACGAGTACGTGCGATGGTTGATGGTGTTCCTCAACGAATTCGCGTTTCAACAAAAGCAATTAAGCAAGGATTGGTTGTAAAACCACTCAAGCGAAAGTACGGCTACACACGGCAACAGAAATTGGCCGCAGCAGCCGAATAAGAAGTTTTTTCCCGATTTATGACCAATTTTGGTCAAAAAGTCAAAAAAGTTACCTTTTTTTTAGGGTAAAGTCCGAAAAAAACCCGTTTTCAGTTGACTATGGGTCATTAAGGCGTACTGTTATGTACAGTACCGTTGAGCGGAATTGGCGAGCACACGCATTACTGGAACTGAGTGGTTCATAATCACTAGTCCAAACACCTTCACGTGTGATTTACCTCAAAATTAGTTGTAACAAATGGCACTATTTTATTTGTACTTTGTTGCGCACATTGTTGTTTGGGGTCTGTTTGTATGCCATTTAGGTTTTGCTGTATGACGCGGTATTACAAAGAGTTTCGTTGGAATAGGAATTGGAGTTTGCTCCTCACATGAGTGACAGAGTCGATATAGAACGCGTCAGAGAGGCTACTGATCTCGTGTCGCTCATTTCAAGGTACGTTTCACTGCAGCCGAAAGGTCGCGAGTGGCTCGGTCTATGTCCATTCCATGAAGACAACAAACCATCCTTTACAGTAGTCACACATAAGCAAAACGCTTTTTATAAATGTCACGCTTGTGGTGCATCTGGGGACTGTTATACATTTGTTCAGGAATATCTTAAAAAGGATTTTGGCGAAGCGCTCAAATATCTTGCTGAGCAAGGTGGCATTACGCTTTCGAATACTCGCAAGGAATCTGTTTCTTCTGAGTCCAAAACTAAATTGCGATCAGCAATGAAATGGGCGGCTGAACTTTTTGTTGCTGAACTCCCAAAAAATGGCACAGGTGAAGTTGCATCCGCAGCGTTATCTTCAAGAGGATTCAACGAAACCTCTATTCGAGATTTTTTAATCGGAGTTGCGCCTGCAGGGTGGGCATTTCTCACCGACAGAGTTCGAAACGATCAGAACAGAACCGCGACGTGCGTCGCAGCGGGGCTCGTACGAAAAAAAGAAGATAGCGGTCGTATCTACGACACATTCCGGAACCGTTTGATGTTCCCAATTTGTGATGAATCTGGTGCTCCAATTGGATTCGGCGCTCGCCGTCTTGATGAAAATGAAGAACCAAAATACATCAACAGCCCAGAGACCCCCCTCTTTCAAAAATCAAAAACGTTGTATGGATTGCACCTAGCAAGTCGCACAATTCGGGAGCGAAATTGTGCCGTGATCGTTGAAGGGTACACCGATGTAGTTGCATGTCACCAAGCAGGTTTGACGAATGTGGTCGCTACGCTTGGCACCTCGCTTACGAAAGATCACGCCACCGTTATTGCCCGTATTTGTGACGAAGTTATTCTTGTGTTTGACGGCGACGAAGCAGGACAACGTGCTGCAGATCGGGCAATTGAAATATTTATTACGCGACCTATTGATGTGCGTATCTGCGTACTCCCCACTGGTCAAGATCCCGCAGATCTCGCTTCAGCGGGCGACACCTTGCAACAACATCTCGACAACGCGTGCGATGTAATTGCATACAAACTGAAGAATCTCGAAGACCAGGTACAAGCAACCGACACGCTTTCTGGCAGACAAAAGATTATTGAATCATGCATTCAAAATCTCGCAACCCTTGGGCTTTCAAAATTAGAAGGTGTTCGCAGGCCACTGGTGCTTGAAAAAATCGCTGCGCTTTTAGGAACAACGATGCAACAAGTTGAAACAATACTTTCAACTTATTCCCCACAACACCCTGCATCAACACGCAAAAAACAGGAGCAAGCACCCACTCAAATGCCTGTTTCTTCAATTTCTAAAAGTAGATTGTTGGCAGAACGAGAGTTTCTCGCAGTCTGTCTTTACGATCCAACCGAGTCATCTGCTGCCCTTCGTGAGCAACACAGGGAGCACCCTGCACTGAATACATTCGTTGACCCAACTTGTATGTCTATCGCAACTATCATTATGCCTCCACTTTTGGCAGGCATACCACGCGCGATGCAAGACACACTTTCGGAATTAGACGAATCTGCTCGCATGCTTGCTTCAAGTTTATTCTTTGACGGTCAAAGATTATGTGAAGAAGCTGGAAGCGTCATGCTCGCAATTACGACAACGCTTCATGCGTTTAACGAAAAACTTAAGAATCAATCGATGAATAATCAAGTACACCAAGTCAAACAGGTCGTAGATCCTGAGGAACGTGCTGAAGCAGCACAACTCGCTTTGGAATCAATGCGACAACAAAAGACGACTGGCTGTACTTCCCAAACACCTTTGAGATCTATCTTTTAATGAGGAGACCCTACTTTGACCGCAACAACAAAAACTAAAGCCACATCGCTTGCCGCGATCCGAACTACGCATCCAAACATGTTTGGTTTGCTCCACGTCAGCGCTGAACGGGGTTGGTTGTGCTATGAAGAGCTCAACTGGGCATTACCAGACGAACTATTATTTCCCGAAAAAATTGACGAGCTGCTCGTACTTCTTAAAGCACTGAATGTCGAATTAATTGGCGAAGATGATCGTATGCGTCGAGGCTGGAAGCAACACAAAATGCCGCTGCAAACGATTTTACGTTTTAAGCGAGACACGCCGTGGAAAACTCCAGAAATTGTCGCTATGGAAGCCGCTGAAGATGATGATTCGAACAAGCGAAACCAAGTACACATGGATGATGGCGACGAACTTCTTGATGAAGCAGAAACGCAAGCCGCGATCGCGCAAGCGCTCGAAGAAAGTTCATCTCGGAGAATCGACGATCCTATTCGTATGTATCTCACGCAAATGGGGAGCATCTCTTTGCTTACTCGCGAGGAAGAAATACGCTTAGCAAAGAAAATCGAATCAACTCGAATGGTATTCAGGCGTCTTGTCCTTGAATCGGACTACGCTGCAAGGCAAGCGATTGAAACACTTGAACTTGTTCATGCTGGCAAATTGCCGTTTGATCGAACGATGCGCATTTCAACTGCTGTTGAAGGTGCGAAGGAAACTGTTAAAGCAAGAATCCCTGTCAATCTTCTCACGATGAAGGCACTTCTCGATCTGAATGAAGAAGATTGGACTCGTTGCGAAGCAGGTGGCATGAAGAAACGTGATCTAGAAGAAACACGATTGGTCATGCAGGCTCGACGTCGAAAGATCGCTTCTTTGATGGAAGAATGCTGTCTACGCACGGCGAAAATTCAGCCGTTACTCCGTAAATTGCAATCAATTTCAAAGAAGTTCCGTCAAATCGATCGAGACTTAAAAAAGGCGAAGAAGCCAAATTCAAGAATTGATCCTGATGATGTCGTCGTCATGAATGAAGAACTTAGTGGACTTCGAGGTTTGATCCTTGAAGAACCTGATCATCTTGCGCAGAGACTCCGAAAAATTGAAATTGTCTTCGAGGAATATGAGCAAGGCAAGCGTGACCTCTCCGGAGGCAACTTACGTCTTGTCGTTTCAATTGCAAAGAAATATCGCAATCGTGGCTTGCCATTCCTTGATATTATTCAAGAAGGCAACACTGGTCTTATGCGTGCAGTTGATAAGTATGAGTACCGACGAGGATACAAGTTCTCTACGTATGCGACATGGTGGATTCGTCAAGCAATTACCCGAGCGATCGCGGATCATGCTCGGACAATTCGAGTCCCCGTGCACATGATTGAAACCATGTCGAAACTCCGAGCAATTCAAAAGCGGTTACTACAAGAAGTTGGTCGAGAACCAACGCTTGAAGAGATTGCATTGGCTGCTGATATGAGTTTCGAGGAAACAAAACGCGTGATGAAAATTTCTCGTCACCCTGTCAGCCTTGACAGGCCCGTTGGCGAATCAGAAGATTCAGAGTTTGGCGACTTTATCGAGGATGAACGGCAACAAGCACCTTCTGAAACTGCAACAAGCGAGATGCTTCGTGCACGAATTAACGACGTGTTAAAAACGTTGACGTACCGTGAACGAGAAATTTTAAAACTGCGGTATGGCATCGGTGATGGATATACATATACGCTTGAAGAAGTAGGCCGAATCTTTAAGGTGACACGAGAACGCGTGCGACAAGTTGAATCAAAAGCGATCCGTAAATTGCAACACCCAGTTCGTAAACGTCGTTTATCAAGTTTTATTGACCAGCACGACCAGGACGAGTCAGATACTTAACCGTTGAACTAGACCAATTCCCCCGAGTGGCAACGTTTCAATGTAGAACGTTGCCACTTTTTTCATATCGTAGTTATATCCAAAAGATGGATCTTACTAGTTTTGCGTGTGGTATACCCTGCTCAAAAGTCTGAAGCCCCACAAAATAATGTTTACCCGATGAGTTCGATAAGAGAATCTAGTTGTTCCTCGTCAGTCCAAACAACCCAGCCTTGTTCTTCATCAAGCGTGACAGCGTGAATGTCACCGATGTTAATTTCAGCGCTTGCTAACTTCTCTAGTACACGAAGAAAGCAGCCGGCGTCGTCATGTGAAACAATCCAGATCGCCTGCTCTTCAGAAACGTTCAGTTCAGCCGAGTTTGAGAAGTCACGAAATTGAGGGTCTCGCTCGGCAATGCAACGGAGAGTCGAGGTACCATCTTCATTGCTCACTGCCCAAAATGAACGAAGCGTGATATCTGCAGCTCGCAATCTGTTCGTTAAAGTTAACAATTGCCCTGGGGTATCTGGAAGTGTAAAAGTAAATACGGTACATTTTCGTGCAGTTGACATACTGTGCACGTTACTCGCAAGCACCCCAGGCTGCAATCACAGCGAGCAAATCATCTGTATTTACGACACCATTGCCATCGATGTCAAGGTCGGGATCACTTGAACCCCAACCACCAACAATTTCAAGGAGATCATTCACATCGATGACTCCATCACCATTGATATCCTCAGGACACGCAAGGCCGCACATGGAGGGGTCAGCACAAGCAGAATCCACGCCCTCCCATTGCCCCGCCACAGCGAGGCATTCATCTTCTGTAATATCAAGGCAAAAGCTTTCACCGCAGCATGCACCTACGGGCTGTGGGCAATCTGTTGTCGCGCACGAGGTTGCATCGCCTTGGAACAATCCTCCGACAGCGGTGCAATCTTCTGATGAAACGGGACCAATACAACTGCCACTCGTAAGACAACAGGCGCCTTCTGGGAAACAAGTAGTGTCCACACAGAGTGTTCCTTCACCCATGTGGATTCCGCCTACTATATAGCAGTCGTTGACGTCAAACTCGACACAAGCCCCAGTTGCTTCTACGCAACAAGCACCTTCTCCCTGACCACATACAAATGATGCGCATGAAGTGTCAGGATTTTGCATGACACCTCCAAGTGCTTCACAATCTCCTGGAGTTACATCGAAACATTCTGTGCCGAGACAACAAGCAGCTGGTTCAATTGTGCAGTTCACTGATGTGTATGCGGACCGGAGGACCCAGTCGCCACTTGGCGTGCAAATGCTTGGGAAATTCTGAAATGTAAACCACCCTTCGCCACAGACGCACCATGTGCCAGAAACTGCATCAATCCAGTTGTTTTGAGGGAACTGAAGACCGCTGGTATCGGTTGTGGGAAATGCGTTGCTATTGGTTGGTGGTGCTGTTAGGCATGGATTTCCAGGGTTATGATGTTGATCAATACCAAAACCAATAGTAAACCGATTTTGACCACTGTCATTGTAAATGTAAAGTTGTTCAGGATCATTAGGATCAACTGATACAGAAATAATTGTTCCCGATGTTCCCGGCGGCATTACAAGGTGTGGCAAAATTATATTATCACTCGAATGGTGTGCGACCAAATATCCATTATCCGGTGAGCCATCCCAAACGTATAGTGACCAATGCGTAGTCGTTTGCACATTTGTATTACTCGTAGCAAACAGCACTTCTGCAATATCTACTTTGATTGGAAAATCTTCGGCAGGAACATCAAAACTTGCTGCAAGAATTTCGCCTTGCGCAAAACCTGCTTGCAAAACATATTGACCTGTACCAAAATCGCTATCCGTTAATGCGACTGGGTAGGATGGACACGTTCCACGAACAGAACGGTTCGGTTCTTTTTCGACCTTAGGCTTCATCGACTTGAATGTCGCATGCAGCGTTCGAGGCGTGCTCAATGTTGTAGGAATAGGATGCAATCTACTACTTGCAGGGTTGCTTGATCCTTCAGCATATAGTGAAGTAGTGATAAGACACAGCATTGGTAATAGAACAAATTTCTTCATTGGTGATCTTTCTCCCCTTCAGTTGATGCTTGAAGTATGGCAGTAAAAGCAACCGAAGTCAACTAAAAATGTTTATGCAAAACAGGCTGCAAGTGCGTCGAAGAGGGTTCCGGGCTCAGGAAGGCGTCCTGTCCCGAAAGAGTTACACGCTTGCCATCCCTCTTCTGGGTCAAGGATGGTAAAACCATCACGCTTGAGTGTATCAATATTGCGTTGATTTGCTGGTTGCCCAAACATAGTCACGTTCATGGCAGGTGCGAGAAGAACAGGCGTGGTTGCTCGATCAATGGCGGATGCAACAAGCGAAACGGGATCATTTGTGATGCCCGAAGCGAGTTTTGCAAGCATATTCATCGTGCAAGGAGCGATGAGCAATGCATCAGCCTGTTCAGCGAGTTGAATGTGGAGAGGTGTTAATTTTTCACCCTGTTTCCATTGGCAATCAAAGACTTGCCTGCCCGTCAGAGATTCAAAAGTGAGCGGTGTTATAAAGTGTGATGCAGAATCTGTCATCACAACATCAACAGTTGTTCCCACTTGGACGAGGGTGCTCACAAGCGATGCAATTTTATAACACGCGATCCCCCCTGTTAAAGCGATAAGAACATGCCGACCAACAAAAAGCCCTTCGCTTTGCGTACGATGATCAGTCATCGTTTATTGTTACTTTGTAGCCCCAATGGTTTGCTTCATAACATATCCAGTTTTGGAGTAATCAGCAGTAATTTTATCTTGAACGATTTCTTCGATAACTAATTCTAAGTCAGTTCGACCTTTTCGTTCAATCAATGGACGCGAACCTTCGATGATCAACTCGCGTAGGCGATGCTGAATAAGTGCTGTTAATTTGAATCTGCCTCCGCATTTGCGGACGATTTCATCACTTCGTAATGCTTCAATCATTGTTTACGTTCCTTGGATCCCATGTAAGTTACACCTCGAAGACTAGATCGTGGCTCCCAATTGGTTGAATCACTTATTATACTCTAAATTTGAGGTTTCTGTGTAATTAATAGTAGTGTAGCCTGTGGTACTATGCCGCAATCATCCTAGGCAACCCAATGAATCGTTTTCTAGCTTCATATTTACGCCGTATAGGCATTCGCCTTGGCTTTGACCGTGACTGGTATCTCTACCTCGTCGCGGCACTTATAGGCTTGTTTATGGGCATTGCTGCAGTATTGTTCATTTGGCCATTGCGGCAATCTGAATTCATCGCTGAATCTCTTCAAGATTCAAATAATTTGTTTTGGCTGATTCTTTTTGCGCCTTCAATTGGGGGTTTAGTGACTGGCGTCTTGATCACTTTGCTGAAGCACGAAGGGGTAGGCCCTGGGGTTACATCAGTCATTTATGCAGTACAACGTAAAAAAGGTCGCCTTTCACTTACAATCGGAATTCGCAAATGGCTCGCGTCGACCGCAACAATTGCTTCAGGCGGATCAGCTGGCGCGGAAGGTCCGATCGTCACCATCGGGGCAGTTGTGGGCTCAAATCTCTCTAGACTTCTGGGCACTGGTTCGCAACACACAGGAACACTGCTCGGGTGTGGAGCTGCTGCTGGATTAGCGTCTGTTTTTAATGCACCAATCGCAGGCATCTTCTTTGTCATGGAATTGCTTTTACGCGACTTCTCATTGCGTACATTTACGCCAATTGTTATTGCTGCAGTTGTTTCTTCTGCAACAACACAAGGGCTCCTTGGCGATGCTGCGCTTTTTGAAGTTGGTGATAACTTTTTTCATGAAGGTTTACACTTTAGTATTACTCAAATTCCTGTATATCTCGTACTTGGCCTCACGTGTGGATTACTCGGTGCTTTCTTCATAAAAACACTTGACTATACAGAGCGAGGTTTCAAAGCAATAAATGTTCCACTATTAGTGAGACCATGTATTGGCGCACTCATTCTTGGTGTCATTGGCATCATCGCATATTCGTTGAGCCAGTCTCATGGACTGCCAGACTTCTACGGGAATGGCTACCCCAACATTAAACACCTCCTTGATCCGACAACGTACTTTACAAATGCTGAAACAAGTGAACTGCACAGTGCGATGCCGTTCATATCAGGATTGGTTTTACTCGCGCTTGTGAAACTTGTTGCAACAAGTGTGACTGTTGGTTCGGGTGGCGCAGGCGGTTTGTTCGCGCCATCGCTCCTGATCGGTGCAGCAAGTGGCGGATGTATAGGTTTCATTGTTCACACTTTTGGATGGTTTCCTGAAACATCGCCAGCATACTTTGCACTTGTTGGCATGGCCGCCTTAGTTGCTGCAACAACCCATGCACCCCTCACCGCAATTCTTATTGTCTATGAGGTGACTCAAAGTTACGAAGTAATTCTTCCATTGATGTTTGCAGCAGTTGTCGGCACAATTGTTTCACGTTTTGTGTCACGAGACAGTGTCTATACATTTAAGTTATCGCGGCTTGGGGTACGGATGGGAGCAATGAGCGACCTCACCATTTTGCGTCGTTTAACAACACAAAATGTGCAGTTAAAAACTGCAACTATAGTGAGCGAATCAGATTCAGCGCAAAAAATGTTGACATTAATGGAACGGATAGGGACCTCAGATTTTGTAGTCACTGACAGCAGTGGGCATTATTCTGGGATGGTTGTCTCTGATGATTTTAGAGAAGCGCTCGTGTATCGAGAATCTATTCCACTGCTTCAAGTAAGTGAGTTAACGCGGTGCGATCTCCCTACGATCTCACTCGAAGAAACACTAGATGTGGTCCTTGACAAGTTCTCAAGAAGCGACGTCCAATCACTTGTTGTGTTAGATGAAGACGATAGCATCACAGGTCTCATTACAAGATCAAGGTTAATGGCTCGCTATCAGAAAGCACTTGATGCGGATGTAGATCAGTGATACCGCCCCGCTTCTTTTTTTATAGATCTCTTCGACTGACAAAGAAGAAGGATTTCGATGCAGTGTATGCACATACACAATGTAGAAGAACTTCAGCGGCTACGTTCCACGCAAAACCAAATGCGTTTGACCATTCACGAATTGGAATATCAATACCGAAACGAGTTGGGAATGCACCCACTAGAAACAAAGTAAAGCGACTGCTTCGAGAAGCTTTTAGGCAGATTCAGCACGATGTACCAAGCGGATATGACATTGTTGTGACTGTTCATAAGAATACAGAATTATCGCTGCAATCAAGTAAAAAACTTTTACTTTCAGTATTGCAAGAATACGATCTCAAATGTCAGAGAAACTAAAAAGAAATCCCACACTCTTCGCTCGTTTTTTCATCTTGTTTGTTCGGCTCTATCAAATCACACTGCGACCTTTTATTGGTGGGCATTGCCGCTTTCAACCTACATGCTCAGATTACGCAATCGAGGCGTTGCTAAAATATGGCGGTTTTAAAGGGTTCTTCAAATCACTCTACCGAATCCTTCGATGTAATCCATTCGGAGGATGCGGACATGACCCGCCGTGATCAAAAAACGACTTGAATAATCAATGGAACCGCTGAGATCATGATTGGCCCGAGGCCGAGAGTGCAATGATGTAAAACTAAAAAAGTCTTCGAGTCGTGCCTTACAAAGTGTACAACTAGTGCGTACTTACTTCCGCTTGATCGTGCCAGTCACTTCGCGATCACCAGTTACACCTTCTCTTGCAGCCCGCTCCTGCGCAAGTTTCTTCCGCCATGCATCAAGACCAGGTGGTTCTGGAAAAGCAACCAGAAACGGTGTGTTTTTGCTGATCGGGTGTTTTAAATATTGTTCTTCAAGCACAGGCATGACACGGTCATATACGCGTGGACGCAGGCCTTGTTCTAGTGAATCGATACCTGCCCAGATGGCCATTCTTTCTTCGATTGGAATCATAGAATCCGTCATGACCTGTTGAAATGAAAGTTGTGCGCTGTCTTCAATCGCACCGATAATATCTTTAATTCTGCCGGTGCCGAATTTTGTGGTGTAATCATTAAAGTCATTCGCTTTAAAGAACTCTGTAACTTGTTTCGCAAATTTTAAGGCATCTCGATATAACTCAGGACGTTTTTGGGCTACGCCTGCTCTGAATGCATAACGCAACGATGCAGCAACATCACTCACGGCAAGTAAAGGTTGGCGGTCATATTCCCCTTGCGTTTTATTCTTTACCCAAATATCGAGTGGGATTGCATACGAGTTGTTTGGAGGAGAAGCACCACTGCCAAAATATTCATCCAAATGATCAAGCAAGGCTTGCGCTCGATCTAATTCACCTTGTCGATACCACTCTCGCACTGCAGAGCCTAAAAAGTTCTTCAAGAAGGAAGTGAACGTATCACTACCGGCACCTCTTACAAAATAATGTTTTTGATAGAGTTCATCCCAGAGTCCTTGTCGTTCATCGTCGCCAATAATTGCATCAATAAATCTTGGATCTGGAAATCGACCAGGCACTTCATTTGAAAATGGATCAAAGGATATGCGACCAGTGCGAGCTAATGACTGGAGTGCATGCAGTTGCATTCGATCAGTATTGAGCGTTTTAAATATTTCGTTCGACTCATGCCGCCCTTCACCAACATTTGCTCCACGTCTGGCCCAATACAACGCATGTGCCTGCGGGTGACGCCAATCAATTGGTCCCAAATCTCGGGTGTACTCATACATGAGCTCTGGGTCCATGTTGTACTCTTCTCGTAATATCTTATTGCGTAGGTATTGAATGAGCACTGGCCACGCCTTTTCATAGGAAGGATCATCTATGATTGCTTCGAGTGCGTTGTAGTACGGTGATTGAGAACGAAGGGCTTGCTCTAAGCCAAGTGTTCTAGCTACCATGGAATACTGGGAAATTGCATTGTGCTGAGCGATGTCCTCTAGCAACCCAAAACCAATTGGCGTTTCGCCTTGTCCTCGATATGAAGCAAGGTCAGTTTCAATACGTTCAACTAACTGCTCAACGGTGCGTTCGGCAAGGATTGCGTCTTCAATCGACCTAGGGGCGTCTGCAATAGATTTCATTGCAGAAGTTCTATCTTCCCAACTATCTTGAGGTGTTCCTAACAACGTATTCCATTCGTTAGCAAGGAGACGTTTGTAATACATGTGCGCGTCATCACTATTGCCATCAATTTTATGTCCGAAGAAAAATGAAAGTTCTTTATGCAAGACCATGTCATCAGGATTCGCGACTAAGCCTTTTTCACGAAGCAAACGAATGCCTGCATTCACCCACTCCCAACGTTCTTCTAAGGTATTGGTGGCAACTGAAATGTTGTACGCCATATTGTGTGCGTGAAACACCCAAACTTGGGAAAAACGTGGTTGTAATTTTGTAATCAGTTCCGCATCTGCCATGACTTCATAGAAAAGACCAGCGTCTTTCATGCGATTGATTTTGATCCAAAGATAATCAACCATTAAGCCACGCAAGGCGCCGATTGACATGCCCAATGTGTTTACCCAATCTGGGGCACCTTCAACAGCGTTATTGGAATATCGGAGCGTGCTTCGTTCGGCATCCTCAATAATGGTCGGCAACATCAAGCCACCGATCGTCATCGAAACAGCTGCGACTCCCGCGGCAAGAAGTTGCGTGATACGATCTTTCTTCATATCACCCGTTCCCACTGTAAATTGCTAGTTGTCGTTTTCTTAATACAAGGGTTCCGATGGCAATTGCAAAACCAGACCAAAGGACACAGATCGACAGGAACCCATTTAGCACTGAGCCCCAAGAAATAAACATTCCCTGCACCAATTGACTCGCAGGCTGTTGTTCTCCAAAGCCTTGCAACATGTAGACGAGAAAAGAGGCAATCCCACGAATGGCATTTTCAAAACCCCATTGGATTACCATACCAATGTCTCCAAAATCTATCTCGCTTGTCAATGGAGGCAAATAAAGTTGTAATGATTCCGCGAGCCACGGCGCCATCAAGCCACTTGCAAAAATTGTAAATGTCACAAGAGTGGCAACTGAAAAACTAAGGAATGTTGCAACTGAAATCCCAATTGCTGCGAGGAAGGCGAGTTTAATCCATAAGACAATCATCGCTCGAAAAAAGTTTGGTTCAAATTCTCCCACTCTGTAAAGAACCTTGATCCCATCCGCATCAAAACTAATCGAACCTCTGCCTTCTTTTCCTTCAGGAGGCTGATAAAAGTTATAAATTGAAATTTTCAAGTTGCCTTCATCATCAACAAAACTTGAAGGGATCAGTGTGACGTGCGTCATTGTTGGGACAAACTTGATTGTTTGCCTTGTAGCAGGATCATCATTGAATACAAATCCTGCTTTATGTAGTTCATGTTCATTTGATTCTAAAATGTGGAAACGGTATTGAAATGCGATGGGCGCATCTAATTCTTTAGCCTCTCCTAATCCGGTAAAAGTATAGGTCTGTTGGTAAAAACTACCTTGGTTTGCTGGAGGAATTGAACGTTGACTTGCTAAGAATTGTTCTTGGACCTCACTGCGTATCTTCCTTCGCAAAGGTATTTGAATATTCTCTAAGTCACGCAAATCAGAATCGGCTTCAATAATCGAATCAACTCTTGCATTGAGTTGGGCAGATGTTAACGCAAGATAAACAGGTTCTGCGGACACTCTTGCAGTGAGCACTTCCTCTTCAACGGCTAGTCGATCCAACTCGCCTTGCATCCCAGGAGCAACAGGCTGAGCTCGTAAGTATTGGATATATATAAAAATGCTAAGTCCGGCAATACACAAAATGGTTGCATTGAGAGAAACAATACCTACCCACTTTCCGAATAAGTACCCAAATTTATGAACTGGCTTCGTCATCACTTGCCAAACTTGACGATCACGGATTTCAAAAGCAACTGTAGCACAAGAAAGTAAGACTGTGAGACATGCGGCAAGAGCGAATGTGATGCCTAGACTCCTGCTGAGCATTGTTTGCAACTGATGTCGTAGCGGGGAGTTTGGGTCTAACCAATAAGGTATGAGCGGCAGCAGAATGAGCAATAAAGAGATACATGCAAGTGATAGACGAGTTCTAGAAGCTTCGAGTAATAACCCCTTTGCTATGGTAGTAATTTGCTTTGGGGAACTAAGAGCAAATTCTAAAATCCGAAGTAAAAGCGCAAATGTAAAAGCGAGCAAGCCAATGACCGGTACTGCTAAGGAGAGTCCAGGCAGACCAAACATTCGAAAGAGAAGCCAGGAACAGGTTGAACCAATTGTGGCATAAAGCAGTGGAACCAAAAGCCCAAGCCAGACGGCACTCACTGCCCACACAATTGCAGTCACGGCAATAAGCCACGTAGTGCCAATACTTCGCAGCATCCACTTGGGAAGCCACGGAGGAATCTCGGTGGAGATTATGTACCAAGTGACTGAAGTTGGATTTGAAATGTCACCGTTCTCATCTAGGACTTGAAAACCTTTCAACCTTTCGTGCCCAAACTCTTCACCATTAATGATGATAAAACCAGTTTCTTGCAGTTGTTTTCCAACTAGTCTTTGATCAGGACCAGAGAGTGCTTCTTGGATTGCGCTTCGATCAGAATGAAGGCGATGACTTACCTGCAATACAGGAGCGAGTGAACTGGCAATCGCTCCAAGAATAAGGACAGTTGCAACAATCCTTACAATCATTCGATGCTGCGAACGCATCAACCAAAGATGTATGTTTTTTAGATAGTTCACGAATCGCCTTGGCTGCTGTCCGTTGCATCATCTAAAAGTGAATCAATGACAGAAGAATCTGCACCCTTTGGGGCATCGATATCAGTGGGAGCTTCTTGCACTGCGCTTTCTGTATTTTTATCTTTGACAAGATCCTCAAGTATCTCTTGTGATTCCTCGTTCACTTGTTTTTCAACATGCTCCTCAGGAAGAGCTTCTGTTTCTTTATCTTGTAACAAGTGATCAATAAGAACTTCACCTTTTGCTTCACCACGGAGAAATGATGCCGTTTCTCCGCCATGAAGGGCGCCACTTGTGACCGCTTGCTCGAGTTTCGCATCTTCAACAATTTTAAGGAAGAGAGACTCCAACTTTTGTCGCGGCTCAGAGACTGATTCAATTGAGACACCTTCACATTGCATGAGAACCTGTTCAATGTGAGTAATTGTATTTTCATTTTTAATACGTGGAACTTGCAGTACAGTGTGAGAAGAATCCGTCAAGAGTTCGTCAGCGGTTCCTTCAGCACGTATGCTCCCGCCATACAAAATCGCCATTCGATCGCACACATCTTCGACGTCAGCGAGCAAATGTGAACTGAGGAGTATCGTTTTTCCTCTTGAACGTAGTTCAACTAAGAGATCTTTGACTTGTTTTGTGCCAATTGGATCAAGACCACTTGTGGGCTCATCCAAAATGAGAAATTCGGGATCATTAATGAGCGCCTGTGCCAAACCGATGCGACGCATCATTCCCTTTGAAAACTCTCCAACTGGCCTATGCGCAACTTGTGAAAGGCCTACCCACTCAAGAAGTTCTTCGATTCGTTTCCGCCGAGTCGTGCGATCAAGACCGAACAGTCGTCCATAATAATCTAAGGTTTCTCGCGAGTTCAGATAGCGGTAAAGATAAGATTCTTCTGGTAAAAAACCAATATATTTTTTCACGGAAACATCGTGAGGTTCACGTCCAAAAACAGTTAAACGACCTCTTGTTCTATTCAACAGCCCAAGAATCAACTTAATTGTTGTACTTTTTCCAGACCCATTTGGTCCAAGTAAGCCAAACAATTCTCCCTTCTCAATATGAAATGAAAGATTATCAACAGCCTTCGCTTTTGAGCGCATCCAAAAGTCTTTAAATATCTTTGTGAGCCCTACAGATTCTACAATATGTTGAGAGTTTGTTTTACTTACCATTAGTTTGAAAATTACCTTTGCTTACCCCTAACACGTCCCCCGCCGATGGAAAGTTCGCGAGCAGGACCATATTGGTCTATTTCTTTTGCTTTGAGAATCCATGGATTAAATATATCAATATCTTTCAGGAGCGCTCGCATCTCTCTCCGTTCCATGTTGAGCTTGCTTCGTAGCTGTGCAACCTGATCCGATCCACGCAACCCTAAACTCATTGATGCAACTTGATCAGGTACGAACATCGTTTCAACATCGCTTGTACCTAATACTTCAGAAAAAGCAGCAACCCATCGATCACGAATTACAATATTCGGGTGTTCTTTGTAAGCAGGCAATAGACTTTCAAAACGTCTGTAATCTCGCCCGAGTGTAGTTTCTACTTCCGATCGATATCCTTCAGCCTTGCTGATCGTATTTGCAGCAGAGCCTGCTATATCGTCAGATTGCAACATTGCATAAATTGAGGATAGTGCAGCAGTCGCAGCATCCTTGTTAGATTGATCAACAACTTTTTCGTATCCCTGAATCAATGAAACAAGTTTCGGATAATCTCGACCTGCAGATTCGATCAGTATCTCATGTGCTTCTGCAGTTGCACGCTCAACTTGAGTTTCAGAGTTAATTTTGGCACTGTCAAACTCACTGTACGACTTTTGGATAAAGAATGGCGGTTCGGGTTCATGTGGTAGAGAGACGTCAGCAATTCGAATGCCGCAGTCAAGAAGGTTCAGCTGCTTTTGTGTTTCTAATTTAATGACATCACGCAACTGCTCAAGAGATTCATCGAGGAGCTGCTCTAAACTCAAACCGCTGACTACGTGTACAGCCGCTCGTTCGAGAGAAAGTCCTACGAGAATATTTCCATAAGAGTCTGGAACAGAGTCAGCATATTTGACAGGTTCTATAATTTCCCAAGTTGCAGCAAGTTCAAGATGCGCGAGATCACCATCACTCGTTAAGAGTGAACCGTCCCGCCCAGGAGTAAGGCCGTCCTTGGAACGCGACTTAGAAATTCTTTGTTCTCGAGAAATGTTCGGGTCGATGCGCGGCATAAAGACATTGCCAATTGCAATGAAACGATTTTCAGCTTCAAATATCTCAAATCCGCCGACGGGAGAAGGCCAACTTATTTGTAGCCCTGGCGCTAATCCCTTGTCATCCTTGACCGCGCCGAATACAGTTGCAACTCCTGTTTCACCCTCATCAATAGTTCTGAAACCAGAAACAAGATAGAGTCCAATGAGGACGAATATTACTATTTGCAATGCTCGAAAACTCAGTTGCAGGGAATCAGAGAGCGAGCGATGCGCGGTATCCATTGCTTCGCGCATATCAGTGCCGCCTGCATCTTTGTTGCGTACAAACCTTGCGGAAGCAGATCGCCTTGGAGCATCTTGTTGGGTACGGTTTTCCTGTTCGTCCACTACTCTGCCGCCTTACGTTTGTTTGTAATTGAAGGTTGCGGTATACCGTTTTCATCAATTGCTGCATTAAGATCTAATAAATGCCATGGGGCAAGATTTGTTTCTAGGACAAGTGTTGTATTATGCGTGAGTGCAATTTCGACAGCATCTAACCAAGAGAGAAAGACTGCAAGTTCTTCATACTCGCCCATTTTTTCTAGATACGTCGCGGCCTGCTTTTCACCTTCAGCTCTAATATCTTCAGCACGCTGTGAAGCGAATGCCTCAATTTTATCGCGTTTCGCTCGAGCCGCTGCTCGAATCGCTTCAGCATCTGCCTTCCCCTTTGCACGCAACTGCTCTGCGAGCGTATCTCGTCTTGCTTGCATTCTTTGCAAGACAGCAGTTGTGGTTTTTGGAGGAAGTAACAGGCGATTAATACCAACGGTTCGAGGCACGATGCCACTCGCTTTTAGTGTTTCAAGTCGAGTAAGAATCGCCTGTTCAGCTTGTGAAAGTTCATTGTTAACACCAGTTAAACTTTCAAAGGAATAACTGCTAAGAACTGAGATCGCGTCACGAAATTGGCTATCAATGGCAAGCTGCGCCGCTTCTACTGAAGAGTAACTTCGATAAAAATTTAGTGGACCAGCGCCTTCAGTATCTATGTTCCAAAGCAAAAAAGACTTCACAATAATTTGCTGTCCATCTTTAGTTTGAAGCATTTCAAGTGGTGATTGTCGGACTTGGGTTCTTGTGTCAAGCAAGGTGACTGAGTCGGCAAAGAACGGAAGTCGAAAGTGCAATCCTGGTGTCGAAACAACACTGTTGGAGTCTGTTTGCCCAAAGCGGCTTAAAATGCCAACTTGGTGAAATGAGACGGTGAAGGTCATGCTGAATAACAGCAAAATGACAAAGATGGTAATACCTATGCCAATGATAAAGATGCGTTTCATTTAGTTACTTGCTCCTTGGTCAACCTCAATTGACTCGCTGAAGTTTAAAAGTGGATTAATTGTTTGTAGTTCTAAATCTACGTTCATACGGCTGGGATCAATGCCAACAATGTATTTTCGTAGTTGCGGAAGACGGCGGGCAAGGACAGCCATGTAGGTTCGTTGGCGGTAAATTTCAGGTGACGCTTTGTACGCTGTAATCTGTCCACGAACTTTGCTTGCTCTTGACCAAGCATCAAGCATCTCTACCCAGCGTGTGACGTGTGCATTATCAATGCGAATTGATGCGGCCCCATTCCCCTGTCGAAGGAGTGTCAACGCAACAGATTTTTTTTCGTCCATCTCCTTCGTTGCTGTTTCAATTTCAACTTCAGCCGCACCCGAAGACCGCAAAGCATCCCAATCACTTCTCGCCTTGTTATACGCTTCGACTGCTTCGATCACTGGTTCAACAAGCGCATTGTCTCCAACGGTATAGGTTAAGACATTGTCTGCCCAACCTTCAGATGCTGAAATAAGACGTGATTCTGCTTGGCGAGAAACGGAGACACCTTCAAATGTTGAACGATCACCACTCGCTGGTTTTATAAATGGCAAAGTGAGCGAAACAATTTCAACCCCTGTACCGAGCTCATCAAATTTTGTTTGCAGATCACTTCGTATTTCTGTTGTACATGTAGCGCGATCGCTCGTTAAAATTTCACGAAGTGTTTTTGTTTGCAACATCGTTGTGAGTGATTGTTGTGCAACTGCAAGTAACCCGAGTTCTCTTTGTGTCTTTTGTGAACGCCGATCTAATTGATCCGAGCCAAAAGTTAGCCAATCAAGTAAGCCATCTTTTGAAATACGATATTGTAAAACAGCTCGAACATCTAGAAGGGCTAACACATCCTCAGACGAAGCATCCTCGGTGTTCGAAGAGCCAGTAACAATAAATGGTTTTGGCTTTGTAACGGCTAAGGAATCAAGATTGTCACTCCAAAGATACACTGGGCGATCTTCTTTCCATTGAAAAGTAAGTGGCAATTCACGCATTCGACTTACGTCTACGATCTTCGCTGTTTCAACAGGCCAAGGCAATTTCCACAACAGACCAGGGCCTTGGACTTCTCCAACAATCGCACCTTGTCGCAAACGAACTGCTTGTTGTGTTGGCTCAACAATGACCATTGTGTCCACCGCAAGCAACGCTGCAATCGCGAGTGCGATGAGCCAAGCAAAAGATCGGAGAAGAAGTTGGTACCCCCAGGAACTGGTGATATCAAAACCAAACTGATAATTAATTGCCTCATTGATCGAACGAACAAATGAATCTGGAGCAGCGAGAAGGCTCAGTGTTTTTGAATCGAACGCTGGGCGTGGGAGTTTCCCAGCAATTCGTGGACGGTAAAGATTAAGTGCAAAATTGATAAGTATTTCTGCTGAAACCGCGATCATAAAGACTGGAATTGCCCAGCAAATCCAAATCAGTACTGCATCATTTGAAAAGAATCGAAAAACCAATCCAACTGCAATTGCTGAGAGCAAGATGGTATTTCCAACCATCCAAGAAGAACCGCCTCGAAGGTTCGACCAACTTGGAACTTTTGCCATCCCTGCAACAAATCGAGAAAAGATAAAGCCTGTGAGTGCAAATGCGAGTGAGATCGCAAGTGCCCAGCCAGTCAAAGCTGTGAGATGTAAACTTGTACGAAGCGTGTCATCAGGCGACTCAAGGAGTCGAAGATGTTGGATCAGGAGGTAGCCTGTAAGGGCAAGCAGCAGCGCAAGAACAAGACTCACAGATGGCATTACCCATTTGTGAAGGATTTTCAACCGCTTCGCCGCGGGGCGAATATCTTCTCCTTCGCCATCAAACATGGAAGAATTGTCATCAATAGAAAGTTCTGATTCTTCTAGTGCTTCAAGCCGTTCTAACTTTTGTTGATAGTAAAGGATGAGAATACCAACCCAAACAATCACGCCGATCCAAATCCACAAAGATGCAAATATAAATGCGGTATCTCGAGCAAGAAGTCCAAAGATGAGCAGAATGGAGGCAATACATAGTTGAAGGAGCAACCCACTCCCTGCTGTAGAGGCTGCTTTCTGGCACGCTTGGTGATCTACTCTCATATCTTGCTTAAAGTCTCTTTGTTATCGAAGTGATTGAGGGGGTAAGGATGGGTGAAAAAGTACGAAATGAGGCTCTTCATGCCACTTTTAAGAAAGGAACTGACTGCTGTCAGTCAAGGAATACGAACCTCTAATAGAATACGTTCGTCATAAGGCGAGAAGATTATCATGAACTGCCCTATCCTGCCCCCTTTTACACCTTATATTTGAGATCTCAATGTTCAACCAGACCCTATCAATCGCCCGTAACGCCTTTTTTGAGAGTATCCGCCAGCCTGTGCTTCTTGTCTTAGTCCTCGCTGGAATGCTCCTGCTGTTGCTATCCAATCCACTTTCAGCGTTTACGATGGATGATGACCAAAGAATGCTCCTTGACATTGGCTTGGCGACGGTCTTCACCTTCGGGATATTGATCGCTTCTTTTGTCGCAAGCAATGTCCTAGGCAGAGAAGTAGAAAATAAAACTGCGTTGACAGTTGTTTCTAAACCAGTACCAAGGCCTGCATTCGTCATTGGCAAGTTCATTGGTGTTTGTATTGCTATTTCGATTTCGATGCTTTTACTAAGCTTAGTTTTCGTGATGGTTGAACAACAGGCCGTGCTCCAAACTGTACGAACCCCAATTCATATTCCTGTCGTGTTATTTGGAACAATCGCTTTGCTTCTCGGAACTGCAGTCGCTGTTTGGTGCAATTATTTTTACGGTTTTGTATTTTCAAGTACATGGCTCTGCGTCACAGTCCCAAGCATGTTCATCGCATATGTGCTTGTGCTTAACTTTGGACCAGACTTTGTATCGCAACCTTTTAGTTTTTCATTCCGCGGAGAAATTTGGAAAGCACTTCTTGCAATTCAAGTCTCAGTTTTGATTTTAGCAAGTATTGCAATTGCGCTTTCAACTAGGCTTAGGCAACTCGGCACGCTTTCAGTTACGTTCATTATCTTTTTCGTGGGAATGATGGCAGATGCTTGGTTTGGCTACCCCATCGATCGAATTGAAAGCACTTGGCTTGAACGCGCGGCAAGAGATGGACAAGTTGAAGTCATTGAATATGTACGCGTTATGGAAAAAATAAATGGTGACGTTGAAGAAGTAACAACTGAAGTCGAAGAGGTTATACCGGGAGTCGCCCTGGGCTCGTTTGCTGAAGGTTCAGAATATTCTCAGTGGGTTGCGTACAAAGTTGGCTACGCTGTTGTTCCCAACTTCCAAGTCCTCTGGCTCACAGATGCACTTACACAAAACAATGTCATTCCAACGAGATATTTACTGCGGACAACGGGCTATGGCGCCTTCTACATTATTGCAGCTGTCTCACTTGGGGTTGTCCTTTTTCAACGTAGAGAAGTTGCCTGACTTCATCGCATGTTGCCTGCTGCAGCCCACGCCATACGGATCACTGGTGCCAACGAGCACAACCTACAACAGGTTTCAATTGATATCCCTCGCGACAAGTTAGTTGTCATAACTGGTGTTTCCGGGTCGGGAAAAAGTTCACTTGCTTTTGATACTATTTTTGCAGAAGGTCAAAGAAAATATATGGAATCGCTGAGTGCCTACGCTCGGCAATTTTTAAATCAGATGGGGAAGCCTGACGTTGAATCAATTGAGGGGCTGCCCCCAACGATTGCGATTGCCCAGCGGAGTGGTGGGCATAACCCACGTTCAACGGTTGCGACCACAACGGAGATTTATGATTACCTCCGGTTACTCATGGCAAGATGTGGCACTCCCCACTGTTGGCACCAAGCCAAGTCTGGAAATGTATGTGGCGAAACTATCGAATCAACAACTTCAACAAAAATTATTGAATCCATCATTGCATTAGAACAAGGTTGCAAAGTGTTGCTCTGCGCAGAAGTTATCAGAGGACGTAAGGGGTTTCACAAGGAGGTCCTAGAAGATTTGCGAGCACAAGGTTTTGTCAGAGCAAGAGTCGATGGCAATGTGGTTGATTTGCGAAATGTGCTCCTCAATGAGTCAGAGAATCCTTGTGATTTAGGACGATACGAAACGCACAATATTGAAGCAGTCGTAGATCGACTTGTGATAAAACCAACAGATCGAGATCGCATTGCGGATTCTGTCGAAACCGCGCTTCGAGTTGGCAACGGTTCGTTGTTGGTGTTGGCAGAAAAAGGTGAATCATGGAACGAAACAAGGTTTAGTGAACGTTTTTCTTGTGCAAAACATCCACAATGCTCCTTATCAGAACTTGAGCCCCGATCCTTTTCTTTCAACTCACCATATGGAGCGTGCAACGTTTGTGATGGTCTTGGCACCGTGCATGAATTCGACGTCGGGCTGGTTATTGCAGACCCATCGCTTGGAGTTACGCATGGAGCTGTTGAACCTTGGCGCCGCGCTGGCCCTCGCATGAACAGAAGGTATGCAAGAAAGTTGCGACGTTTCTGCGAGGTAACAAATACTGATGGCAAAGCGCCTTGGTCTTCACTCAGTACTGTGCACCAAAAGATACTGCTTTATGGCGGAACCATTACTTCTACAGTTAAAGGAAAGCGGAATCTTGCGTTTAAGGGGATTATTCCGGAGTTGCAATCTAGATTTAAACAAACGGAATCTGACAGTGTGCGAACTCGATTACTAGGTTACATGTCAAAAGGTCTTTGTACAAGTTGCGGCGGAAAACGATTACGCAAGCAAAGCCTTGCAGTAACTGTATTTTGCAATATGAAACAGTATTCCATTGCTGATCTAACAACGATGACTATTGCTGATGCGCAGATCGCCCTTCAGAAGATTATTTTGAATGATGAACACAGAAAAATTGCAAAGCCTATTCTTCGCGAAATTGGAAACCGCTTAGATTTTTTACAATCGGTTGGACTTGGCTATCTTTCCCTAGACAGAAGAAGTTCGACACTTTCAGGAGGCGAAGCACAGCGCATTCGATTAGCAACTCAAGTAGGCTCTGGTCTTGTGGGTGTTTGTTATGTTCTCGATGAACCAACTATTGGCTTGCATGCAAGAGATAACACACGCCTTATTCGTACACTTCGCCATTTAACTGACATCGGAAATACCGTCATTGTTGTGGAGCATGACACCGCTATGATTCACGCTGCTGATCACATTATTGACGTTGGTCCTGCTGCTGGTATTCACGGTGGAAGAATAATCGCACAAGGCAACATCAAAGCGATCGAAAAATCGTCATCTATTACAGGCAAGTATCTCACAGGTTCCCTTGTAATTAAGTCTAGAAACGAACCAAGGCAACTCGACTACAAACAGGTTATTACAGTAAAAGGTGGCACGCGAAACAACTTGCAGGATGTGACTACGTCATTTCCTATTGGCGGCTTAATTTGTGTAACTGGTGTATCGGGGAGCGGAAAATCTTCGCTCGTAAATCAGGTACTGCTTGAGGGCACGAAAAACCTTCTTTTGAAAAAACAACTCCCTAAAAATACTTGCAAATCCATTTCCGGCCTCGATCAAATAGATCGTGTCATCCAAGTTGACCAATCCCCGATCGGAAGAACACCGCGTTCTAATCCTGCTACGTACACTGGCGTGTTCGACACGATACGAAACTTATACACACAAACGCGCGAAGCAAAAATACGTGGATACAAACCTGGGCGGTTTAGTTTCAATGTCAAGGGCGGGAGATGCGAGGCGTGCCAAGGGCAAGGCGTAAAGAAAATCGAAATGCATTTTTTGCCTGACGCATTTGTTACATGTGAAGCGTGTAATGGTTCGAGATATAACCCTGAAACATTGGAAGTGATGTGGAAAGATAAGACAATTGCCGATGTGCTTGCGACAACTATTGAAGATGCTGCCGCACTTTTTGAAACGCATCACCGTATTCGTAATATGGTTCAATGCCTGTGTGATGTTGGGCTTGGCTACCTCACGCTCGGACAACCTTCGACAACCTTGTCCGGTGGCGAAGCGCAGCGTGTAAAACTTGCGAGTGAACTTGGTGGTACCCAACGGAATCACACTTTGTTTGTGTTAGATGAACCCACAACAGGTCTACATTACGCCGACATTGATAAACTCCTGCATGTTTTACAACGCCTCGTCGATGCTGGAAACACTGTAGTTGTGATTGAACACAATCTCGACGTGATTCGGGCAGCGGACTGGATTATTGACTTGGGGCCTGAAGGCGGTGACGAGGGAGGAGAGATCGTTGTTGCAGGCACCGTAAAAGACGTGATGAAATGCAAAAAGAGTTATACGGGTGCGGAGTTGCTAGCGTAATACTTGTGCATGTACATGCAAGTTTCAAAAATTTTTAAGACACGCCTCGGAGAATACAATTTGGTTCTAGATTGAGTAATTAACATTAACCGAGTTTGTGTAAAACTAATACTTAAGAAATCTCGTTTTCGATCTCTGTGCCTCTGTGGCAAAAAAACGCACAAGTTGTTTCAAATGCAAGAGTATCGCAAACTTATTTTCGAAACACCAGCGCTTTATTAAACACAAAATTGAAAATTATTCCAATCACCGAGGCAGACAAACCCCCTACAAGGCCAGCGAGTGGAATTCCATGCGCGTTTTCAACAAACCAAGTTGTAATGAAGTAATTTGCAATAGCGCCTACCGAACAAATCAGTACAAAGCCAATGTACTGCGAGAAAATGGATTTTTTCTTTGCATCCCAGAAGGCATACTTGCGATCCCAAAAGAAATTCCAAGTCATTGCTACCCAAATCGCGATGATCAACGGCATGACCATGAGAGCGAGTATATAGATTCCTAATCCACTGAGACCAACTGTTGCAAATGTAAAGAAACTAACAAATTTGGGATGTGTATACCGAAGCAACCGAATGACGTGCTGCAAATATTCCCATTGGACTTTCAGTGTGAGTTTGCTTTCGCCGAGTTGACGAGTGCGAAAATGGATTGGAACTTCAACTACGTTCTTGCATCTACATTTAACGATCAACTCTAATCCAATTTTGTATCCAACTGGATCAAGATCTTTTGCAGCTAGAAAAGTTTCGCGGCGCATCCCTAGAAAACCGCTCATCGAATCTTTGACAGTTGTAAATGGACGTGCCATGATCGTTGCTATTTTAGAATTGAGCCAGCGAAGAACACCCCAGCCATCTTCTGTTGAACCTCCCTGAACGTACCGTGAGCCAACTGTGAAATCGGCGTTATCTGACAGGGCGGCGATCATGTTTGGAATTGCCGATGCTGGGTGGGAACCATCTGCATCCATGACGATACAAAATTCGGTCTCTGCTTCCTCCAGGCCATGGATCACTGCTGTTGAAAGGCCCTTCTCACCATGGCGAACGATCAATCGAACCCATGGCAAATTTTTTTCGGCTATGAGTGCTTCGGTTCCGTCTTCTGAATTGTCATCAACAATAATAAGGACGAGATGAGGGAATGATTCTTTCTTGACTTGTGCAAGCGCATCGATCAAAGAAGGAAGACTATCGACCTCTTCGTAGGTCGGCAAAATAATCGTTACTGTTTCTTGTTGCATGTGCAAAGTCAAAATCTTTTGTGGGGCGCTCGTTCTGGAGATGCCTTGGCCCAAAGCATCGCTTTGATCAGGGAAAGGTCGCTCTTGGTCGTGACCTTTATATTTCGGCTCTCGCCTTGTACAAGATGAACAACTTCTCCAAGTTCTTCAACAAGCATGGCATCATCGGTGGCTTTTTGCCCATCAATCTGCGCATACGCACGTTTGAAAAGGGCAGGATCGAAGATTTGTGGAGTTTGTAGTTCCCATAATCCTTCGCGGTCTACTGTTTGTTCAACTTCATAGACATCAACTGATGATTTTCCTGCACCTCCGAAGATCGCATCGGCAATATCATCTTCATCACCAATCGTCCGCTTTGTTGATTTGGTCCGTTTTACAGTTCCAGTTATCTGAATAGCGGCTGCAACTGCATCAAGATCTCGTGATGCGAGCAGGAGGTGATCAAAGAGCGCATTGCTCAATGCTGGTCTTGCTGCATCATGGACTGCGATTCGGTCGACGCCAACATCTACCAACGTAAGCCCACTCTGTACAGAATCCATACGAGTTTCACCGCCCTCTACAATGCGCACACCATGAAAAGAGAGCGCTGGCCCAAACCGAGTACGGAAATCCTCAAATCCATGGGAAGGCCCCACAACGATTATTTGAGTTACTTCTTCTCTTTTGGTGAAAAACTCTACTGTTCGTATCAATAAGGGTCTTCCACCGAGATCTTCGGCCAATTTATCTCGATCTCCGTACCTAGAGGAGCACCCAGCAGCTGGAATAATGACCGCTATCTTCATTTTTGCATCATATCAAGACCATGGTGCAGGAATGCGCTCCTGATAGAGCGTAATAAATACCGAAGATGGGACTCGAACCCATACTCCCTAAACGGGAACCGGATTTTGAATCCGGCGCGTCTGCCAATTCCGCCACTTCGGCAAGTGAAGAAAAGGGATTCTATCACTGTTTTTGGTCTTATTGTGCAAGAAAAGACTCATTTTTTCTATTGCATTGCACCATTTACCCCGTATGATAGACTGGAACTTCGCCAAGTTGGCGTTGATACAGTTGAGAGAAAGATACAAGGAGCCATAAAATGTCTACCCTTCGCACGATCTGTACAGGTATCGCTACTTTTGGCATGGTTGCAGGAACTGCTTTTGCCACGCCACAAGCTAAAAAAATAACCAAAAGAACAACGATGCGAATCGGCGCCCCAAACCAAGGCGCAGCAAATCGCGGAGGCGGAATTACCAAGTGTGACCCTGCGAATGTTTTGGTGTCTGAGAGCATTGACACTGCAACAGTAACCCCCGGCAATTCTGTGAATTGTTTTGGTGGCAGCGGAACTCCAGAGCATCGGTATGGTAGAAGCCACGACCTTTCCATTGGCGACACTGCTGGCCTTCCTTGGGAAATCAAATGTATTCACTTTTCATTAGCACAAAACTCCTTAGCAGGAACCGCAACGATCAACGTATATATTGATCAGGATGGGACTGCCGGACCAACTGCAGATGGGAGCGATCTTTGGATGATTGGATCTGTTGTAGTACCGATTCCAGAAACAGCTAGCCCTGTAACTATCTCCGCTTCTCCTGTTACTCCTTACCCTCTTAACCCTGATTCGCAGATCTTTGTCGAAATCGTGATCCCTGAATCATTTCCCGGAACACATGAAATTGGCAGTAATGCTGCTGGCGAATATTCGATCAGTTGGCTTCGTACAACAAATGGCGAATGTGGGATCGGTTCTTGGACAAACCCATCTGCCTTGGGTTTCCCCGATATGCATATTGTTGAAGCAATCGAAGTTGGACAAGCAACCATTGCTGATCCATGCGACGATCCACTTCCTACGTGTGCCTCTGACATTGACGGAAGCGGCAGCGTAACTGTAGATGATCTTCTCGCTGTTATTGGCACATGGGGTCAGTGCGGTGATGGAACCTTCCGCCCAATTGGAGATGTTGCACCGTTACCAAATGGCGATTGTTGCATCGACGTCAACGATGTCTTGCAAGTCATCGGCGACTTCGGGCTTGAATGTGGTGGCGGCGGCGTTGATGGATTAGGCATTAATGAACTTCGAATCGACCATAGTGGTGTAGATGACAACGAATACGTTGAACTTATTGGTCCTGCTGGAACAGTCTTAGATGGCTATTCATACATCGTCATTGGTGACGGAACAGGCGGTTCTGGTGTTCTTGAAACGATCATTGACCTCACTGGTTTGACAATTGCAGACGACGGACTTCTTTCTCTAGGGAAAGCCGAGATGACAATTGCAACGCCGGACGTCATGATTGATGGTTTAAACTTTGAAAACTCTGACAACGTGACGCATCTTCTTGTACTTGGACTCACTGCAGTGCTCGACGATGATCTAGATGTTGATGATGATGGCGTCCTTGACGGCAC
This sequence comes from uncultured Isosphaeraceae bacterium, assembly GCA_964474235.1. Classification (GTDB taxonomy): domain Bacteria; phylum Planctomycetota; class Phycisphaerae; order Phycisphaerales; family SM1A02. The sequence continues at coordinate 37,293 of CAYYRP010000005.1, forward strand.
GTTCTGGGCTGAAGAAATTGATGGATTCTCCCTGCTTGAAGTTGGGTATGACGGCGAAGTTCTTGACTTGCTCTACTCAGATACAATTCTTGGACCAGTTGGCGAGTATGTTCCTGCACACGTCTTCCGATGCCCTGATGCGGGCGATTGGAACTTGGGTGTTTGGGGCGACCTTGCTCTAGATACGCCGGGTGAACCAAACATGTGTGATCTCGCTGATCTTGATGAAGACGGTGTGTACGACCTTGTTGACAACTGTTACCTCTACAACCCCGACCAAATAGATTGCAATAACAACGGCGTCGGTGATGTTTGTGATATTGCCGAAGGCGGATCGCAAGATTGCAACGCCAACGGTGTTGCTGATGAATGCGAAGACGATTGCAACGGCAATGGAATCCCTGACGAATGTGACATCGCAGATGGTGCTGCTGACTGTGATGGCAACGGCATTCCTGATTCTTGCGAAGCAGACTGCAATGAAAACGGAATTGGCGATGCATGTGACATCGCAGATGGCACATCTTCTGATGGCAATGGCAACGGCGTTCCTGATGAATGCGAAGTTGGCAACCTTCTGTACACCAGTTTTGAAGAACCACTTATTGGTGGTCAGTACACAGATACTGGTGATGCTGCCGTGGATCATCAACTTGTAAACAACGCAGGTGAAGCGATGGTTGCATGGGCTGCAAGTGGTGCCGAAATGGGCTTCACTGCTTGGTATGTCAACACTCGCGACAGTGTTGGGTTAACTGACGGTGATTACGTTGGTGTAACAAATTACACCGGCGGCGGCGTAGGCTCTTATCCTGACGGCGTACAAGGCTACCAAATGAGTGACTGCGATGGTCTGATGCGTGTCGATTTTGACACCGCAACTGGCAGTGGTTCTTGGAATGTAAGCGTTGATGTGTTCGTCGCAAGTACAGGATGGGAATCTGAAGACGCAATTGTGATTGATCTTGTTGTTGATGGTGGCGCAGTGCTCACTCTTCTTGACACAACTGGTCAGGACATTGATGACCTTGGAATCGAAGGCGGTTGGATGAACTGGCTACAAGATCTCACTGGGTACACCGAAGCGACCCTTCGTATTTCCCTTGATTCAAACTCAGGCTCCGAAGCGTTGTTTATGGATAACGTTGTCTTCAGTTCAAACGCTATTGAAGATACAGACGGGGATGGTGTACCAGATTCCCAAGATAACTGTGATCTGCCAAACCCAGATCAAGAAGATTGCAATGGAAACGGAATTGGCGATGTTTGTGATCTTGCTGATGGCGTTTCGTTTGACTGCAACCTCAATGGAGTACCAGATGAATGCGAAGCAGACTGCAATACCAATGGTATTCCTGACGAATGTGACATTGCTAATGGCACATCACAAGATGCAGATGGCAACGGTATTCCTGATGAATGTGAAGTTGTCAATGGATTCCTCATCATTACTGGTGTGTACGACGCGCAACTCTCCGCTGGCGCTGGACCAAAGGGTGTAGAACTCTATGTTGTAAGCGACATCGTTGACCTTAGTCTATATGGCATTGGCGGCGCCAATAATGGAGGCGGGAGTGATGGCGAAGAGTTTACATTCCCCGCTGTTGCAGCAACTGCTGGCTCATATATCTACGTGACAAATTCAGACGCTGTTTTCCTAAGTTTCTTTGGTTTTGCTGCGGATTATCAATCTGGAGCAATGTCTATCAACGGAGATGATGCCATAGAACTTTTCGAAAATGGAAACGTGATCGATACGTTCGGCGACATCAATCTTGATGGATCAGGCGAGCCTTGGGACTATCTCGACGGTTGGGCGAAACGCGCTTCAAGCACCGGCCCTGACGGCGTAGTGTTTGACATCGCTGCATGGTCTTTTAGCGGCATCTATAACCTTGAAGGCGATACAAATGATACGACCTTGGTACCGTTTGTCCTTGGTGGTTTCACGCCATAATACTCTTAATGAAGTTCATTTTCAAAGGGCCCGCAGCCGCGGGCCCTTTTTGATGTAAGTAAATAAAAAGAGAGGATTGGCCTAAAAATCGACCCGATGACGTGTTTAACCCCCAATGTCAGTAGAAAAGAATAACCGTTTAGTTCCTATAACGAAAATACATTGGAAAAACTTCAATGTAATGCTTGACATACGCACCAATTTAGGGCATCTTAGGGTGTTGACTTCTGTTGACCCTTGCCTCGAGAGCAGCTCGTTGTTCCCCAATGCTTGCTCAACTGGCGAATTCCACGGGACTCAACGTTCGAATACCGCTGCGTATTGCACTGCTTCCGTCCCCTTTGGTAGTGCCAGACAATCGGTAGGAGAAGGTCGTGAGAAGGAACGACTTACATTGCAGAGAATCGCTAGTCCCATAGCACAAGTTTTTTGCTCACTGTTTGTCGCTACAACTTTCGTACCGAATTTTTGTATCCCACGCCAACAGTTGGCGACGGGTTTTCTAGTAACGTGAGTTTGACTACTCACAAAAACTCCCATTAGGAGGGGAACATTTTTTATGAAAAACTTTACCTCTTGTATTTGTATTTTGGGTCTATCGGGCATGGCTTTTGGCGATGTGATGATAGACCAAATCGGTGCAGATGATGGTACTGGGATCGGTACTAATATTACCGGTAACCAGGACTTTGAAGCAGCGTACGATATCTACGATATCGTGACTGTTGATAACTTCACCGGTGCTGGCGAAAATATCGCCATGGTAGAAATGGTACTCAACGGCTGGAACGGCTTTGTCGATCCTTCATCCGTTGTAGGCTACACAGCGAACATCTATGCAGACTCTGCTTCTATCGCTGCTTCAACAACTGGCGATATTGCCAGTGAATACATTGATGCTGCTGACGCATCAATGAGTGGCACATGGGCTGGTGGCGGATTCTTAATGTCCGTGAACACTGCTATGATGGCTGGCTCTGGCGACCAATTAATCGGTTTGCAACCTGCAAATGATTTTGCTACTGGTGGACAAACTGGTACCGCAGATTCAGTCTCCGGTGATGGCGTTTCAGCATGGCAAGGCAACCCAGGTGGTGGCTTTGGTATGCCCGGCAACGCTCAAGAAACTGGTTCTGACGCTGCATATCGTGTATCAAGTGATGGCATTGCTGATCCTTGTGACAGTGATCTCGGTTTCTGCCCAGCAGACATCGATGCCAATGGCGCAGTTAATGTTGACGACCTTTTGATCGTCATGGGTAACTGGGGTCAAGCTGGCGACGGTACTTTCCGTCCTCAAGGCGATATCTATCCAGAACCATCAGGCGACTGTATGGTGAACGTCGATGACCTTCTCGCAATGATGGGCGCATTTGGCGCTGAATGTATTATCGAAGGTGGCTGCTGCTTAGGCGACGGTACATGCTCGGTAGATACTCCTGCGAATTGTGCTGCTAACGGCGGTACTTACTTCGGCGACGATTCAACATGTGCTGACGGTGCTTGCGCTGCAGCTGCTTGCTGTATCGACTCCGCTACATGTGCTGATCTTACTGAAGATGCATGTGATGCTATGGGTGGCACTTACAAAGGCGACGGCACTTCATGTGCTGGAACTGATTGTGCTGCTATAGAAGCTGGTGACGAATGTGACGTAGCAATCGCTGTTGTTGATGGTGCAAACGCATTTGATACAACAAACATGACTGCTGGTGGTTCAACACCTGATGACATGATGTGCGATGGTACTTTCCTGGACTGGGGCGCAAGCCAAGACGGTTGGTACTCTTATGTAGCAACTGGTGGAATTACTAACTTCACTACTTGTGATGCAGCTTCATACGACACTTCTATGGTTCTTTATGAAGGTACTTGTGACAACCAAGTTGCTTGTAACGGCGATAGCGTTGCAAATGACGGTACTGGTTGCCAAGCATATTACTCAGAAATCGATTTTGATTGCGTAGCAGGTACTACTTACTACGTACGAATCGGTGCATGGAATGGTGATGGCGCTGGTCCTGGTACTTTGACAATCACTCCTCCAGTAACTGGTAATGGCGCTTGCTGTATGACAGACGGCTCCTGCATCGATGGTATGGATGCTGCTGACTGTGTTGCATTTGGCGGTTCATTCGCTGGTGTAGATACACTCTGTGCTGACGATCCATGTGCTGCTGGTGCTGGTGATGAATGCGATACTGCTGTCGAAATCTTCGAAGGTGCAAACGCATTTGACACTTCAGTTATGACTCCAAGTTACCCAATTCCAGATGACACTCTATGTGCAGGTACTTACCTGGACTGGGGCGACTCACCTGACGGTTGGTACGCATGGACTTCAACTGGTACTGGTACTGCTTCCTTTAGCGCTTGCGATGCTGCCTCTTATGACACATCAATGGCTCTATATGAAGGAACTTGTGACAACCAAGTATCCTGCAACGGTGATACTGGTGGCGAAGATGGCTGCCAAGCGTATTACTCAGCAGTGTACGACTGGCCTGTCACTGAAGGTACAGTGTACATCGTCCGTATGGGCGGTTGGAACGGTGATTCTGGTGCTGGTACGATCACAGTTACATTCACAGGTGCTAATGCTATGGCTGCTTGCTGTATCGCAGGCGCTTGTTCAGACCTAACCGCCGTTGACTGCGATGCAGCTGGTGGTGTTTGGTTGAATGGTTCAACATGTGCTGACGCAGCTTGTTATCAAGGTTGCCCTGCAGGTGCTGAAGCCGACTGCGATGACTGCGCTCAAGACGGTGATGATTCATCGCTTGACTGCAACGCTGGTCTAAACGGTCCTACAGGAACTGAGTTCCAAGCAATCACGATGGGTACTCCAATTTGTGGCACAGCATCAGTCTTTGTTGATGGCCCAACTGGTGGTACGTACCGTGACCTCGACTGGTTTACTAATGCGACATTGAATGCGGGTGGTGATTTTGTAATCTCCGCTGGTACTTCAGGCGAAGACCTACTCTTCGGCGTTGTTGACAACGCTGCAGGTGCATTCGTTGCTGCATACATGATCCCAGGTGGAACTGAAGGTTCTGCTGAATTCCTAGCTCTTCCAGCTGGCGACTACAGCATCCTTGTAGGTCCTAATGAGTGGAACACAGCGTGGACATGTGCTAGTGGTCTAGTAGACTACTGGGTACAACTTGACTAAACCTCAAGTGTCTGACCTGTGATCTCTTTATTGAGATTCCACGCAGCCCCCCGACTTCAGTCGGGGGGCTGTTTTTTATGCACTATTTACAAAAAAATGCGAAAAATGAGTAGGTTTTGGTTGTACCAAGGTAGGGTAGGACTACACTAAGAACAGGAGATCCTCATATGAACTTTTATTCCGCAATGTTTGGGCTACTCATCTTTTCGTCTACTCTTCTTGGGGCGCCCTTTTTCGACCAAATCGGTCCTATGGACGGCACAGGTGTGGGCTTATCAGGTTACCTGAGCCAAGATTTTGACTCTGTGTATGAACCGTATGACATCGTTTCAGCAGACAATGTCACAGTGAATAGTTCCACGACCGTGAACACAGCCGATGTGATTCTAAGAGGTTGGGCAGGGTTTATTGATCCAAGTTCAGTGACGAATTATCAACTTAATTTTTACACTTCTCCCGAGGCAGCAGGTGTGGATTTAGTCGGCGATGTGCAATCAATCGATGTCGACCCAGCAAACTCGTCCATGATTCCACAATGGCAAGGTGAAGGTTTTCTTGTTTCCATTGAAACGTCTTTCACAATAGATGCGGGTGATTATTACTTTGGAATTATTTGTCAAAATCAATTTCCAATGTATGGGCAAATCGGGGTTGCTGAATCGCTTCTTGGCGATGACATATCCGCGTACTGGGCAAATCCCGCTGGCGGTTTTGGACAAGGTACAGAAGGCGAAATTCTTTTTGAATTGGCGTACCGTTTGGGCAACACTGAACCTGTTGACCCATGCGGAGATGAACTTTCACTGTGCGCGACAGATCTTGACGGTGACGGTTTCATTACTGTCAACGATCTCTTAAGCATCATCGACCACTGGGGCGAATGTGGTGATGGCTCATATCGACCAATCGGTGACATTAGTCCTGCGCCTGCAGGTGATTGCTGCGTTGATGTGAATGATCTCCTCAGAATTATTGGCGAATGGGGCTGGGAGTATGACTGTACGCCTAGCGGTGCTTGCTGTTTTAATACTGGCATTTGCTCGGACGACACGCGTGAGGATGATTGCCACGATAAAGGAGGTTTATTCTTTGGTGAAGGATCTTATTGCTTATTTGAAGAATGTGGAATTGGTGCATGTTGCCTCAGTGAAACTGAATGTATCAACGAAACCACAACGTACGATTGCGATACACTTGGCGGGATTTACCGAGGCGATGATTCTGTGTGTGAAACTTCCATCTGCATGCTCACTGGCGATGAATGTGATGACCCAATCCAAGTCTATGAAGGCGCAAATCCTTTCGACACTTCCATGATGACTCCAAGTGATCCAGAACCCTCTGATTTTGGCAATGATAATGGTTATAGTTGGAATTGTTTTTATTCCAACTTTGATTGGAACAATTCGAAGGATGGCTGGTACGTATACACCCCTACTGCGGCAGGACCTACAATCTTCACTACCTGCGATTACGACTCATACGATACATCCATTGCATTGTATGCAGGTGGTTGCTATCCAAACGATCAAGTCAGATGTAATGGTGACAGTGACCTCGACGAATCAGGCTGCCAAGCATTCTTTTCATCAATCGAATACAACGTGACTGTCGGCGAATCGTATTACATCCGAATAGGTTCATGGAATGGCGAAAGCGTTGGCATTGGCACGCTGACTATTACTCCGCCACCAACAGGCGATGGCGTGTGCTGCTTCTTTGAAGATTGCGTCACAGATTGGGATTCTGCTACTTGCCTTGCTTTGGGTGGAACATTTCTTGTTGGAGAAACGTGTGATGAACCTGAACTTTGTTTGGAGCCCGAGCCACCAGCAAATGACCATTGTTCTACTGCTGAAGAAATCTTTGTAGGACAAACTCCATTTGATACAACGCTCGCAACGGCGAGTGCTCTCCAAACTGATGACCAAGATTGCCTCAACCTGAATTGGTGTGGTACGAATAATACTGGGCAATGGATCTGTAGCCCTGACATCTGGTACTCCTTTACTCCTACAGATGCTGCAACATACCGTTTCAGTACTTGTGATCCTGAGAGTTACGACACTTCAATAGTGTTGTATCAAGGAAGTTGCTCCGATGCAACAAACCAAGTGGCTTGTAACGGAGATGGAACGACCGAAACAGGCTGCCAGCTCTTTTACTCTTCTCTTGAATATGATCTACTTGCTGGAGAAACCTATTTCTTACGTGTAGGAGGCTGGAAAGGTGCAACAGGCATTGGAACAATTTCAATTCTTCCAGCTGGAGATGATGCATTTGGTGGTTGTTGTGTACTTGGGGATTGCGTTGGCGAGATGACCGAAACCGATTGCCAAGCACTGTTCGGCGCTTGGGTCAGTGATGCTTTTTGCGTTGATGTCGTGTGCGAACAATCTGCTTGTCCAAATGCGATGGTGAGCCAATCTCCTTTCTCAAGTAGCGATTCCGCTTGGAGAATACGCACTTCCGCAGATGATCCCACAAACGGCTTTTATTATGAATCAGCGGCGAATGTTCAGGTAGATGCAATGGCTACGTTTACTGTGTGGGGAATTGAAGCGATTAATCTTGGAAGTTGGCAAACTTGCAACAACCTTTCTACCTTCAAAGTTACTACATTTGAAGACGATGGCACAGGCCTGCCAGGTGCGATCCTTGACGAAGATCTTTCGCTGACTCCAGTTCGCATACCAACTGGAGAGCTCTTTGGCGGCGTATATGAACTTATTCAATATGACTTTGCTTTCCCAAGCGCTGCATTTGATCATATCTCCGTGCAATCAAATAGTGATGGGCTAGATTGTTGGTTCTTATGGATGTGCTCGCCAAATGGTGATGGCATGTCATCTACCAACTACGGAGATGGTTGGTTTCAACTTGATCCTGAAGACATAGACGATCTTTCAATCTGCATCGAATAACAAAGTTCTCGCTACCATATATGAATGAACTATCGAGTAATCGCCATCCGAGTACTCTATTACTCACTTGCGCTCGGGGCATTGAGCGGAATCGCCGCAGTCTTTGTTCCAACCAACTCTAGCATTCTTGCGCGTCTACTTGGCACTGCAATTGCAACAGGTTTTAGTGCTGGTTTTATGCTCTTAGCAGTACGATCTTTAGAAAATCCAAAAACTCGTCCACTTGGAACAACAATCGGCATCATCATCTGCATTGTGTTGCCGCTGATCTACGCAGTAATTTGGCTCGATGCAATCAGTTCAGTACCCAATACTGTGATTGAACATTTCGCTATGACGGCAATGATTGTATTTTTCTGTGGGATTCCGCTCTCTTTAGGAGCGGCATTCTTAACACATGAACGATGGAAACCGAGTGGTTATTTCTTATTGTCGTGTTGGGCACTGCTCATACTTTTTTGGATTTTTGATATTTGGCGAGGAGGCTTTGGTACGTATAATTACGTTGAGGCAATTGCGATTCCGCTCGCATGGTCTTCCCCTGTTGCAGGACTTTTACTTGTACGATGGCCAAGGTCAATCTTGCCACTCGTTCTATTAGCGTTCTCTTGCGTTTTATGGCAATGGTATGGCGCAACTGTAGACAACTGGGAAGAGTATGCAACACCGCTTGCGATCATCTTTATCATGGCGTGGCCCCCCTGCACTCTTGCGATTAGTTTTCTTCTGCAACTAAGACAAGAAGCAATCGCGATGCGAAAATTCGAATTAGCAGCGATATCAATCGCATCACTCGCCATTGCCCTCATTTTTGCATTTGCTTGGACTGATCTTACAAATATCCCATCCGATATTCTGCTGAGATTTGCAATCGCTTCTTCTATACTTGGCGGAACTTCTGTCCTTGCCTTGTTCATTACGCAAGTGCTAAGGATGAGTATGTACGTGGCAGGAAGTAGTGTTCCACTCCATGCAATTTGCCCACGTTGTGAAGATAAAATCAATCTCCCACAAGGCAAGAGTGCGTGTCCAACTTGCAACTTACATTTCAAAATATTGTTTGAATCTCCATACTGTAAAGTATGTGCGTATGACATCACAGGAACGGACAAAAAAGTCTGTCCTGAGTGCGGCGAACCAGTCGCTGTATCTTCTCTACAATAACACCATGCGTTTCATATTCATTGCGATTCTTCTTTTCATTGGTTGTGCAAAACCTACACCAAGAGCAACCATTCCAGTCATTGATACGTCGCAACTTGCACCCGAAGCTGGCACGGCGATCAACAGCGCGATCAATAAGATCAAAAGTTCAGGCGGTGCACAAGATTGGGTAACGCTCGGTCTCTATCTTCAAGCACATGGGCTGTATAAAAATGCAATCACTTGTTACGAAGCAGCAATCAATTTACCAAACACGCCTACAAAAACAAAGTACTGGCTCGCGCTCTCACTTGCAAAACTTGGAGAGTATGACAAAGCAATTGCCAACTGTTCAGACTATAAAAACTATACTCCAGCTTTGTGGCATCAAGGCTATTGGTTCATTGATCTTGGGAATGCAGAAGCTGCTGAACTCTCTTTTACACGAGCATTAGAAGTGAACAATAAAGCAGTCGCCGCAATAGTCGGTCTTGCACGAACAAAACTTCAACAAAACAATCCCTCGGAAGCCATTGTGATTCTTGAAGACCTAAGGAATCGCGGAGGCAATCATCCTTATTTATCTTATCTTCTTGGCACTGCGTATCAACGCGCCGGTTTCGTTGAGAAGGCTTCTTCTCTACTTCACAATACAGGAATAACTCCACCAAAGTGGGAAGATCCTTGGTTCGAAGAAATGCAAAGTTACAAAAAAGGGCTTGCAGCACTAATTTCAGTAGCAATTGCAAAACTCGATAACGATGATCCTACTGGCGCATTAACTTCTCTTGAACTATTGGCAAAGACAAACCCAAGGCACCCAACAATTCTAACAAACCTCGCGATCGTTCAATTGCAATTAAATCAAGTAGACAAAGCCATTACCAGTTGTAGCAATGCAGTTCGCTGGAACCCTGATCACGCCCAAGCACAATTGGCAATGGCAACTATATTTTTTCAGTCTGGCAAGGTAGATCGAGCTGAAAATCATGTGCTGAGAGCGATTGAATTACGGCCAGCGAATTCTCAAGCGCACTCTCTCGCGGGAAAGATCGCGCTTCGTACAGCAAATGTACAAGATGCAGCAAAACACTTTGAACAGGCGATTGCAATTGGTTCAAATAATCCGGCAGATCGGGAAATGCTTGGCATGACATATCTTGATTTGCAAAGATACGACAAAGCGGCAAAACAATTCGAATTCGTTTTACGAATTTCACCAAATGCCACGCTCAGCATTGGGGGGCTCGCAGTTGCACTTGCCAAGAGCGGTAAAAAAAACGAAGCGATGAGCATCCTACAAAAGGGACTCTTGCAATTTCCAAATGACCTCCATCTACTACGAGCAGCAAAGAGTCTTGAGCAACAAAGGAGAAAGAAGTGAAACGCATTGTACTTGTTTCACTTTTAATGTTCAGTTGTGCAGGAGATGACCAGCCTCACCAAACTCATCAAGCGAAGGAAACAACGCCTTGGCTCATCAATGAAGCAGGAAGCCGCGGCGTAGACTTTTCATGGGTCAGTGGTGACACCGGCAAGTTTAATATGCCTGAAATTATTGGTGGCGGCGCGGCAATGCTTGACTTTGATAACGACGGTGATGTTGATTTGTATTTTATTCAAGGTGGACATCTTGGCTCTTCGGATACAGAAACAAATGTACTTTTAAGAAACGATGACGGCAACTTTACCGACGTTACAGCGATGAGTAATACGGGCAACACTGGATATGGCATGGGCGTTGCGATCGGTGATTACAACAACGATACGTTTGTTGATATCTACATCACAAATGTTGGCGAAAATGTGCTTTTTAAAAACAACGGTGATGGAACATTTGAAGACGTAACTAACCAATCTGGAGTTGGCGATAGCGGTTGGGGCGCAAGTGCATCCTTTGCGGATTTTGATGCAGATGGTGATGAAGACCTTTACGTGACAAACTATTTAGTTTGGTCAGATGGACTTGAATTGGAATGTTTCAATGCACAGGGCATGTTAGATTATTGCTCGCCAACAAATTACATGGCACCTGCTCGTGACGTGTTATATTGCAACAATGGCGATGGAACATTTGCTGATTTATCCGAACCAGCTGGTATCGGTACACGGCTAGGAACTGGGCTTGGCGTCCTGTGCAATGATTACACTGGTGATGGACGAATTGATATATTTGTTGCCAACGACGGAATGGCAGATCAACTTTGGATGAACAATGGGGATTGGACTTTTACTGACGTCGCGCCCTTGCGAGGGTGCGCGCTTGATGACGAAGGAATGGCGAAAGCGGGCATGGGACTGACGAGTGCTGACTTTGATGCTGATGGTGATTTAGACATTCTTGTTTGCAACATCACTGGCGAAAGTGACTCTTTGCATCGCAATGATGGCAACTTTTTTACAGATGTTACAGCTTCTCAAGGACTAAGAACCAAGACGAGACACGCAACTCGTTTTGGCTTAGGCTGGGTTGATTTTAATAACGATGGTATCCTTGATTTGTATGAGGCAAATGGATTAGTACAACAAACTGGCTCGCATTTGTCTGATGACCCCTTCGCTGAAGAAAATCATTTACTTCGAGGGGGAAAAATCGGATGGGAGCATATCGAAGGCGGCATGGATTCATCATTAATTCACACAAGCCGCGCCGCTGTATTTGGAGATGTAAATAATGATGGCGGCATCGATGTACTCGTGATCAACCGCGATGCACCCGCGTATCTATTAATGAATCACTCAGAAAACCGTGGCGGCTTTGTTTCTCTTTGTATCAAAGACACGCATGGCAAGCCAGCACTTGGCGCACTGCTTGTAGCAAGCATTGGGAAGAAGCGTATTGCTTTTCCAATCCAATCAAGTTGGAGTTACATGGCAGCGAATGATCCACGTATTCACATTGGACTTGGCGAAGAAACCGATATACAAGATATCGAGATACATTGGTCTGATGGAACGACAAGTTCGTACGATTCTTTTGCAGAGGGTTTTCACGACGTGCAACAACAAGTACAATAGATGTGAAAGGAAAACAAATCATGGCTTTTACACAGATAGAATTACCCTATGCATTTGATGCATTAGAACCACACCTTGATGCGAGGACAATGGAGATCCATTTCACAAAGCATCATGCTGCATATATTGCAAAATTGAACGCTGCCGTTGAAGGTACTGATTGGGCAAACACGAGTGTTGACGAATTGATCAAAAATCTTGACAAGCTCCCCGAAGACATTCGAGGTGCGGTACGCAACAATGGCGGTGGACATTGGAACCACTCGTTCTTTTGGAAAATAATGAACCCAAAAGGTGGCGGTGGACCAAGTGGTGCGTTAGCAAATACAATCGATGCCACTTTTGGCTCCCTAGACAAACTGAAGGAAATTTTCGCAAACGCAGCGGCAACCCGCTTTGGATCTGGCTGGGCTTGGCTCACTGTCAACGGTTCTGGCGATCTTTGTGTTTGTTCAACCGCAAATCAAGACAATCCATTGATGACAGATCTTGGCATGTGCGGTTGTACTCCCCTGCTTGCACTAGATGTGTGGGAGCACGCGTATTATTTGCATTATCAAAATCGCCGACCAGATTATGTTACCGCTTGGTGGAATGTCGTCAATTGGCCAGCAGTTGAAGCGATCTATGCTTCAGCCTCAAAAGGTAGTTGTGGTTGTTCATGTACATGCGGATCCTCTTAATAATTTTATTTTTTCTAGCGGGCTGCAACAGTTCAACTGCGACAGTTAAACAATATGGTGGCATGCGTGACGCGCTCCGAATGGGCAACACGCAGAGTAGAATTACGTTTGAAGAAGTTTCATCAAAGCCGCACGCATTTGCTGTCGGCGCGTTGACAGAGCTTGAAGGCGAAATCACTATTGTCGATGGTCAAATTCTTGTAGCAACTACACCTGACGGTGCAACTGCTGCATCAGCGCCTGGTGCACCCGAGCAGTCTGCAACATTACTGACGCTCTCGTATGTCGAGAACTGGGTGAAAGACACGATTCCACCTGATATGGGTTTTGAAACGGCGGTTGAAACCGTCGCGAAACGAAACGGCGTTGACACTGACAAGCCATTTCCTTTTTACGTTTACGCGCAAACGAACAGTTTCGATCTGCATGTCATCAATGGGTTTTGTCCAGTTGCATCACCTGATCTTCCGAAAGAAGACCAGCCATGGCGACTGCATGGCAAACAGGCTGGGCTGCTAGTCGTGGGCTTCTTTGCGAAGAACCAAGAAGGCGTGATGACACACCATGGCTCGAATATCCACATGCACGGGATTGATACGTCAGGAAAGGACGTTGTCTCAGGTCACCTTGATTCCATCGATGTAATTCCAGGTTCGACGATCTTCGTTCCCGCGATGTAACGTCCGTTTTTACGTCAAAAAAACTTTTTTAGCACCTCCGTTACAACACCCACAATATCTTGTGGGTGTTGTTCACATGGGAGTACTACCAATCGTATGCAGTCGAAATCGTAGTTTGGATCGTCTTTTGATATGTCGTTATCAAATCAAGAGATAGAGGAGATGTTCCCGATTTTGTTTTTATCACACCAATAAGGAAGGAAATTCTCATGCTTACAAAGAATCAAGTCATCGACGCCATCTGCCGTTTAAACCCTACTGCCCCGATTGATTGGTTGTCGGGTTTTGACCTTTCTGCATTGCGTCGTTACTACGAACACCTACTTATTACGCTTGAACCTCGTGGTACGCGCGGCTGGGTTCGAATGAGTGATACTCCTGCTGTGATCACACGTAGACCTGCTGCATAGATACAGATTTTATACCAGGACTGTTACAGCAGCCTGTTCCCCCCTTTGTCAGGTGTAGCAACACTCCCCACGCTACCCTTCACAGAGTGCGGGACAGGCTGCTGTCATCTTCAGACGCGATTCACGACCGGTGCCGGGTGTAGGGACCCCGTGCCAGGTCTCGTGCCGGGTGTTGTACCCGACCCTAGGGATGGAACCTTTTTTTAAGAATCTTTACGAAAAAAGGCGAATTTTTGAGGTGTCGCCAAATACCTCTGTATATTCATTGCCATGAGTCGAAAGAAAAGAAATTTTAGGGACAAGTCGTATTATCACATTGTCATTCGAGGTGTTCAAAAATGTAGAGTTTTTGAAAATACATTTGATTACTTGAAATTCACACAATTGCTCGAATTGGCCTGTGAAAAATACCCTGTCGAAGCAGTCGCATTTACTCTTATGCCAAACTACTATCACATCGTTATTCGCGCGATTAAGGCGAAGGATGTGAGCAATTGGGCAAAATGGTTACAAGGAGTCTATACTCAATGGTTTAACAATACACATGGGAGAGATAACCCACTCTGGCAAGGTAGATTCTATGCCAGTGAAGTAGGTGGCGGTGAACACCTCGCAATCATGTGGAAGTATGTCGATGAAAATCCTGTCAAAGCAAGACTTACTGACAGACCCGAAGATTGGAGATGGTCAAGCGCTTATGTACGAGCACACACTATCGAGATGGATCATCTCGTAGAACCAGACTGGTGGTGGACAGATTTGAGGACGAGGTGGTGGTCAACAGATCTTTTGGATGAGGAAACGCTCTGCAAACATAAAAAGTTCACTAAACGCCACTTGTACAGATACGTTCGGGGAGCTTTGGGAAGTCGCAGAAGATCTCGAGACGTACTCTAGTCGCTCTTAAATCCCTGCTTTACAACTGCAAGTTCAAGCAGCGTACGCACTCGAGTCAAGAGTTCAAGTTTGTTCACCGGCTTGGTGATAAACTCATCGGTCCCACATTCCACAGCTCGCTCATAATCGCTCACTTCATTGAGCGCAGTAACCATAATGACGATGATGTCACGTGTTGAAGGCTGAGATTTCACCTTTTGGCAAACTTCGAAGCCACTCATTCTTGGCATCATGACGTCGAGGATCAGCAGATGGGGCGCATTGCGTTCAATCTTTTCAATTGCTTCAATGCCATCAGAAGCGGTTTGAATAGTGCATGGCAGTTCCTCTAGAAAAGCCTGCATCAACTCAAGATTTTGAGCATTATCGTCTACAAGTAGGATTGTGGAGTTTGCTAGGTCAACGTCAGATTGTGGAGTAGGGTCAGTCACTTGTAATGTCCTTCGTGCGTATGCTATCATGGTAGATTCTACAACGCACACGCAAAGGTACTCTATGTCAAAATACGCCCCACCATCAAAATGGACCGATGAGTTCAATACTCCAAAGATTGAAGATCTTAGAAAACTTGTTATCAATGATGCCAAGAAGGCATTTGATAAAACCATCACTAAAGTTGAAGCGTTGGGCGATATTGAAACTCGCCCACACTGGTATGGGGAAGCTTGGTTTTGGTCTGTTGCTTTCTTCCCAAAAGGCAGCGATGATCCCCTAGCGATTATCGTTCCATCCCCTGAAGATATTATGATTGCCTCTCAGCTCACCCATGCGTTCATAGACCAACTCTCGACTCGTCGCCTCAAACGATTTGTTCGTGATGGATTAGAACTTGCAATGCCACCACATGATACCGATTGGGCGTACTGGCTCATCCCTACGCCGAACGCTGTCGAAGATGTGATGCCGGTGCTAAAAAGCAAATATAACTTTTTTCACAAAGAAAGTTAACTAAGGCGCAATCCATCTTCCGTTCTTATACATATAAGTCGAAGTATCGACTCCGAGAAGTGCAGCCAAATCAATTGTGCCTGTAACATCTAAGGGAACATTTCCTTTAACAAGTACTGCTGCAGACCATTGCGTTGTACCGCCAAGCAATTGCAATTCAGCTTTCAATGATTGACTAGAAACCATTTGTGTACGTGGGACCTTCCCCCCATCGAGAAGTACTTGGCGCAAAGCAGGTGGGAGAGATAAAGATGCAAAACGGAGCAACTCTGTACGCTTCTCATCTCTTTCCAAAATTTGTATTTTGTCCAACAGGCGAAGATTTTGCACTTCCTTGCAAGCATCGATGATTGCTTTAGGTGTTGCCGTAGGACGGAGAACATCAAGATGAACGACAACTTCTCCAAGAAGCAATTTCCCAGAAGGCAACGAAGAAACGAGTTGCTCCAGCCGATGTTGATTATCTTCAATCTCAATCAAGCCAAGCATCGCTGAACGTTCAAGTTGAGGATCAATCACGGCAGCAAGTACATAACATTTTCTAGCAATCTCAACTGCACGTTCACTATTTCCAGCGGCGAGCAAGTCCTCCGCCATGTCAATATAAACAAGTCCATCAGTGCCATCGAGTTCCACGGGCTCTGTGGCAAAAGTTACTGAAAATAAAAGCAGAGACACTGTAGAGAAAATGCGAGCGATCATTGCGTAACCCCTTTTAGAAATTCTTCGTTTGCAAGGCGCAGCATCCGCTTCCAAACATGAAGAGAAGCCATTTCTGCTTGCGTGATTTGTTCAAGAAGAGATTGTGATGCTGTAACTCCAACGAGATCATCTAATTCGAGTGTTTCCCCTGTCCAAACAACTTCTAGCCGCTGAATCAACTGTACATATTCCAATTGTTGTTTGAGATGAGTCTCCAAGACATCCGCAACATCATAATTCACAAGTGGGTTTCGTATCCCCACCCTTTTTCTCCAAGCACCAAGAAGTTGTTCGTAAGATTGCGCGACAGTGACTTCCTGTGTAGGTCGCAAACGAGATGGATCAACAATGAGCGCTTCGCCTAAAGCTGATATGCCAACAGTAATAGCACACTCATCAAGACCAGACAACTCCTTGTTACCTGCAGTCAGTGCATGCTGAACAAATGCGCGCCTTGCAGATGCCAACCAAGTAGACTCATGACGAGGAGGAAGAATTTCATCCGTCAAATATGCCACCAGTGATTCTACCTGCTGGGTTTTTGCGTTCGCAGTGAGGACATTAACAACGGCAACAGCGACCTCAGTGCTATGTGCAAAATGATCGCAAATTAGTTTCACCGCTTCTTCTCTAATTTCGTAATCACTATAGAAAAAAGCTGCCCGAACAACTGTTGTTGCATCTCTTACATGCAATGTTGTGTACGCAGAACTCCTAATAAAATTCAACAATTCCAACATCGCATCTGGATCGCGATTTGTATTCGTAAATCTTTGATGAAGTTGACCACTGCTTCTTCCACCTGCAGGGATAGGGATAGCATCTTGATAAAGCGTGGCTTGGTCAATGTTGTCAACCAATTCCCAAGCACGGCTTGATCTTCCAACCCAAATTGCTGCAGCAATTTCATTTAGTCTTCTTGCATGTGCAAAACGTTCAATTGGACTCGAAGAAGTATCCTCGCAAAGCAAAGCTAATTCTTCCCATACAGAGATTAGTACAGGATCAAATCCAGCAGGCAATATGAGCGTATGAACAGCCATTTTTGTTTGTGTTACTACGGGCCACAGTTGTTGTAAATCTTTAGAAACTCGCACCCTAGTGGATTGTTCATCATCAATTTCAATAAGATGTTCGGTCTTGAGCCACGGAATCGCTTTGAGATCAACAAGCATATTTGTGATTGCCCAAAGGTCAGTTGAACTTACGCGTTCGTCGGAATACATTTGCAAGAGAGACTCTCGAGCAAGATCACTTCGAATCCAGTCAACCTCTTGCAACAATCTACCCAAAACCTGCCGCGTATTACTTTCTCTTGTGAGATCAACTGCATTTTGCACTATAAAGTTAATCACTTGCAACTTGAGGCGCGTTGCCATCGATGAGTCCGTGTCTCTATTCACCATTGCAAGCCATCGCTCCCAAGAGAGAAAAGGATTCGCCGAAAGCTCAACACTACTTGCTAGCTCAATTCCGAGAAGGCGTAATTCCTCTCGCCTCATTTGGTAAACATCACAATCAAAAACCATTTTACGAGTTACTTCCTTTACGAACGCAGTCGTTGACGGCAACAACGTATCAGAGCATGCCAATCGAGAGAGTTCTCCAAAAGCCCAAGGACGTTTAATAAGTACTACATGCGCATCTCCTTCTTGTACTATTCTTTGAAATGGCAAGAGCAACTGTTTAGTTAAACCAGATATATGCGGTGATTCTGCAATAATTTCCAATATAAGTGTACCTATTTCATCTTGTAACTGCTTATCTATAAATGGCCAGACAGATGAAACCGTATCGATTGATTTTTCCCATTCTCTTATTAAATCATTAGAAATAACCCCTGCCTGAGCATTCGCACTTTCTATTTCATATTGTAGGTTTCTAAGAATACTAGGAATTTCTGGGACAACGTCCACCAGCTCTCCAATTTCAACTGTAAAAATCTCCTCATCAAAAGTTGGATAAATCGAAAAACAATTTTTTTGTTGCAACTGGGTTAATGCAGAATTAGGTGGCGAAACGTGCTGCATTAACCTCGTCGATTCTGCGAGGAGAGCAGCAGCTCTCCTCGCTTCTGTATCCGCACGATTGAGTACCTTTAGACCAAGAACAATGGCAAGTATAGTCAATAGACCAAAAATGATAGACAATTTAATGGTGCTCACGGTGGAGTGTTCTTTTAGTTCAGGCAAAAATTTACTTGCCACCTCATCCATAAGATCATCAACAACACTCTGTTTTTTCTTGGAAATTGGAAGACTTGCCCAAGATCTATCTGGCACATTTATTTTTCTGCTTTTTTGAGACATCGGCCCTCGACCGGATCTCGCGGATTCCGCAAGTGCAGTAAGAATTCGTAACAACCCGCCGACAGTTAATCCATACGCTGCTGAAACCGCAACAAGCCTGGATCGACTTTGTCGATTCCAACCGCCTTCAGAAACCAATACAGCAATGATGGAGCGGTCGAGCACTGTTAACTCGTGGGTTACTGGGTTTGGAATTGATTCTTTGGTCTGAGAATGGCATTGCTTTGCAAGTATTACTCCAGCTTCTTGAATTGCATCTTGCACCAAGTTCGCCTCGTCCGAATAACGCATCGGGTGCGATAAAATTTGAGCAACTCTTTTTCTTATTGCAGCTTCTAGTACGGTTACGCTTCCATCCCAATGAGGTATCCCAAGTAAAATTGCTGGGTCATCAGCGTTACGAATACCAAGAATAATAAAAGCAGCTCGTTCTAGATTCATGGATGCGTTTTCTCCGTCGAGACTTCCATGATGCGTTTCTCCAACGCAATAAACTGCTGATCAAGAGGCGGTGTTGCATAATTTGGATAAAGAGCAATATGTTGCAAGATGAATTTTTTAGCAAGAACAGGATCACGCTCAAGTAAGAGTGACATAAACTTATACCTTGCTTTAAACCACTCTTTAGAGCCCTTTTGCAAACCATTGCTAAGTTTTTTCCAATGCTGAAGAGACAAATCAGCATCACCAACTTCCTCTTCGAGCAAAGCAGCGTAACGGAGCAAAGTTTTGTTTTGAGGATGGATCTCTATGAGCCTGCTCACCAAAGAGAGCGCTGTGTTTCCTGAAGTTTCACTCGCATGCTCAATGTGAAGAAGGAAACCTACATGTACCACTTCTATGCCTACAGAAAATAGGCTAGAAACAGCCAACTCCTCAGTGCTCCGAGAGTCAAGGTAAAAAAAAGCAATTGTATAAAATTGCTTTTTATATTCTTCTTGTTGCTGCGGTGTCGCTTCTCGCATTGCATTTATCAACGAAACCGCTGCATGTTCATTCCACATAGAATCGGGAAATTCTTCTCGCAGCGCAGTTCCAACCTGAAGCGCCTCTTGCAATTTTCCATGCAATAAATGCAATTGAAGTTGCCTATAGCGTAGTTCATTTTGTACGGTTTCTTCTTCGATCACTAAATCTTGGATTACTTTAAAAACATTCTCTGCAGCAAGAACACGTTTTACCTCATGGTGCAGAGCAACATCAAGTATTCGTCTTGATCTGCGTAACGTCCTGTTAAAATCAACGGCCCTAGAACCTGCTTCAATAAACAAAAGAGGCCTCGCAATTTCAAGATATTGATTGCCTGCTTTCCCTTTACATTGGAAGGACGCATTTCTCCAAGCTAGATATAACAAATCCTCCGCTCGACGTCTCGCCTTGTCGTACATCGGGTCGTCGTAAGGAATTGAGAGCAACTCATTAAGGCTACGCTGATCTTGGTTTTGATCAAATGACCGATGAACGATTAATTGTTGAGCGCGTTCTGACGCAGGAAATGCAGTGATATACTTCTCGATGGCTAGGTCCCGCAACTCGTCCTGTTCAAACGTTCTGTCGCGTAGATAATTTAAACAAATAATTGCCATCCAGAGTGCTTCTTCCATCCGAGAGCCAACTGAAAGTGCGTAGAACGTATCTGCAGCAGAGGCATAATCCGCTGATTGATACTGTGCATGAGCGAGTAAAAATGTGCAACTTGAAAGCGCAAATGGAAAGTCCGTCGCATCCGATGAATCAATTGCTTCTTGCAATAACAATGAAACTGCAACGAATTCATTCCGTACTTCTGGATCATCGCTTGGAGTAACCTTTCCCCATTTCTCTCGCAACTTTTGGAATTGTAAGTCTGCAAGAATATATTTTCCAACAAAGTCAGTTTCAACAAGAACTTTCTGGCCATATGTGTCTACAAGACCACTGACCATATTCAATTGACCTAATTTTACTAACTGTGCAACAGCAGCAATAGAAACCAGTTCTGCATGAACATTGAAGGAATCTTCAAAAGCCCTTGACGCAATCAGAAGCAGCCAATAATCTCGAAGCCCGCCCGCCGTTTCATCTTCATCAAGTAAAGTTAATATTTCTCCCCAGCGTTTAGCGTCAATAAGTATGTGTAATCTCCATAACGGAATCTGTCTTCGTACTTCAGTCCAAACTCCAACCTCTTCTAATACCTCAAGCCATGGTTCAGGACCCGCGGGATCATTTGCAACTTCTTTACAAAGTGCGATACCCAACAACGCCCTTGCTCCGTACTCGTAGATGCATAAATCAGTTGAGATTTCTTGCAAACTCGCATTCGATACACCGAGTACTTCAGCAAATAATTTTGCTGCAGCAATTGCACCATCAGGATCATGGTCATGTCTGGCTAAGTAATACCCCGACCAAGCAAGCAATGTTGTACAAAGCCCCGCATTCTTAGCACGAATTTCATTCACTTGCCCTCTCGCTGTACGCAATTTTTCCACGAGACGTGGCCTCATTTTGCTGAGATCACCAAACACTTCCCTCATCTGAGAAATTGCAATTGCATGAGATTCTTGAGAAACAACTCTAAATCGGTACTGTTCGATCACTTGCTCGGCTGATAAATAACTTCCTCGCAACAGTTGTAAAGTAAGATCAGTCGTCGCAAGCGCTGGCTTACGTTCAAGCAGTGACTTTGCGTTCTTTAATAATTTGCTTCGAGTGGCATCGTCCGCTTGAGCTAGCATGGAAGCGTATAGATCAGCTAATTCCTGCGCTGCACTTGCCTGTTCTTTTGCTGAACCAACATCTAATTGAGTTTCAAGGTGCAAAGCAAGGAGTTCATTACATTCCATCCTCCTTAACCATGCACCTACGTCATCGTTTGCGTGGGCTACTACGTCAAAACTAGGCAGTAGCACGAGAAGTACATACAAACAAAGAACAAACATACGTACGCTGCAATTGTTACTTTGCTGGAACATACGTTACCCTTTCAAATTCTGCATCTCGAGCAATCTGTATTGCTGCTACAGCAAAGCCGACAGGGACATCATTGCTCACCCGAATAATGAGTCCGGGTTCAACTGGCAAAGTAACGAGGATTTCGGCTAATGCATTTCGGTCAGAGCAAAGGTGTGAACCGATCGAATACACCGGCTGCCCATCTTGCAATCTGATTTCAATAATTTGTGGATCAAGTTCCTCTTTTGTGAGCGAAGTCCCCTCTTCAACTTTCAGCGCTGGTGTGAGAAGATCTTCGGGAGGTGCAAGAACGGTTGTCACGATAAAGTAAACCAAAAGAAGAAAGGTGACATCGATCATGCTTGAAAGATTCACTGCAGCACGGTTCAACTTATGTTTATCCTGGCTAGATGAAAATCGCATCAAGGCACCTCGGTAGCAATTCTTGTTGCAGAAAGGCCGTGCTTGTTCAACAATCGGAGAACATCATTCAAAGCAGAAGACGAAGCATTTTTATCTGCTCTGATGAGTAAACTTTCCCATGGAGAGCCAGTAGAAGAAATTGCTGACTGAATACGTTCATCCAAAATTTCGAGTGTGATTGGCGGGGCATCTGTTTCTAAAACAATTGCACCATCTTCTCGAATGTTTATAACAAGACCCGTGTTTTGGGAATCCTGAAGAGATCCACCTTTTTCTTCTGGGAGTTGTAAATCTAATTTTGCTTGTTGTGCAAATTGCGCAGCAACCATAAAGAAAATGATGAGCAAAAAAACAATGTCAATCATTGGTGTCATTTCAACAAGAGATGCTGAATCTTGATTTCGTCTACTACTAAACTGCATGATCAGTCGTTTCTTGCTTCCTCAAGATGTAATACAAGACGATCTATTTCGCCTGCTATGTCTGAACTCAATCCATCAATTCGGTTTCTAAAGTAACTAAAAAGAGCAACACAAGGAATTGCAAGAATAAGTCCAAGCAAAGTTGTTACAAGAGCTTCACTAATGTTTGTTGCGAGCATTTCATGACCGGTTAAACTTGTTTGTCCAATTGTTTCGAACGCACCAACCATACCGAGGACTGTGCCGAGCAATCCAAGCAATGGTGCAATTGTTCCTATCACCCCAAGGGCGTCAGTTGATCTGTAAAGTCTCGCCGCTTGATCCTCTCCTGCTTCCTCAAGAGCGTTCTTTAATTCAAACGGCCCAAACGCAGATCTCTGGTAACGAAGTAGCCCACCAGCTAAAATTCTCGTTAAAAAAGAATCGTTTATGGGGTTAACGCAATATTCAAGTGCTTCTTGAACCTGACCCCCTGCAAGGTAGGTCTCTAATACACTGAGTTGTTCATCGGGCAACAATTTCTTTCTTCTGATTTGTGAAAAATGCATCACAATCAGCGCCAAAGCGACAACGCTCAGTGCCATAATAATGTACCCAACAGGTCCCCCCTTCCAAAGTGTGTCTAAATACGAAGAAGTATCGGGCTTCTCGGTAACTTGAGCAGTTATAAATAATACATGGGATCCAAACATCATTGTTCCTTCCGTAATGGGTGATTTGGTAATACTCTTGAAAATTCATTCATAATATTTTTTGATACTTTGTCATTCCCATCTTTTGAAAACGAGTGTGACAATGCGAGCATCGAAGCACCTGCAAGCCATGGCTGAGTAGTGGCGTGCATTGCCGCGACCTCTGCAAATTTCAACAATGCCTCATCTTGCTTACCTTGTTTTTGCAACTGAATAGCTTGTGCATAAAGCAACCATACTTGTTGCCATTGTTGTAATTCTTGTGGCTCTTGCTGTGAAATATTTTCTAGTGAGTTCATGAGAAGAAAGATACTTTGTAAAAATGCTGGACCAATATAGTCTTGCTTCTCATTTACGATTGTTCCTGTGACAATTCTATAAAGGGCACGGGCAACGTCACTCTCTACTTTTAGTGATGCAAGTTTCTTTGCAACAAGAAACTCATCCCACACTGGCGGGAGATGCGGGCAAAGAAACGTATCCTCATCGATGATCGATGCTAGTTCTTTGAGTTGTGTTTCCCGTTTATGTTGCATATGTTCTACCACGGACAGCCAAGGTGCAACCGAATCGTCTACATTTCCAACCGCAAGATTACAACGTAACAACCCTTCAGCAGCAAGATAGGCATCATCGCCATCGGCATTTTTAAGTTCAAGATATGTCTCTCTAAAAAGAGGCGTTGCCAAAGCAATATCGCCTCTGAGCAATCGCGCTTTTGCTCGCCATAACATTTCACCCCGCTTGAGATGTGAAACTAAACCTACCCCAACTACCTCGCCCTCAACTGTGCGGATTCGATGCCAAGGCAGAACCTCTTGCCCCAACTCCTCACTCCTTAAAATCCGTAACCCCTCCTTACTCCAACTGACAATCTCACAATTAAGGGAAGAAGAATCACGAAAAAGCACTACATCTGCTGTAGTTCCGCTGACGAGAAGAAAAAGTGATAGGAAAAATACTCGTTTCAAGGGGACCCCCCAGTGTTCACATATTTATATTGTCCACCTGTAAGTTTCGCAATCTCTTTCATTTGATTAATATCTGCTCCACTTCCAAAAGCAACCGCATGGACGACTACACGTTTTCCACTTGGCAACATTGCACGCAGTTCATCAATAAATGTTGTTGGTATTTGCCCATCGGTGAGAAAAAAGATCACATCTGGGAGTGGACTAAGTTCCATTGCTCTTTCAAAAGCGGGAGCGGGCACCGTGCCGCCTTGGGCTTGGACACGATGAATTTCATTAATCATTCGGTTAAGAGATGAACGCCGTGCTGTGTTCCATCCGAGCTGAGAAGGTGGCTCGGAGACACTTGATGAGTAAAACAGAATGTAATATTGAGAAAAGTTTGGAAGTTTTTTTAACGATGAAATGAGTTCAGTAATCGCTGCGTCCATTCGAGATCCTTGCAACATCGAAGCAGAGATATCCATGATGTAACAAAAGCGTCCACCTTTTGAAGAAATTCCAAAAAAGGATGTGCCACTTCCTGCTCCGCCAGATCCCCCCATGCCTGCGCCGAGATCGCCACCACCTGCACCACCGAGTGTTGGGACCTGCGATTGATCTGCAAGTAACTCAGAAGAAGATGAAGAAGTTGCTTCAAGCTCTACCCCATCTGTGAGCGGACTGTCTAATGTTGAGGGAGCAGAATCTGATTCTTCTAGTGAAGTTGATTGCGGTGAATCGGTCAAAGTTTCGGAATCGAACACAGCAAATTCAATAATTGCCGCTTCCCCCTTTATCTCACCAAAGCCACTACCGCGGCCATATAAATCCAAAATAAGACCGATGATGATGTGAATAAAAAGTGATAAAAAAACCCCTACGAGGAGAAGAATAATGACGCTGCGTTTCCAACGATGTTGTAAATCGCATCGCAAATTCCACGCTGTAGCAACAAAACCTTCATGCTCTGCTCGAGAGCCAGATGGTTCGTCTTTCGTCTTATTTGCTTGTCCTTTCGTCATGAGATCTAAAGTATGCCTCTCCTCTCCTTAGAGTACCATAAGTTTGCTATTCTACCTCTCATACAATTGAACTCTTGAGCGATCTTCTTTATCCTAAACCCACAACGACGGAATTTCTAAAAGCGACCATGACACAGCCTATCTACAGAAGAGCCATTCTCAAAATCAGTGGCGAGAGTTTCTCGACCCAAGGTGTCCTTGGAATTGACCCTGATGAACTAAACATCATCGCGAGTCAAATTGCTGAAGCAGTACAAAGTGGAACCCAACTCGCTGTAGTCGTTGGGGGTGGAAACATGATTCGGGGCGCGGAACTTTCTAGTCGCATCGGTATCCCACAAGCAACCGCTGATTACATGGGGATGCTCGGAACCGTCATCAATGCTTTAGCACTCAAAGAGGCAATAGAAAAAAACGGTCAACCAGCACGAGTCATGTCTGCTCTTGACATTGAATCAGTCGCGGAACCATTTATTCGTGCAAGAGCGCTGCGGCATTTCGAGAAGGGAAGAGTCCTGATCCTCGCAGCTGGCACGGGCAACCCATTCTTTACGACCGACACCTGCGCATCACTTCGAGCAATAGAACTTGGAGCCGACATTCTCCTTAAAGCTACAAAAGTAGATGGCGTGTACGACGACGACCCAAAAGTAAATGAGAACGCGACACGTTTTGAGCGGCTTACTTTTTCTGAAGCTATTAACAAGAAACTTGGCGTGATGGACCTCACCGCTCTCTCTATGTGCATGGAACACGATCTTCCCGTTCTAGTTTTCAATTTCAAAACGCACGGAAACATTTGCCGTGTGATTGCGGGCGATCCAATTGGCACACTCGTCTCAAACGCAAACCCCGAATTGGCAAATTCGCACTGACAAACGGAAGAAACCAAATGCTCATAAAAGAAATAACAAAAGTTTGCAATAAAAAGATGGACAAGACAATCGAATATTACGAACGAGAACTGAAAGGTGTACGAACAGGTCGAGCAACAACTGCCTTGATTGAATATGTCAAAGTAGATTACTACGGCTCAAGTACAGATCTTCGAGACATTGCTGCAGTTAGCGTAAGCGACGCAACACAGCTCGTTGTCAAACCTTACGACCCCGGTTCGAAGAATGATATCATTAAAGCACTCGAATCAGCTGACCTTGGTTTGAATCCACAAAGCGATGGCGACACAATTCGCATTTCGATCCCCGCCCCTTCCTCAGAGAGAAGAAACCAGCTTGCAACGCAAGTCAAAAAAATGGGCGAAGAGAGCAAGATTGCTTTGAGAAACGAGCGACGAGATGCCATCAAACATATTGATTCACAAGTCAAAGATAAATCCAATGCTGAATCAGAAGATGATGGCAAACATGGCAAAGTAGAAATCGATTCATTGACAAAAAAACATACAGCAAGAATCGATACTCTCTGCAAAGCAAAGATTGAAGAAATCCAAACCATCTAACCTTGCACCCGTTGCAATCAAAGCAGAGAATCTCCAAAAAATCGTCACATCAAACAAACGACAACGTTGGGAAATTTAATACTCCTTGCGTAACCTCGCTGCAGGGATGCCCAGTTGTTGACGATATTTCACGACAGTTCGCCGTGCAATCTCGATTCCTTGTTCACGCAATTTCGTAGCAAGCATTTCATCACTTAATGGTTTCTTCTTATCTTCGGCAGTAACAATATCCTGCAATCTTGCCTTCACCGCTTCCCAACTCATTTGCCCATCATGATCGCTCTGTGTTCCTCCAGAAAAGAACCGCCTGAGTGGGAATAACCCTCGAGGGGTTTGTACCCACTTATCCGAGACAGCCCTGCTCACTGTCGCAACGTGAATACCAAGCATGTCAGCAACTTCAGTCATCGGAAGTGGGCGAAGAAAAGCATCGCCTTGTTCAAGAAAGTCACGCTGTCGATCTGCCACAATTTCAACAACTCTCAACAATGTAGTTCTTCGTTGGCCTATCGCCTCAATGATCCAACGTGCAGAATTAATATTTCGCTGCAAAAACTTTTTCGCACTATCATCAACATCTTGATCTTTGAGCATGCCATCATATTGCTGAGACATCCGAAGTGGTGGAAGATTACCATCTCGTACACCGGCGATAAAACAATCATTCGCTTCATCAAAATCAATAAACGCATCCGGTATAACAGGGAGAACAGTGTCAGTATTGAGAAGCCTGCCTGGACTTAATACTAACAAGTGCATTTTTTCAATCGCACCATTAATGTCATCTATAGATAACTTTGTTTTAGTTGCAATGCGAGGTAACCGGTTTTCTAGGACCTCTTCATAAAAATCTGCAATCAACAACCTGACCGTTTCCCACTCCCCTTGCCCTTTCTGAATCAAATCATCTATTTGTATTAGAAGTGATTCCTGCACACTTCTTGCAGCAAGACCAGGCGGATCAAGCCACTTCTGTAATTGCGTAACTGTTTCAATGAGAAGTTCGATTGTTGGAACAACTTTGCCAGAAACTGACAGCCGTTCAATCATTTCTTCATCTGACATCGTAAGAAAACCGTCGGCATCAAGATAAGACAAAAGAACTTTCCCGCACGCTGCTATAGCTGGTTCAACTTCCGCAAAACTCCATTGATCAGACAATTCTTCAGCAAGGCTTTTCCCTCTTGCTCGAATACTTGCCATTGCGTCCATCTTTGCATCTCGGTCGCCCGCTGGTTTATACGTCGCTGAAGGGGGACGATCAGTTAACTCTATTCCGCTAGTTGCTTCATATTCTGCAAGTCGTTCAAAATCGGGGTCACCTTCCACATCTTCTTCGTGTATAGGTTCTGAATCTGGCTCAACGAGCTCTAGTGCGACGTTAGATTCAAGTTCTTGTTCAATTCTCTCGAGCAACGCAGGAAGCGAAAGTTGAAGAATCTCCATTGACTGGATAATTCTTGGAGATAATTGCATTTTTTGCGAAGTCGATAAGTTTTGGCGGGCTTCAAAGCGCATCAAATTTACCTTTGCTGCATACCGTGGCGGCCTTGGATCGCATCGGCAAGGACTTGTGAATTTGCATATTCAATTTGGGACCCACTTGGCAAACCACGCGCGAGTCGAGTCACATGTACTGACCTTGCTTCAAGTTCTTGCGCAAGATACAACGCCGTGCTGTCTCCCTCTAAATTTGGATTCAAACCTAAAATTACTTCGTTGATTGAAATACCTTGTGCATTTAAGGATGAATCATCTATTCGTGCGAGCAATCCAGTAATTGCAATATCCCCTGCTTCTATACCAGCAAGAGGTTCGATGCGACCTGTGAGAACATGATAGACACCCCTGAACATACCAGTTGCTTCAAGGCTAATTAAATCCCTAGGCTGTTCGACAACAAGAACAACTGAGGCATCTCGAGAATCATTATCGCAGATAAGACAAGGCGAGACGTCTGTAAGATTGTTACAAATGGTACAACAAGAAACATGATGCTTCACATTAGCAATCGACCTGCTCAGTGCCATTGCATCTTCTTCACTTGCTTTAATTAAATGAAACGCAATACGCTCGGCACTCCGCTTTCCAATTCCGGGGAGCGAAGTCAATGCATCAAGGAGTTCACGAACTGGCACTGGTGTTGCGGCTGAATCTCGTAAAGACATTATGATCGAACCCCAGAATCTGAAGAGTTTGAATCTTTATCATCTTCAATATCGCGTACACGAAGCAACGTACCGTCAAAAAGTTCTGATGCCGTCTTTACAATCTCGCTTGAAGCAACTTCAGGATCGATAGTTGCATTTTTAGGGAGCGAAGGAATCACTTCACCTTCTATTTTCACTGTACACCGTTTTCCGGCAACTTCACTGCACACGCGTTCGATCTCACCACGTCTTCCTAGAATATAGGTGGACGATTCCCTCCCATCATCATTGATTGTCAAGGTGAGCACGCCATCGGACATACTCTTGCATTGCAAATATGACGCTATTCTTTTTAACCCAGGTGTTTGAGAAAGAACCGCTTGTATGTGAGACCACGTAACTTGTGCAGGGACAGTCACCGTTGGAGCAGCCTGAGCAGCCTTTGGTTGTTGGCGCTCTACGTGGGCACTACTTTTTTTTTTGAATTGGGCTGGTCGGGACCCGGCACCATATTTCAGTGCGGCACCTGCTTGCGCAATCTCTTTCGACAAACAGAGCCTTGCTATTGTTGCATCAAACAATGCTCGTCCACTGCCACCGCGACGAACTTGTCTTGAAGCGGCATCACAAAGAGCAATCATATGCGTCAATGAACTCTCATCGATCGCTGCACCTCTCTCTAGCGCTTCTTTCTTTGCAGTGTCTGAAAGTTCAAGCAACATAGAATCCTCTCCGCACACTCTCGCGATAAGCGTGTGCCGAAAACATGCTGCAAGTTCTTCTAATGCACGATCCATCGCCACGCCGCCCCCAAGTAAATTCGCTGCGTCTTCAAGTGCACCTGCTACGTTTGACTTCACAATGTGATCAGAAATTGATGTTACTGCGGTCTGGGATGGCAGCCCAAGGAGTTCTTCCATTTCATCATTTGCGATGGTTTTCGCTCCACCTGCCAAGAGTCGATCAAGAATTGAAAGTGCATCTCTCATAGAACCATTGCCGAGTCGAGAGACATTCGCAATTACTTCCGGATCTGCTTGAATGCCTTCTTGGTCTAAAATATTGGCGAGATGTGTACCGATTTTTACACTCGGGATAGTCCGAAAATCAAATCGCTGACATCTTGATTGAATTGTTGCGGGTATTTTATGCGGCTCGGTGGTACATAAAATAAATTTCACATGGGAAGGCGGCTCTTCCATCGTTTTGAGTAAAGCGTTGAAAGCAGGCGTGGTAAGCATGTGCACTTCATCAATAATGTAAATACGATAGGCACTTCGTGTTGGAGCCAATCCTGCTGCTGCAATAAGATCTCTCGCTTCTTGGACACCCCGATTTGATGCGCCGTCAATTTCGATGACGTCTAAATCGTCACCTCTAAGTACGGCTTCACCTATGGCTTCACTTTCTTGCAGATCAGAAGATGAGTTTAACTCCCTTGCGAATATTCTCGCCATTGATGTTTTACCAACACCTCTTGTTCCACAAAATAGATAGGCATGCGCAGTTCGATCTGCATCGATTGCATTTCTAAGCGTTTTGGCTATTGGTTCTTGCCCAATAACATCGTCAAATGTTTTTGAACGGTATCTTCGGGCTAGTACTGTGTAACTCAATTTGGGACTCCAAGTAATGTATGGGGAGAAGGACGGCCGGTTACCCAAAGCTCGAACAACGCCACTTATGGCTGCTGCAGTCAAGCCCTGACCAGGTTCGCGGGCTGCCCGTCTATGAGGCCGACCGTCCTTCTCCCCACCTTTCATGCGTATGATACCACCCCCGTGACCTCACGACCTATCCATGTCATAGTACACTGCAAGAATGTCAGAAACGCGAAGCAAACCAGCAGAAGCACTAGCTCCTTTTCAACTTGAACAAGCGAGAGAAGCACAATCTCGCAGGCTTGTTGTACTTATTGTCAGATTGCTATTTGTTGCGTTTATGTTTGTGGTCGCTGTTCTTCCATTCGTTGCAACCGCCAGTGGCTCCCAACAGCCAATCGAACTTGTCATTGTTGACCACTTAGGTCCTGCGATCGCAACCATGGCGTTTGCGTCAATCATTCTGATCATCGATATTCTTACTCCAAAAAAACGTCTCTCTGCAGTTTTTGGAATCTATCTCGGTTTAGTCGCAGGTCTCTTTGCTGCTCTTGCTGTTGGGATGCTCATCGATCTTATTGCTGATTCTTGGGGACTTTCAAGCGGTGACACTGCGCTGCAGTATCTCACTCTTTTGAAACTTGCAACTGGAATCACCCTTTGTTATCTGGCAATCAGCATCGTCATTACAACGAAAGATGACTTACGACTTGTACTTCCATACGTCGAGTTTTCTCGTCAAGTGAGAGGCATTCGTCCACTCCTCGTTGACACTTCCATCATCATCGACGGGCGTATTCAACAACTCGCAAGTTCACGCTTTATTGACGCGCCGCTCATCGTCCCACAGTTTGTCATTGATGAACTCCACATCCTCTCAGATTCGCACGACAAACTTAAACGAGCCCGAGGCAAACGAGGGCTCACAATTCTTGCAAACCTCAGAGCAGCAAGTGATGTTGATGTCACAGTTGAAGCAACAGAACCAATCGATAAAGGTGTTGACCGCTCGCTCCTCGCACTTGCAGATTCAAGTGGATATAGAGTGCTGACAACCGATTCGAATTTAGAAAAAATTGGACTGATTGAAGGCGTGCAGGTCTTAAATCTGAACAATCTTTCGCACGCAGTACGAACACAGGCCGTACCAGGCGCTGAATTTGAAATCGAAATTGTCAAACATGGCGAAGCATCGTCACAGGGCGTTGGTTATTTGCCTGATGGCACGATGGTTGTCATCGAAGAAGCAGGAAAATTTATTGGTTCAACCATACGGATCACTGTGAACAATTCTCTGCAAACATCAGCTGGTCGTATGATCTTCGCAAGTATGTCGGATTGATATCGCACAAGTTGTAAACTATGTAAGACACACCACGGAGACGCGGAGGCACAGAGAATACCATTTGGTTTTAAGATTGCGTAACTAAAATAAACCGAGTTTGTATGAAGCCCCCTCCCAAAAAAATCTCTTTTCGATCTCTGTGTCTCTACGAATCTGTAGCAATAAAATACAATTTATTTGAGCGAGGAACGGTTGAGACAAACTACGTCTTTAAAAATCACTCCCACTCAATAGTGGCTGGCGGTTTTGAACTGATGTCATATACAACTCGATTGACACCTCGAACCTCATTAATAATTCGATTGCTGATCGACGCGAGGATGTCATAAGGGATACGAGCCCAATCCGCAGTCATAAAATCTTGGGTTTCAACGGCACGGATGGCGACAACCGATTCGTACGTTCGCCCGTCACCCATCACACCTACTGATTGAATTGGAAGCAGTACTGCAAAAACTTGATCTGTACTTCGATATAAATTCGCTGCAACAATTTCCTCAAGAAGGATTTCATCGCAATCTCGGAGTATCGCTAATTTTGGCTCAGCAACTTCGCCGAGGCATCTGACGGCTAATCCAGGACCAGGAAACGGGTGTCGCCAAATAATTCCATCAGGCAACCCCAGAACTTCGCCAAGTTTTCGTACTTCGTCTTTAAACAAATCACGCAAAGGCTCTATGAGTTCGAAGCCTAGTTCCTCTGGCAGGCCGCCTACATTGTGATGTAATTTAATGTTTGCCGCTGCCCCGCTGTATCCGTGCCCAGATTCAATGACATCAGGATAGAGTGTGCCCTGTGCAAGAAATAGTATTTTTTCATCAGCATGTGTTTCAATTTCAGCTGCAGATTCTTTGAAGACATCGATAAATCTATGCCCGATCAATGTCCGTTTCTTCTGCGGGTCTGTCACACCTGAAAGATCATCAA
Source organism: uncultured Isosphaeraceae bacterium (assembly GCA_964474235.1). Classification (GTDB taxonomy): domain Bacteria; phylum Planctomycetota; class Phycisphaerae; order Phycisphaerales; family SM1A02. Next base: position 70,070 of record CAYYRP010000005.1, read on the forward strand.
GAAATTCTTTCGCCGCGTCGACTACTCGTAGATCAACTTGAAAATGATCTCGAAAAGTTGTTTCTACAAACTCACGTTCATTCTTACGCAACAGTCCGTTGTCAACAAAAACACACACAAGTTGGTCACCTATTGCCCGATGAAGGAGCGCTGCAACTACAGATGAATCGACGCCGCCACTCAACCCACACAGCACTTTCCAATCGCCAACGGTTTCACGAATTTGTTCGCATTGTGCTTCCATAAAGTCAGCCATGCGCCACGTACCTTTGACTCCACAAATTTCATATAAAAAGTTACGAAGCAACTCAACACCATGGGGCGTGTGCGTTACTTCAGGGTGAAACTGCACGCCGTAAAATGGAATCGTGTTGTGCGAAACTGCTGCGAGTGGACAGGTTGATGTTTCAGCGAGAACAGTAAAGTCGTCGCCAACAATTTCAACTTGATCGCCATGACTCATCCATGCGGCAGTGTCTGAAGGCATTCCTCTAAAAAGACCTTTTGTGTCAAGAACTTTAAGAACCGATCGCCCATATTCTCTCGCGTGTGCAGGTTGAATTTTGCCGCCAAGGAGTTCGCACCCCAATTGCATCCCATAACAAATACCAAGTATAGGCACGCCTAATTCAAAAATTCTTTCATCACAACGAGGCGCCCCTTTCGCACTCACACTTGATGGACCACCAGACAAAACAATGCCTGCCGGTTGATACCTAGCTAATTTTTCAATTGGTGTATTTGGAGCAAGAAGGACACTGAATGCTCCGGCCTCTCTCACGCGGCGAGCAATCAACTGTGCATATTGACTCCCAAAGTCGAGAATAAGGACTGTTTCACCAGGATTGACTCCAACTTGGGTCACTGGATCCAAAATATCGGAAGATTGAGGTTTAGTTGTAGGATTATTCGTGTTCATGAGAATGTTACAGGGTACCATGAATAGCGATGGAACCCAAGAACTCATCGTGTACTGCACTTGCAAAGCTCACCCTGCCCGCATCCCCTGCTTGGTATGGCACAATCCGAAATCTTGCGATTCAACTATGCCGGAATTGTGGTGTTGATGATCGAAATTCCGGGTCCATTGCACTCGCTTTGGATGAAGCTGTAAGTAACATCCATCGCCATGGTTATCATGGCTCTCATGATCAGATGATTGATATTGTAATCAAGGGTTTCAAGGCTACTACCAACCAACCATGGAAAATTATGATTTGCATCGAAGACAGAGCACCGCAAATTAATCTTGATCAAATCAAGTCGAGAAACCTAGATGATGTCAGACCAGGCGGGCTTGGGGTTCATCTCATTCAATCGATCATGGACAAAGCGATATGGTCTCACCGCAAAGATTCAGGAATGCGGTTGCGTATGGAAAAACAAGGCGATCGAGCCGGGCATCTTGCCGATGTAAAAATAGAAAGTGAACTCCGTTGAATATTCAAATTGAATCATTACATCATTCCACCATAGTCTCGCCAGAAGGAGATGTTGACTCGATGGAATCTACAAGATTGCGAGAATCGCTCAAGCCAATCCTTGATTCTGAATCTTCGCGTATTGTGGTTGATCTTGCAGGTGTCAAGTATATGGATTCTTCTGGTATTGCAACGTTGATTGAAGCACTTCAAATCTGCAACCAAAAATCAAAACAATTTGTTATTTGCGGTTTACAAGACGGTGTTCGATCGATCATCGAACTTGCACGTCTTGATACAATTTTTGTAATCACGAAGAGCCGAGAGGAAGCGCTGGTTGCCTAACGGGAGAAAAGTGCATTTTCCTCTCCGTCTTCTTGACGTCTTTGGATCAATTTGGATCCGTATTTTTTCATTTTTAGGTGGTCTTATTTGGATGCTTGCAGAAGTGACCAAGCTCGTATACGAGGCATTCATTCTTCGTCGCGTGCGTTTTGGCAAAGCAGCGTTCGTCACACAAATTGTACGTATCGGAGTTCGTTCAATTGGCATAGTCTGCCTTGTCTGTGGTTGTATTGGATTGATTCTTGCAATCCAAATGCAACCCCCGCTTGCAGAGTTTGGACAGGATGACAAAGTAGCAAATATAGTTGGTGTAGCAGTGCTTCGAGAACTCGGACCATTGATTGCTGCGATTGTGTTAACTGGCTTCGCGGGCGCTTCTATTGCAGCAGAATTAGGGACGATGGTCGTGGGCGAAGAAATCGAAGCGTTGCATTCGCAAGCATTGAACCCTATTCGTTTCCTTGTCATGCCAAGACTATTAGCGACTGTGCTGAGTTTAGTGCTCCTCACCATCATTGGAGATATCGTTGCAATTGTTGCTGCGGCATTTGTCACAGTGCAATTCCTTGGGGTTCCTTACGACGTGTATATTGACAATACGCTGAGCCAAGTTGTCCTTGCTGACTTCACAACAGGTTTGCTGAAAGCTGGCGTCTTTGGAATGATTCTTGCAGTAATTGCATGCCACAATGGTTTAAAAGTAAGTGGCGGCGCTGCTGGCGTTGGCAAAGCAACAACAGATACAGTTGTCCAAACTATTCTCACGATTGTCATTGTCGATATGCTCTTCACATTGGTCTTCTACCAATTCGGCTGGACATAAAAAAGAGCGTTCACGAGAAAACTCGGGAACGCCCCTTGTGTTCTAAAAAATTAAGGTCGCATCAGCACTGCATGTGCAACGAAGCCCTCATCATTTGCTTCCATAGTCCACGCGGTTGCGCCGAGGAAAGAAGCAACTAGTTCATTGATTGCAGCAGATGCTTTCATTTGAGAATCAAGTTGCGTTTTCATTTCAGCAGCCATTTCAGGGTCAAATGCTTCCATTTCTTCAATCATGTTCGCCATCTTCATCTCTGAGAGTTCTGATCCAGCAAGAAGGCTTTTGCCCGTGTCTGCATAGCCCCAACCAGTTGCATCGCTTGTTGAAATCAGTTGCATTGCACTGTTAGCACCTTCCTCGGATTTGCTTGAATTTGGATCGGCTGTCATTCGCAAGACATTCTCAACAGAGTGTGTCAAGCCAAGCATCGCCAAGCCGCCGCCAACTGCCATTGACATGGACATATCCATGCCACCTGTCATCATGCCAGTACCGGGCATTTCGATCGGATACATTCGATACCCGAGGAACTCTCGAGGGTCTGAGCCTGTCATGGGCATCATCATTGAAAGATACGTTTCCATCGCCTCACTGTTTTTGCACTCAACTGCAACTAAAAACCCCATGCTCTCAGCAGTAAGTGGCAATGTAAGCGTTGACACTACGTGCATCGTGTTTCCAAGTGGCTCGACTGCTGCTGCAACTGCTTGCTCTATGCCTTCAAGTTGCTGAGGAGGCATTGGCATCATTGGGTTCATTGCCATTACGTTGCTTAGCCATGGCGCAATTTTTTCAAAATCTACATTGATTTGTGCATATGAAATTGTGTCTTCACTTACAAAATTGGGTATTTCCGTTGGTGATGAAACAGCGCTTGCAATTCCAAGCAAACCATCCCGGCCATTTGGCATCCACATCGTGTACTTCGCATTTAAAAATACATCATCACTTGGAGCAACCGTGACTGTTTCAGCAAAACCATCTACGTCTCCAATTGCGCTTTTTAGCATTGGCAAGAACATGCCGACCATTCGCGATTGATCTGCTTGAATAATAAAATCAGCCAAATTATCCATCATGACAACAGCTTTGAGATCGCCTTCACCAACTTGGTCCATCATAGAGACGTATGTTTCATTCGATGCGAGTGAATCATCTTCAACATCGCCAGTTGTTGCAGCAATTGCACGGCCCACGCCGTCGGGTTCAGTACCACAAATCATGTACCCATTTACAGAACCCATATACAATCGATCCATTGCTAGCGCTTGCCCGAATCCCATTGGAATTTCTGCAAGAAAATTTGGATCAATAAAAGAATTTATCATCCACATCTCTTCTCCAGCGATATCAACTGTTTCTAGTTTAATTCCACATGATGCTGGCATGTTTTCATACAAAGATGTCGCAAATTTTTCGAACTCAGGATCATTCATTTCTAAAACAGCGAGCATCGCAATACCAACCGTTCCCGCTTCGTAGTCAGCAACTGGGTAGACTCCAAAACCTGCGTATCCAGCAGGTATCGTTGGCTTCCAATCTTCCGAAACTCCGGCAGTTGCCATCATCTCTTTGCATTGCGCCTCCATTGCTGTGCACATACTGCTTGCTTCGCCCCCTGCAAATGCTTCACTTAGCAATGTGTGTATTTTTCCCTTTTGCGATTCAGTGATCATCGAGTCGCAGATGTGATTTAGATTTTCTACCGAACAGGCGAGCACCGCTTCGCTGGGCAAGACATCTTCAATTTGAAAATCGCCTACTGCGATCAAGGATGACCCAACTAAAATTGTAGTAATAAACATAAATATTTCCTCTCATTTTTGCAACGTATATAAAAATAATATTGCATGTGTTTTCTTATTGGGAATCTGCCATTCCCTCTTTCAACTGTGGTGCAGTTCCAAAATTCTTACGGTTTGGAGGCACCAGATACTTGTGACCCGAATTTGGGTTCTTCTCATCATAGGCGAAAGCCTCACGATTTCGTATAAAATCTTTGACATAACGTGTCGGAATTGCAAAATTTAACGATTCTGCTGCAAGAATACCCATATTTGTGATGCCAACAACTTCGCCTTGTGTATTAAATAAGGGGCCGCCTGAATTACCTGGATTGATGGCAGTATCTGTTTGAATGTACGTCAACCCGTCCATGCTCCGCTGTTTCGTTGAAATCACACCCTGACTCATTGAGCGTTCGAGCCCAAGCGGGTTTCCAATCGCGAACACTGTTTGCCCAACGCCGATCATTTCAGCATTTTCGAGAACTGAAAAATCAAAAGGTTTCCCCTCGGGGTGTTCAATCTTCAAGAGCGCCAAATCGAGGTGATTGTTTACAGCAATAATTTCAATATCTTCAATTGTTGTCCGCTTAAGTGTTCCATCATTCTGTGGTATCCAAACAGTTGCGCGTAGGTCGGTCTCACCTTGAATAACATGCGCGTTTGTAATTGCGAATCCTTCTTCATTGAGAAGAACACCTGAACCCAAACCGCCTGGGGTTGAAACTTTAATGACCGAAGCACCAACACGCTTGGCTTGTTCACGGGGGCTCAGGTCAGGTAGGTTTACTTTTGTTCTATACATTGTCGAGGCGTCAGTTGTATCTTCCGCTTGATCTGTGGAATCTTGGACAACATCAGTAATTTGATCCATATCAATCGCAATCACCTCTGGACCAATGTCAATCCAAATACGCTGCTGCGTGCGTTTTAAAATTATGCCATGCACTTCAGTATTTCCTTGCAAGCGGACAACGTCTGCATGGACTGCGTAAGATAGGATCCCGAAGGTTAGACATAAAATAGTTATGTTTTTCATAATCGACTCTCTATGAAGTAATGTACTCTGCCAACAATTGATAGCATACAAGATCACCAAACGATAGGAATTACCAACCATGACACTTTTGACAATACTTTTCACGCTCACCACAGCAACACTACAAGCAGATCCCCTGCCCCTTGGCGATTACTTTGGTTTTTCGTCACTCGATTCGATTAAGATCGGCGATCACGCGGGTCCAATGTACCAAGGTGATCTTAATGGCGATGGTTTAATAGACCTTCTTATCATCAATAACCACAAGAGCAGGATTGACCTTCTCCTCCAAAAACGAAATGCATCGCCTGATGACGATGTCGAAGTAACTCGTGCAAATGAAATTCCAGATCACTGGCGTTTCGAAAAGGAACATGTCATGGTTTCTCATAAAGTTTCAGCGATCACGTTGCACGACTTTAACGAAGATGGATTAACTGACATTATTTATGCTTCCAATCCTTCGAACATTGTTTTCCTTGCACAAAAACCTGACGGCACATTTGAAAAAGAACGACAACATCGACTTCGCAAATTACATGCAAATAGATCCGGCTTTATTGTCACCGACATTGTTGGCGATGATGCACCCGAATTGGTCACACTTGTTGATGGAAATATCCAGGTATTGCCGCTTGAGGGCGATGCACTAGGAAAACCTATCACCTTTACAACCGAAGATAAAATTGGCTGGTTTATTCTTGCAGATTATGATGGCAACGGTCTTCGTGACATTGCAGGAATCGCGAGAGACAGCAGCGAACCATTACGTCTTTGGCTTGCTAGACAAGATGGCACCGATGTACGCATGGGCCCCCAACTTCGATTTGAAATGCCGACAATGCGGGATTTTGCTGCGATTGAATTGCCCAACAGAGATGACGCCATGATGGCAGTTATTGAACGCTCTTCTAAGCGCATTGTCCTTTATGAACTTGCCATTGAAACCATAGAATCTTCCGGTGATCGAGAAGCATCCATAGAAGTCTTTCCATTTCAGGGCAAAGAAAAAAGAAATCAGACTATTGCAGATGTAAATGGCGACGATCTTTTTGATGTCATCGCGACAAACACAGACGACAACACAATTGTTATTTACCCACAGTCTGCAAGCGAAGGTTTATCTAGCGGCGTTCCCTCTCCAACACTTTCTGGCGTTGAAGGAATTGCAGTATGCGACATCGACCAAGACGGAGCACAGGATCTTTTTGTACTTAGCGAGGACGAAGGCGTTGTTGGGCGCTCGCCCCTTTCCGTGCGTGACATTCCATTCCCAAAACCAATGCCAATTACAACTGGGAATACACCTGTTTCCCTTGATGCTGTCAAACTTGGTGACACATGGAAAATTGCTGTCGTTTCTAAGCAGAAACGGGACTACGCGCTTGATCTTATTGACGCGGATGGAAATATCGAGACAGTTGATCTTGGAGCACTTTCCCGTGGTCCAAATGAGATTGTTGCATTTGATGCTGACCAAGACAGTAACATTGACTTGCTCCTTCTCACAAGAGATAAGCCAATGATGATGCTACAAGCAACTGATGAAGGTTTTACACTATTAGAAGACGCAGACATGGGACAGTTTGGACTTGTTCGAGAAGCATCTGCCGAAAACACAGCCATACTTGACATCGACAACGACGGGCAGCCTGAGTTATTGATCGCTGACGACAACTTCGTCCGCGCTGTTCGGTATGAACCAGAAACAACAAGTAGCATCAGCCCCGGCTGGCAAGTTGTACAACAAGTCAACTTGCTCGATGGAGAATCCCAACTTGTCTCACTTACAGTTTCGGATGGTCGAATTATCGTTGCAGATCGCGAGAATGATCGCCTTGTTTTGATTGACCAAGACGCCGAGGGCAAATGGGGCGAAGGCGACAGCTTGTTTGTGAGGGGATTTGAATTCGGACCTATTTTTGCGTCTGATTTCACTTTTGATGGGATTGCAGATATGCTCGCAATAGGAGATGCAGGTTTCGCCGTTGTACAACTTGCAGGTGAACGAATTACGCTTCAAGAAGTGCAATCATGGCGAAGCGATCGAGAACGAATAGTTGAACACGAATTTGCTATTGGTGATGTCAATAGCGACGGGTTTGCGGACTTGATTGCACTAGACGCTGGCGAACAGATGTTAGAGATCTTTACATTTACCGACGGTGGAAAAATGTTGTACGCAACCGAGTTCAAAATTTTTGAATCTCGTATCTTTTCTAGCGGAGAACCGAGCGAGTACGAGCCAAGTCAGGTGTTTATTGCTGATCTTACAGGCGATGGGCACAGTGACATTGTCCTGCTTGCACACGACCGAGTTCTGATTTATCCGCAAGAAAACTAACGGGGGTAAGTTTTTACAAACAAATTCCTTATCGCTGCGAAATATCCACATACGTTTGATTATGAGGACCAACATAATCACAACGTGGTCGAATCAAACGATTGTCTTGTAAGTACTCGAGGCAATGCGCTGTCCAACCTGAAACTCGGCTCATCGCAAAGAGTGGTGTAAACAGGTCTAGATCAAGCCCAAGAGAGAAGTATGTCGTTGCAGAGTAGAAATCCACGTTCGGGTAAATGCCTTTGGCTCCAACTTCACGATCCATTATTTCTTCAATGCGTTTACTAATATTAAAGAGTTCGATATTTCCAGTGTCTTGCGCAATTCCTTCAGCAAACGTTTTTAAGTATGTTGCTCGCGGATCAACTGATTTGTAGACACGGTGCCCAAAGCCCATGACCTTATCTCTTCGAGAAAGTTTGTCTATAACAAAAGATTCCGCATTTTCAATACCATCAATTTCTTGCAACATCACCATTACGCCTTGATTCGCACCACCATGAAGCGGCCCTTTCAAAGTACCGATTGCGGTTGTGACTGCTGAATACATGTCGCTCAATGTTGAGATTGTGACGAGAGATGCAAACGTTGATGCATTAAAACCATGATCAGCGTGCAAAATAAGGCAAATGTCCATCGCTCTAGCCATTCGCTGCGTTGGCTTTTCGCCGGACAACATGTAGAGAAAACTCTCTGCAATGGATGCCGAAGTATCTGGTCGAACAATATCTAAACCTTTGCGATGGCGATCAAACCCTGCAATCAATGCAGGCATTTTTGCAAACATAGCGAGTGATTTTCGTTCATTCGCTTCTTCAGAAGGATCATCTGCATTTGGATCTTCTAAAGCCAAAGCGGAAGTCAACGTTCGAAGCGCATGCATGGGGCTTGCGTCTCTAGGCAATGAAACGATCATATCCCACATTGCATCGGACAAATCGTAATTACGTTGTACGCGAGCAGTAAAATCTGCAAGTTTACTATGACTTGGAAGTCGCTGGTGCCAAAGCAAAAATGTTGTCTCCTCGAACGTACTATTCCGTGCGAGATCATCGATGTCGTACCCAACATACTCAAGGATACCCTTCTCGCCATCAATAAAGGAAAGAGAGGATCTCGCGACAACAGTTGAGACAAGACCAATATCAGTTTGCATTTCTTGCATTATTGCACTCATTTATAAAACTCCTAACTTAGTTAAAACGCACCCCAAAAAAAGACCACCAGAGATCTTTGCGTAGATTGAACACCTTATTTTAGCAAAACCTGCGTTGGAATCCAAGCCTACAATACAAAAAATGCTACTTCCAATTGGTACAGATGTGCGATTACGCAACTATCCGTCAGTGACATACTTTCTCATTGGCGTCAATATGCTGTTATTCGCCGTTTCTTGGTCAATTGGGCGTGTTTCTGGAGATCATTCGACAGATGCCACGCTACTCCAAATTCACTCAATTTTGCAAGCATGCGAACTCTCAAATGCCCAGTTTCACATTTGGTCTCTCTTTACGTACCAATTTATCCACGAAACTTGGTGGCATGTCATTGGAAATATGATTTTTCTGCTCCCTTTTGGCAAAGTTGTAGAGGATCGCCTTGGCCACATTGGTTTTCTTGCCCTCTTTCTTGGGTGCGGCGCAATTGGCGGAGGCTTACATGTTCTATTCTATGACAACACAGTAATCGGTGCGAGTGGTTCCGTCTGCGCAATTACGGCGGCGTTTGCAGTCCTCGCCCCTCGATCTAAAATTCGTATCCTTTTTATTTTCTTCCTCATTACTATCATCGAAGCCCCAGGACTCTTGCTTGTTATTTTCCAAATTGCATTTGACGGACTTAATTTAATTGGAAAAATAGCGGGTGCAGACGGAGGTCCCACCGCGTGGGTTGTTCACCTGGGCGGATATGCATCTGGGCTTAGTGTCGTCTACCTATTACTTGTCACAGGCATTATCCCTCGTGGTGAGTACGACCTTTTCCGAGTGATTACCCAAGCAAAACGACGAAGGCAATTCCGTGCTGTAGTTTCAGAATCACATACACCAAAAAAAGTGAAGCAAAAACCGTTGTCACCCACCAAAATTGCAAGGGCATCAATTGAACAATCTATTGTCTCAGGGCAACCCAAAGTTGCAGCGGATGCTTACCTGCAATCGCTCTCAAACGACCCTTCTTTTACACTGGATGCTCGTACACGCGTTGAAGTTGCGAATACGCTACTTCGTTCTCAAAAAGTTTCTGAGGCTGCAATATTGTACGAACAACATCTCAAACAAAAACCTGCGCCAAACGATGCGCCTGAAGTCGCGCTCCTTCTCGCTGCAAAGTATGCAAGAAGTTTAAGCAATCCAAAACGATCCATCAAACTCATCGACCAATTCTATGGACAATTTTCTGACGAACACAAGAAACTTGCCGACATACTTAAAACCGAAATGACGAATGCATGACTTACTCTTTTTTGAATCTCAGACAACCATCAATTAAAATCTGTGGGTTAAAAACCGAAAAGGAAGTAGGTGTTGCTATTGGAGCAGGAGCGGATGCAATCGGTTTTGTTTTTGCTGAAAAATCACCACGATACATCGATCGATCACATGCAGAAAGATTGCTACTTCAACTCCCTCCAGAAATTCTGCCCGTTGCGGTACTACAAAATTATGGAAATTTACGAGATTTTTCAGATTGGCCTGGCTGGCTTCAACTCTGCGGCGAAGAAGATGAACAGACAATCGCCTCGGCCCCTTGTCCCGTGATCAGCGCGTTGCAATGGGACAAGAATGCAGTGCGTTCGCTCGATGCATCAACTGACATTGAAGCAATTCTCATCGATGGTTCAACTGGTGGACTCGGCGAAATGTTCAACATAAAAGAACTTCAGGAAGTTATAGACAGCCTGACAAAACCTATCATCGTTGCTGGGGGATTAACACCTGCAAATGTGCGTGATGTCATTTCAACACTTCATCCAGCAGCGGTCGATGTGAGCAGCGGGATTGAATCAAGCAGAGGCGTCAAAGATCCCGCTCTTATATGCGAATTTATCGAAGCGGTTATTGAAGTTCGAGAAGATTGAACCTACCGCTCATCGCAACACACTTTCGTCTTAGCAACAAGTTTAATCCCTTCAATCCGCAATTCCTTGTCGATTGCTTTGGTCATATCCCAGAGCGTAAGCGCTGCAACAGAGACCGCAGTCAACGCTTCCATCTCGATACCAGTCTTTGCGGTGGTTGTGGTCGTTGCAGTAATTTGCAGGGAATCTGGAGTGGCACGTTCAAACTCTACACCTGCACATTCAAGTGGCAATGGATGACAAAGAGGAATAAGAGGACCGCAACTCTTGGCAGCCTGAATACCTGCAATTCTTGCAACAGAAATCGCCTCCCCCTTTGGCAAGTTCCCATCCATGACTGCGTCAAGGGTTTCTTTTTTAGCAACAAAAAAACCAGTTGCCACTGCAGTTCTTTTCATCAAAGGTTTTGCGGAAACATCGACCATTGATGCTTGCCCTTTGTGATCAATATGTGATAATTCATTCATCTGTTGGTTCCTGCCTAAATTGTATCACGCCGGCAACAATAGTCATAGTGACTGCAGGCTGGCAAGCATTCCAATCGCATTCCAAAGGATTACAACTTACAAGTGTTGCATCTGCATACGAACCAAGGCGTAATACCCCAGCTAAAGGTTCACGCAATGATTTCGCTCCATCGACAGTGGTCGCAACCAATGCTTCTTTTGGAGTTACTCCATTTTCAATTGCAACGGCCATCGCTTGAATAGGCGTATGTGGGGCTATTGGCCAATCGGAACCAAAACTCAGGTTCGCCCCGCAATCAATCATAGTCCTCCAATCGTGGAGCGTACTTGCCCTCTTTGCGCCTACTGAAACTAGCGAAATTTTATCATCTGCAATTTTATGCAACGGTTGTACGCCGAACCAACGACCACGTACAAGGTCGTAATCTTTTCCCGAGATAAACTGGGCATGTTCAATTCTGGACAGAAGCGAAGGCGGGACTTGTTGCATAGCGTGTAAGGCAATACCAACAGCTTCATCTCCAATTGCGTGTACGACAGGTGCATAGCCACCACCTACTACTGCATCAACCCACTTTTCTAAATCCCCATCTGATGCATGTCCAACCAAAACTCCAGAAGAATCAATATCACAATATGGTTCAAACATTTTCGCTGTTCGCGATCCAAGTGTTCCATCGATGAACGTTTTAAACCCAACAATAGCGAGAAGCGGATCATCTTCAAAAAAGGAACAACGGCGAAAGGTATCTGCGGAGGGTTCGTCTAGAACCATCACCCGTATTCGCAAGTGCAATGCCTCTCTCAAAGGAAACAAAAAGTTTTCAACATCTTGTAACTCCTCCATTGCACCAACGAGGGTAATGCCATCAGCGTGCAAAGCACTCGTGCATTTTTTTAACCGACTTTCAATTTGCGAGGGATGCGGTGTTGGAATTAACGGTGCAACACATTCCCAAAGTGCACTTTCTTTCACAATGCCATACTTGCACGCTTCGCCCCCAACAATATTTTCGATAGCATTGAGATCAAGTTGTTGCAACGCAAGTGAATTTAGTATTGCTGCGTGATAATCAGTGCGCCAGCAAAGCACAGGAACTTCTTGAATGCAATCCACCCAATCAAGGGTTGGTGGCTCTCCTAAAACTTGTTCCGACCACCCTGAACCGATGAGCCACTGATTTTTATCTAATTTTTCAAGACCGCGATACAGCGATCGCTCAAACGCACTTCGCCCCGTGCAGTGAGAGAGATCGACATCCCCAACTCCACTACTTCCGAGCGTGAGGTGGAGATGGGAATCAATAAATCCTGGGGTGAGCGTCTGTCCATGAAGATCAACTATAAGCGAACCTGCAGGTGCACTTTGATCGATTGCAGCAACAACTCCATCACAAAATGTAATTGATGAAGCATATTTCTCTGCTGAGGGGTCGAGAATGATAATTCCTGCATGTAAATGGATGGTTCTACTCACGTTGACCCTTATATGAAGCCGAATGTTATCCTGTGCGTATCCTCTCAGATGAGGAACCTTATTGCTATGCCACGCAAAGAAACTTCCATTCTACTCTTGCTTTTGGGCTGCGGACTTCTTGGTTGTGAAAAACCAAGTGAAAACATTCCAATTCCCCCAGAACCAGCCGAGATTTCTTCTGCTGTAGAATCCACCGATCCTGACCCTTCCATTTTGGTTAAAGAACGCGAGAAGATTGACCATGATGCCAAATTTCGTCCTCGAAAAGAAACAGATCCGAACTGGATTATTTTTAACGATTTCAAATCACCGAAACCTAAAACGTGGTCATGGACCACGCCATCGAGCAATATGCGACTAGCGAATTACTTACTTCAAGGTGCTAGGGATACTGAAAATATAGAATTGGTCATTACACAGTATGAAGGCGGAGAGTTGAGCAATACCATTGCTCGTCTGAAGTCACAATTTAGATCTGGTGGCGGCGCTTCTTTACGGCCTACAATCAAAACAATAACGGTTGCAGATCTCCCTACGACAATTGTTGAGATCACTGGGGAATACATGGGCCTTGGATCTTCCTATCACCATCACGATTACACCATGTTGATTGCATTAATCGAATACGAAACAGATACTATTTCTTTGCGTCTGCTTGGCACTTCTCATGCAATCAACGAACACCGAGAAACTTGGAATTCGTTTTTAGAAAATATCACGTATATCGCAGAAAATTAGCAAGCAATTCGGGTCCCGCATCAGTCATAAAACTTTCCGGATGAAACTGCACGCCTTCAAGAGGTGCTCCGCTACCAGTCCAACGGATTCCCATACAAATTCCGTCATCCGTCCAAGCGCTTTGGACAAACTCGCTCGTGATTGATTCTGGCTCAACAACAAGTGAGTGGTACCGTGTAGCTTCAAACGGTTGAGGAAGACCTGCAAAAACGCCCTTGTTGTCGTGATGGATTTTGGAAGTTTTTCCATGAACGGGAAAAGCGTATTGTGTAACTGCTATCCCATGAAGGTCTGCAATTGCTTGGTGTCCTAAACAAACACCAAGAATTGGGATTTTTCCACGAAAGCACTGAACCAGCTCTCCGCAGATACCGCTTTGGGCTGGTGTGCCTGGTCCGGGCGAAAGCAGGAGCCTCTCGGGAGCAAGAGTTTCAACTTCGGCTACAGTCAACGCATCATTCCGGATGACCTTCATTTGAGGAATAGAGCCCCACTTAATTCCAATTTCACCAATTCGTTGCACTAAGTTATAGGTAAATGAATCGTAATTATCGACAATCAACAACATGTGGACAGTATACGCGTAGAGAGATGAACAACGGGGCGATGATCAAGCAGCGCGAGTACCAGCAACACCGTCTTGTGTCACGAGGAAGAGATCTGTGCAAATTGGATATGGGAGTCGTTTGTAGTCATGTGCGACTCGTTCCTGTAATTTTTCAACAAGTGGTTCAGGCTCACATGAGAAAGCCATAAACACATCTCTTGCAGGAGCTGCAACATAAAAGTTACCCTTTAGTTCAGGCGCTAGCCGGCGCCAGAGCGAGGAGAGTAAAATGCGAGAAGCGTCATATCCATCTTGCATATTAAAGATAGCAGCACGACCACCACTGGGTGATTCTACTACTTGAATCTTCAAGCTTGGTTGGTATGCCGCGAGATTTTCTCGAGCGAAAGCATCTAATTCATCAACCGTAACGCCCCAACGCATCATCTGTTCAACAGTAATGCTCACAGTCATTCGGGGGAGATCGATGACGTATAAAATCACAGTTTCATTCACAAACGGTTGATACGCAACTTGTTCTCGATCCAACTGTTCAAAGATTGAATCAGGTTGGATTCGAGGCATAATGCGACCTTTTGCCATAGAAAGCGGAAGTGGGATGTGAGACATTTCATCTCCCTCAAGCAAGCGATCTAGAAAATCCTCGACAATATCAACACCCCGATGTGGTTCACTTTGAACCATACGATAGAGATTTTCCAGCCCCAGATGACGCTCATCTAAATACAAATCCATTGGACCCGCAAGACGAACCTCGCTATCTGGAAAATGACGACGTAAAATTCGTACAACTTGTTCACTAAAGGCTTCGGGTTCGCGTGGCATGTGTGTCATATCTTTGGTTTCCTATCGTTAGTCCCCCGCTAGCGCTATCGGGCGTATTGAAGAACACCTGAAGTGAGGCACATCAATTACACAAAAAAGCAAGTTTTTTGGCGGTAACTATCGGACTATCACTATCCTTTGGTACGCTATACCGCATGTCAAAGTTCACATCAATAAACGGTGTCGGAGTAGGGGACGATGCGCCCCTACTCATCATTGCTGGTCCTTGCTTACTAGAATCCAAGGAAGTTGCCTTGCGCATTGCTTCAACACTGCAATCTATTTGTATTGATACTGGCGTTGGCTTTATCTTCAAAGGAAGTTTCGACAAAGCAAATCGCACAAGCGTGCATTCCAATCGCGGTCCGGGCATAGATGCAGGTCTTGACATTCTTCACTATGTAAAAGAAGAACTACAGATCCCTGTCACTACCGATGTTCACGAAGCATTACAAGCATCAAATGTTGCCGAAGTCGCTGACATTCTGCAAGTCCCTGCATTCTTATGCAGACAAACAGACTTGCTTGTTGCGTGCGCTGAAACGGGCAAGCCCGTCAATGTTAAAAAAGGACAATTTATTTCACCAGACGAAATGAAACACGTTGTTCACAAACTTGGAGAATCAAACTGTACCGATGTCATGCTCACGGAACGAGGTACGTTCTTCGGATACAACAGACTCGTAAACGATTTTATTGGTCTTGGTGATCTTATGGAAATTGGACCACCAATTTGCTTCGACGTCACACATTCAACACAATTGCCCGGAGGCGGCACAAACCAAACCGCAGGCAGACCAGACAGAGCGTCCCTGCTTGCTCGCGCAGCAACTGCGGCAGGCGTACCCGCGCTTTTCCTTGAATGCCATCCCGACCCAGCCAATGCTCTATCCGATGCAAGCACAATGCAGCGGCTAGATGACATGCATGAACTCATCAAATCTTGCGCAGCTATTTCGCAACTTGGTAAAACGTTAAGCGGATCTCTTCCATCATGAACACGTGCGATCATTGCGACCGACCTGCGATTTACCACGACACGAGAGTGTTACAGGGTGTCACAAAAACAGTGAGCCTTTGCGAAGACCACGCGCGTGAATGCGGAATCGACATTGGACCAGACGGAATTTCAATTTCATTGAATCCAGAAATGATGGGCTTCTCGTTCACTCCTTCTGTCAATACATGTCCTGATTGCGGCATGACACTTGCAATCTACAAAGAAAAAGCACTACTCGGTTGCCCAGAATGTTACGTTACATTCAAAGAGAAACTTCTTCCTGTCATTGCTAATCTTCACGAGAAACATTCACAACATGTTGGGCGATCACCACGCAGAGCCAGCGCTGATATCGACCGTCATATTGCAATTCGGCGATTACTTTCAGAACTTGAACGTGCAGTAACTCAAGAAGCCTACGAGGAAGCTGCTGATATCCGTGACACCCTCCGAGAACTCCACAAGAAGGACGACGACAATGCAGTTTGATCCAGATATCAATTGTCCGTACGCCAGTGGAACCACAGCGTATGGAGATGTTGTACTCAGTTCAAGAGCGAGGCTTGCAAGAAACCTCGAAGGTTTTCCGTTCGTCAACCGAGCAACAACGGGAGATTGCGAAGAAGTAGAACTCCTTCTCGCACCCGCTTGCAACAGTAACCATGAGCTCACTCTTGAATGGGTAGACCTTCACAAACTCTCAACAATTGAGAGATGGATGTGCGCTGAGCGTCACCTCATTTCGACTCATTTTGCAGATGCAACACACCCCCGCGGTGTCATGGTCGACCCTGAACTCTCAAGAAGTGTCATGATTAACGAGGAAGATCATCTTCGAATCCAATCCATCAAACCTGGGCTTGACCTTCTCAATGCACACAAAGATGTGATTGCAATAGATCAACGCATGGAAGAACTTGTCGCATACGCGTTTGATGATCAACTTGGATTTCTTACTGCATGTCCTACTAATGTCGGAACCGGCGCGAGGTTTAGTGTCATGATGCATTTACCTGCACTGAGAATCACCAAGGGTTTCAGGAAACTCTACAACGCTTGCGAGGGCATGTCGATTGCGATTCGTGGCTACCACGGTGAAGGCTCTGAAACGATTGCCGACCTGTATCAGTTAAGCAACCAAGTCACACTTGGGTACAACGAAGAAGATCTGAGATCGATGCTTGAAGATGAATTTCTTCCAACAGTAATTGAAAACGAACGCAACGCAAGGATGACAATCATTCAACAGCACGGTGCAAAACTTGACGATCGCGTGTTCCGTGCTCAGGGCATTTTGGAAAACGCAGGATTACTCCCGCTTGAAGAAGCAATGGATTGTTTAGGACGAGTACGACTTGGCGTTTCCCTAGAGCGAATCACAAATGTCAATATCAACACAATCAATCAACTCTTCATCGATATCCAACAAGGTCATTTACAATGGCGTTTTGGTGACGACCTCAATGAGTCCCAACTCCAAGAAAAAAGAGCAGCACTCGTAAAAGAGAAATTAGCAGCGTGACTCTTCGGCGTTCTCGATTGGCGCCCTCGCCTACAGGCGCTCTCCACTTAGGAAACGCTTGTTCCTTTTTAATCAACTGGGCAGTTGCTCGGAATAATAATTGGGAACTCATTTTACGAATGGAAGATCTTGTTGGACCAAGAATAGACCTTTCGAGCATCAAAAGCACACACGCAATCCTTGCATGGCTAGGCGTTGATTGGGAAGGCGAAACGCTTCTTCAAAGCCAAGATCTCTCCCCATACAAACACGGTCTTGACACACTCATCAGCCATGCCCAAGTCTACCATTGCAACCTCACGAGAAAAGAAATAGATCAAGCAGCGAGTGCTCCGCACGCGGACGACCCGTTCGGCAAAGAAGTTTTACGACCGCAAAATGTGCGATCTCATAATGCGAGTTGGATAAATGAATCAACGAACTGGAGGTTTATTGTTCATGGTGATGTGCACGTACTCCAAGATGAGCTGCTCGGAAAAAAACAGTTTGAACATCTCAATGATTTTGTCGTTTGGACAAAAAATGACATGCCAGCCTACCAACTTGCCGTAGTCATTGATGATGCAAGGCAAGGTGTTACAGATGTTATCCGTGGACACGACCTTCTTGAATCGGCCGCGTGGCAATCTCAACTTTACACTGCACTTGGTCTCGAAGAACCAACGTGGTGGCACTTGCCACTTGTTGTAGGCGAAGATGGATTGCGTTTAGCAAAAAGGCATGGAGACACGCGGCTTCTTACATACTACAACAATGGAATGCAACCAGAAAAAATTGTCGGACTGATTGCAAAATGGTGCAACGTGACAAACAAAAATGAACTTCTTTCTGCGCAAGAATTTTGCCATGGATTTGACATACACCAACTGACAACTGAAGATATCATTTTCACCAGAGAGGACGAACAATGGTTACTCGATTAATTGCAACATTTTTACTCATCTCCTTGGTTATTGGTTGCGCAAGTTCTACACAACCAACTTCTGTAGAAATTGCAATTGGCGGTGAAACTTTTACGTTGGAACTCTCCACCGATATGGCTTCAAGAGTGCATGGACTCATGGAGCGAACTTCTATCCCAGACCATGGTGGGATGCTCTTTGTCTTCACTGAATCAAAGGAACGCTCCTTCTGGATGGCAAATTGTCTCGTGAATATTGATCTGCTCTTCCTCGATTCCCGTGGGACTATTACTGCAACACACGAAATGAAAATTGAGGAACCTCAAGGAACTGAAGAATCACAATGGGAGTACGAAGGTCGCTTGCAGCATTTTTATTCGAATGGACCTGCAAGGTACGCCATTGAACTCCAAGAGGGTTCGATTCAACGTTTACACCTCAGAGTAAACGATCGCATCTCACTGGATTTACAGGACTTACGTAACGTCGCCCGATAACCACTTCATCACTTCCCCTGACCAGAACAAACGGAATAATCGTTCGCATGGGGCTGATACCCCCCGCATTTTGATTGGGAAACATGGTGAATATACCGAGGTGAAAGTAGAAAGATATCCCATCCACAAGGATTATCTCTTTGCAACAACACTATGTACCGACCAACGATTCTCATTCAAGACCAATGTACCCCACGCCTCAAGCCACAGATAGATGTTGGGCGCTGTTGGGCCGGACCAACTCCGCCGCATTTTACGAAGAACATCGCCGATGGACCAGACGCAGCGTTACTCCATGCTTCATCTGTGGAAGAGTTACTTGAACTTCTTCCAACGTTACTACAATTGCATGCGGAAAGAATTCCTGCATTGCTCCTTTGTGACCATCAGGATTACCTCTCAGAACTTACTTCTTCTCTAGACATCATAGTTGCGAATACAAAAATCGACAGTGCAACAGCCTCAGGCATTCTATTTGGCTTGCTCCAAAGAGAGGACGAGGTCTCAATCCTTCGAAGCAAAATTGGCCTCATGTCTACAATGAGAACATCACTGCAAGAAGATATTGATCAAATGAATAACGATCTCAATTCAGCAGCAATGCTTCAGCAAGAGTTTATGTCATCGCATACTGAACCTGTCCATTCCATATACTTCAATACACTCTGGCGACCAACTGGAGTTGTCAGTGGAGATATGTACGATATTACAAAACTCGATGATGATCACATTTCGTTCTTTATTGCCGACGCTATTGGGCATGGCATGCCAGCAGCGATGTTAGCAATGGCTATTTCCAAGGCACTTGCTGGGTGTAGAACAGATGCCCTAGGCACGTTTACTTCTCCCTCGAAAGTATTAACCACACTCAATCAAGCCATTCTAGACCGCAACGGGAATAACGCACGATTTGCAACTGCGATGTATGGCGTCATCAATTGTAAAACACGATCACTCACAATCGCAGGAGCTGGGCACCCTGCTGCATTATGGATGCAAGGTGCTTCAAAAACAGAGTTGCTTGGATCGGAAGGACCACTCCTTGGCATTTTCGAAGGCGCAGATTTTCCAGAGCAGACCGTTACTATTGGTGACGATGATCGCGTAATTTTCTACTCGGATGGGTTCGAAGATGCCCTTGATGAAAGTACTATCAAATCTGGGCTCCCTTCCCATCTTCAAGCAATCTATAACATCGGTTGCACCAACGAGAATATCGTGAAAGCAATCGGTGCGTTACTTGATGGCAAAACCTCTCACCACGATGATCTCACTATGCTTTGCTTACATGCTCCCGCGCATGCAGCGAACATTGCAGCATAGTTGTTGACTCGGAGTCAATGATGTAGAACTAGATGGGTCTCCGTGGCGTGTCTTAAAAAGATTGCAACTTGGAAATAAGAACCTAGACGAACTTACAAGTTTGTTACTGCATATTACGAACAACACGAACAACAGTTCTTGCGATGATGTCAGTTTCAATATTCACGTGTTCACCGACATGCGCTTTGCCGAGCGTTGTTTCTCGCAATGTAGTCGGAACAAGCGCGACATCAAATGAATCAGCAGTGACCGAAGCAATTGTCAATGAAATACCATCAATGGCAATAGACCCTTTTGGAACAACTGTATCCTTGTCAACGTTTCGCATTGTGACTCGAACACGGATTTCCTCATCACCTATTTCGCTTACTTCGAGAATCTCTTCAATCGCATCAATATGCCCTTGCACGTGGTGCCCTCCAAGAAGACCGTCTGCTCTCAACGCTCTCTCGATATTAACCTCAGAGCCCTGTTCGATAGAACCAAGCGTAGTCTGGGTAAGAGATTCAGGAACAACATCGAAAGACAGAAACAGGTCATTGCCCTCTCGCGTGTGCTCAACGACCGTCAGGCAGCATCCACTGACACAGATCGACTCACCCAAACTCGCCGGCAGATCCCAAGGTGTGCACCTTAACACGACCCGTTTTCCTGCTGAAGTCGCCGCAATGGCAGAAATTGTTCCAATTCGCTCAACTATTCCAGTAAACATTGCATGATCCCTTCACTTGGGCTTGACTCTTTACGCCTACTCTTCGATACTGCCCATCTCAGAACTGTAAAATGCAAATTCTGAAATGGAGTTTTAAATGCGCAAGATACCTTTACTTTGCTTTTTCGCCACTGTTGGCCTCGTATGTTTTTCTACTTTTTCTAATGCGATATCTAATGATATATCTAATGATAGTGTGAATACTACTCCAACAATTGGCTCAACCCATGGAGTGAACCTTGCCGAGTTGCGAGATCTGTCATTTAGGATCGATTGGGTCAACCAACTGACCGCGAAAAATTTACGTCTCACAACCCTTGCTGATGATTCGTTATACGCAATCGATCAATACGATCATCTTGTTTGTTACGACCTTGCATCTGGCGCTTGGCGTTGGTCTTCTCCTGTTGGAAACCACACTTACCGGCTACTGGGCATCAATGCGAACGAAGAAGCAAGACAAGTCTACGTGAATTCTGATGTAGCCATCTTTGCGTTTGAGTCAGACACAGGAAACCTCCCAACACACACTTCGAATCCAATCAAAGGGGCGTCTGACAAATCTGTTCAGAAACTGAGTTGGTCTGCAAATACACCAGGGATCCTCACAGACACAACATTGTTGTATGGTTCTAGAAATGGCAAACTTGTATGGCATGATTGCTCCATCGGCTTTTCATCGCTCACCTATTCCATTGCTGAGACAATGAATACAACACCTGCACTTAGTGATGGGATCGTCGTTGCAACAGGAGGCGACGGTTCACTCGCAGCAATTGATCTCAAGAAAGCAAGAGCACTTTGGTTGATCGAATTGCTCGATGCAGTTGTTGCAACACCCACAATAAACAATGGAACGGTCTACGTCGCTGGAACTGATCAATATCTCAGGGCGATTGATTTATACACTGGAAGACCTCGGTGGAAATTCTTAACAACTGCTGAACTTACTGACTCCCCTGCCATCATTGGCGATGGGTTGTACCAAAGAATTCCTGGTGTTGGCTTGACGAGTTTTTCTGCTTTTCCTCCTGATATTACGGGCGAAAAACGCTGGACTGCTGAAGATGTACATGGCGTAGTTATCACTACCACAACAAACAACCGCCTCCTGTGTTGGGACAAAGAAAATCGCGTGCTTCAAGAAGTTGACATGAAACTTGGGTCCATCACAGCAACGCTCCCTTTGCCAACAGTGAAAGAACTTCTTGTAGATAGTCCAAAAAAAGGTAATCTTTATCTGATTACTGAAGACAATGCGATCATCAAATTAATTCCACGTCTTACAAACTAAAGAGCAGGAATCATTTTCAATGACATCTCCCCTTCCGATCAATAGAGCATTGATTTCAGTCAGTGATAAAACTGGCGTTGTTGACTTCGCAAGAATGTTACATGATCGTGGCGCTGAACTTGTTTCAACTGGAGGCACTGCAAAAGTTCTTGCAGAAGCAGGTTTGCCCGTGACTCCTGTCGATCAGGTGACACGTTTTCCAGAGATGCTCGATGGCCGTGTGAAAACATTACACCCACTCATTCATGGTGGATTACTCGGAAGAAGAGACAAGCAATCACATGTCGAAGCAATGGAGCAACACGACATCGCTCCAATTGATTTGATTTGCATTGATCTCTATCCATTTGAACAAACAATTGCAAAAACCCATGTCACTGAAGCCGAAGCAATTGAGCAAATTGACATTGGCGGTCCTGCGATGATTCGATCTGCTGCTAAAAATTTCGATTTTGTCACCGTTGTCACAAACCCAACACAATACACGTTAGTACAAGGAGATTTCGAGGCAACAAATGGGAAAATTACTCCAGAACTCCGAAGAGATTTAGCAACTGCTGCGTTCACTCGGACAGCTGAATATGACACGATCATCAGTGCATGGATGCAAGGCGAAGACGCCGCTTCTTCAACGCACATTCGAATCAACGGACAACTTGAACAAACTCTTCGATACGGAGAAAACCCAAACCAAACTGCGTATCTTTACAGGGACCCTACGGCAAAAGGTTCCAATGTTGTTACTGCAGATGTGGTTGCGGGAAAACCACTGAGTTACAACAATCTCATCGACGCTGCGGCTGCCCTCGAACTTGTACAAGACTTGTCTGCATACGCCACGCGCCCTGCTGCGGCAATCATCAAACATACAAATCCATGTGGCGCGGCATTCGGCGATACTCTCACAGATGCATTTCAAAGAGCTTGGCAAGGTGATCCACTCGCAGCGTTCGGCGGCATCGTAGCGCTCAGTGGCGATGTAGATGAAGACCTCGCACATCAAATCGCACATGGCGAAAAGTTCCTTGAAGTCATTATTGCACCATCTTTTTCAAACGAAGCAAAACGAGTTCTGTCAGATCGTTGGAAAAATGTACGACTTCTTGCAGTCGGCAATGACATTCAACTTGACCACTGGCAACAACTTCGTTCCGTAGTTGGCGGTTTTCTTACACAGAGCGTACGACCAATCGTTGCAGAGGTTGCGAATTGGGAATTAAAGACTGGTCCTGAACCAAGCGATTCCATGCGAAACGATGCAGCGATTGCTTGGATCACCAGCGCGCATCTTAAATCAAACGCAATTTCGATTGTCTCAGACAGTGCACTCATCGGCGGAGGGATGGGACAAGTTGACCGAGTTTCTGCTGCGAATCTCGCGATCCAACGCGCAGGCACTGCGCTCTCTGAAGCGAACAATCCTGTCGCTGGCTCCGACGCATTTTTCCCGTTCCCTGATGGTCCGCAACTATTGATTAACGCAGGAATCAAATGCATTGTGCAACCCGGCGGCAGCGTTCGAGATCAAGAAACAATCGATGTATGCGAGCAAGCAGGTGTTACCCTTCTTCATACAGGCGAGCGATGTTTCCGTCATTAAACTGCTTTTGCATGTAAGACAAGTTGCAGACTACTCTTCTTGCAGTTCAACCGTCCAGTAGGCGTTGTTCAAAAATGTTTTCCATGATTGATATTGCCTGCGACCAATGCGAATGCGTAAAGATTCACACTTCGCAGGCTTAAATGGTTTTGTAATCAACGCCATATTTGCCTGCCGTGGTGTTCGGCCACCTTTTTTCGTATTACACCGCAAGCACGCACAGACTAGATTCGTCCAAGAGTTTCCACCACCTTGCACGCGTGGTAAAACGTGATCCAACGTTAAGTCAGAAGACGAAAACCGTTTTCCACAATATTGACATTTATTTTTATCTCGTGCATACAAATTTCGGCGAGTCAACCGCAATTGAGGTTTAATCACTTTATCAAACGCAAGCAAACGAATAATTTTTGGGACAGCAATTTCTAAACTTGGTAACCGTATCCATGAATGCTCTGCTGGCTCAAACTCTTTTTGAACAGCTGCTACATCAATCCAATTGGCCAAGTTGTACGTCGCCCAGTGTCCATCTTCAACAGAAATAATTTCTGCGGCTTCCCTGCAAAGAAGCGTAAAAGCATCCCTCGCCGGAACGACACGAACAGCACTGTACCCCCTGTTGAGGACAAGGACTTGCTGCTCTAGAGCCACTGCATATGTCATGCGGACACCATCTTATATGTAGTTGTATCAGATAATTGCGTTGATGTGGTGCGACTCCGCGCTGTTACGCTTCGGAGCCGTTGATTGTTACGTCTACTTGCTCTGGAGAAGACGAGAGAAGTTCGACGCCAAGTGGTAGTCGTTTTCCATCCCCGTCGTAAGGGATGTTGTCTTCGTCGATGATCTTCTGAATTGCCATCACGCCCTCGATGAGCATTTCTGGTCTTGGCGGGCATCCAGGCACATAGACGTCGACTGGCAGAAACTGATCGACCCCCTGCACGACTGCGTATGTATCGAAGACACCGCCTGTCGATGCACAAGCGCCCATGGAAATCACCCACTTGGGTTCTGTCATTTGGATATAGACGCGTTGTAGTACTGGCATCATCTTGATAGAGACTCTGCCTGCCACGATCATGAGATCCGCTTGTCTGGGGCTGAACCGGAACACTTCTGCACCAAAACGTGCGAGATCGAAGCGACTTGATGCTGTCGCCATCAATTCGATTCCGCAACACGCAGTTGCGAAAGGCATAGGCCAGACGCTTGAACGTCTTGCCCAATTGATGACACGACTCATTTGTGTCGTCAAGTATCCGTCTACTGGAATGGCTTCTTCGAGACCCATAGTACTTATATGATACAGGCTGCCACAATGAAAGGGAACACTGTGACAGCCGTTGATACAAGTTCATAACGAAGTAGTTTTTTACGCTGCGTTGCCAAATGGCGAACTTGCTGCTCCACTGATAGTGAAGAGACGATCGAGTCGCATCATTTCAAACAACTCTTGCAAGTGGCTCGTTAGTCCAACAATCGATGTCCCTGCTTTGCATTGCTCTGCAGTGTTGCGAACGTCGATGCACATGCCAAGTCCAAGGCTTGAGATAAACTGTACTTCGCTAAAATCTAGGACAAGGTTTTTTACCTTTGGTCCATATTCACGAAGTTTCCCGTTCACGGAGTTCGCGATGATTGCTGCTTCACGTTCACCGATTCTTGGACCGACCAATGTCGCGTGGACAGTGCCGCCTGAGAATGTTGTTTCTACGAAGAGAGATCGTTTCTTTGAGGTATTGTTTGTTTTGTTGATTCCGTTCATGTTTGTGTATTCGGTCATTTTTGGGCTCCACTTGGGTTGGTACTCAGAAAACCTTAAAAAAAGTGATTCCTTTCAGTAATCCTCAAATAAATTACGTAAATACTGAAATGAGCTCGTGTTATAGAAAACTAACCCGGCGAGTTATCGGTCCGAAACTGATTCTAGGATCGACGCGACCTGTAATCCAAGTAAGACAATCAGCCACATCAGATAGAGCCAAAACATGAATATTGGCAATAATCCCAGAGAACCGTACATTTGTTTCAACGAAAGCGCGTGATTGAAGTAAAACGCAAGTGATGCTTGCCCTAGCATTAAGAGAACAGCTGCAACTGCTCCCCCGATCATCACAGGGGTGTATCCAAGTTTCACGGTAGGAATTGTGCGGAAGAGCAATATAAGAACGCCCCAGCAGAGGAGAAAACTCCAGATTTTTTGCGCGACGAGCAAAAGCCAAGCCCAACCAACGTACTCGTGGATGATTCCAGCAACTTGCTGATCAGCCCATATCCCTACCGCCGCAGCAACTGGTCCAAAGGTCAAGAGAAACCAATATGTCGGAATTCGCTTGAACCATGACCTTCCTTTTTTGGATCGACATATTACGTTAAAACAGGTTTCAATATTCACCATCAGTGCAATCGCGGAATAAATCAAGACGAACACTCCAACCCATGTGAGCGCTGCGATGCTGACATTCATGCCGCTTGTAACAAGGTTACTGAGCCAACTCCCTAGTGTTGACACCCCGCCATCATCAGAGATTTGCACCAGATTCAAACCTGATATTTCAATTGCGTCATGTAAAAAATTTTCAAAACGCTCTTCACCCATGATTGCGCGAGCGACACCAGCACCCACAACTGTCATTGGAAGAACACCAAAAAGCGTACGATACGTCAACGCTGCAGCCATTGTGCTTGCACTGTCTTCTGAGAGTTGGGCAGCGCCCTGCCGAAGAACTTGCCAAATATATCGCACCATTTTTTCCCATCGAGAAAGTTCCTCAAATGGGTCATGAATCGCAGATCGGAGCCATTTGAAAATGGGTGTGAGTCGCATCTCGTGTAGACTACGCCTAAATGGCGTGGAATGTAGACAAAAAAAGTGGCGATCACGATCCAAGAGCGATGTATCGAGACGCATCAAGAGGCGTCCGCCTGCAACGAGTGATGGTAGATGGCGGCATTGCCTCCCGTAGGAAATGCGAGGAATTGATCGAAGAAGGCGAAGTTCGTGTCAACGGAACTGTTGTGGATTTTTTACCGGCATGGGTAGACATTGCGCAGGACAAAATTACTGTCAAAGATAGAAAACTGAAGTTTAACGCCGAGCCAGTGTACATCATGTACTACAAACCTCGAGGGATTGTGTGTACGGCCAGCGACCCCGAAGGACGACGATGTGTTGGTGATATTGTGCAACATCATTCAGGAAATCGTATTTTTCCAATTGGTCGCCTCGATATGGAAAGCCAAGGCTTGTTGCTATTAACAAATGATCGGCAACTAACGAACCAACTCACGCACCCAAAACATGAGGTGACAAAGGTGTACGAGGTTTCCGTCAAGGGAACGGTTGACCAGGAAACGCTCGAAAAATTGCGTAAAGGCATTTATATTTCTGATGTGCATACGCGCCATGACGAACAACAAAAAGCACGCCGCGCACATGTAGAGTCCATTGAATTGATTCGCACGGATCGAGGCAAAAGCCTGCTCAAAATTGAACTCTCTGAAGGACGAAACCGACAAATCCGACGAATGTTGGCGATCGTTGGGCATCCTGTTAAACGATTGCGCCGTGTCCAGATTGGTCCCCTCGAACTGAAGGGTCTGAGAACTGGTCAATGGCGAGATTTATTGCCACAGGAAATTGCTGCTATCAAAAAAGCTGCCAAGAAACCTAAAATTTCATAGACCCGAGAACCCCACGCTGTTTGTACATTAAAACTGTGGGACCTGGCACGGGGTCGGGTACAACACCCGGCACCGGCACAAAATGGCTACGTAATAAGCAATAAAGCTCGAATTTGAGATTTGGCTTGCGAGTGCGGAGGTCACCATCGCTACGCGATGGCAGAACCTCAACTCTCTGTTGTCTCAGCGTCAACACCGAGTTGCTCAATTGTGATTTCTCCCCACTGCGAATCTTGAGCAACAGTAACTTTTCCCATCCGAACGAGTTCAAGTGTCGCGAGAAACATCCCTACCCTTTCGGCAGCTTTCAACCCGTCAAAAGTTGAATTCAACGTGATTGTGCCATCGTTCGATCTCGATAATCGGTCAAGTAAATCTTCTTGGCAGAGTTCAATTGGCGTATCGTCAATTTCAATACGATGTTCACCAAGGCGAGTAAAATCAATCGCTGAGGCAATGAGCTCATACGCATCCGCCAAATCTAAAATATGCACATCATCGAGTTCGAGTGCTGATTCCTCTTCTATTGGAATCTCCTTAAAATGTACTCTCGCTCGATAACGCAATGCAAACAATGCCTTTTTCTTATCAAGTTCCTCGCCCGCAGTACGAATTCTCTGAAAAGCGAGAAGTTGACGAATCAAATCCTCACGTGGATCCAACTTTGATTCGCCCGTCGAATCATCAGCGTTGTCTTCGCTCAATTGATCTGCAGGAACAAGGGACCGAGATTTGATCTCAATCAACGTGGCTGCCATCACGAGAAACTCCCCCGCCATGTCAATATCGATTGAAGTCGCGTGATGGAGCACCGCGAGATACTCATCTGTGACCTTCGCAATCTCAATTTCCTGTATATCTACTTCAGTCCTTCGCACGAGGTAAAGGAGGAGG
Organism: uncultured Isosphaeraceae bacterium; assembly: GCA_964474235.1. Lineage (GTDB taxonomy): Bacteria > Planctomycetota > Phycisphaerae > Phycisphaerales > SM1A02. Next base: position 98,411 of record CAYYRP010000005.1, read on the forward strand.
TCAAGCGGACCGTCAAAGGCGTCTAATGAGACTCTAAATTGCTCTTGTGGTAAAATCATGTGCTCACTACCGCTCCTGCGGTACAATTGCATCATAACTCCTATGAACACTCCACGCCCCCAACAAGAGTCCGTAAATTCCGCCGAATGCACCTTCCTCTGCGAAGTTCTGCAAGCAGAATCAAATGCGATCAATCGCGTCTCTGTTGAGATTGCGTCGAATCAATCTACCTATCAGCAATGGTTAACAGCAATTGATATTCTCGAATCCTGCAGGGGACATGTTATTTTTAGCGGAATGGGAAAATCTGGGCTTGTTGGCGCAAAACTCTCAGCAACATTTTCAAGCATCGGGCAACCATCACACGTCGTCCATCCCGCTGAAGCGGTACATGGTGACCTTGGTTCAATTAAAAACAACGACGTTGTTATCCTGATGAGCTACTCAGGTACAACTGAAGAAGTACTCAACCTTGCAGCCATTTTACGAACTGACGAGGTGCCTCGCATTGGCATTTCGTCTTCTCACGATTCCCCACTAGCAAAACTTTGTGACGTACATCTCTCTACTGGTGCGATCACTGAAGCGTGCCCGCTTAATCTCGCGCCGACTGCTTCAACAACTGCAACTCTTGCAATTGGCGATGCGCTGGGACTTGCGGTTTCGAGAAGACGAAACTTTTCCGCCGATGATTTTCATAAACATCATCCAGGGGGCATGCTCGGCGCTGGGCTTCGTTCAATCACTGAAATACTACGCTTCAAAGTTGGTGACAATCTTCCAACTGTTCATACTTCCACACTTGTCGGCAAAGCCCTGCTAGCCGCACGCCCCACAACAAATAAACGGAGGGCGGGCGCAATCTTACTCGTTGATGACGACAATAAACTCGTTGGCATTTTTACTGATGGCGATCTCCGAAGATTAGTCATTGACAATTCACAACCAATGGAATGTGTTATTGGTGAGGTCGCCTCAGCAAATCCCAGGCGGCTCGCAACAAGCGCTCTTGTTCGAGATGCCAAACAACTTGTCGCTGAATATCGGGTTGATGAAATACCGGTCGTTGATGATCAAAATCATCCAATTGGTTTAATCGATGTCCAAGACCTTATCGCGATGAAAGTCGTCACGGAGTAATCATGTCAGTAATCGTTGCAATTAGAAAACATAATCAAATCGTCATGGCCGCCGACACACTTACAAGTTTTGGTGACTCTGAACACATGCCACAAGAAAATGCTCGCACAAGCAAAGTCGGTCGCATCGGCGACTCCCTCATTGGCGGTGCTGGCTGGGCGGTGTACGATGATATTCTTAACGACTTCCTTGCTACTCGTCCAACACCCGATCTCACAAGCGCGAGAAAAATATTTACATTCTTTCTAGACTTCTGGCGAGCATTGCATGACCACTACACGTTTGTCAACGATCAAGCCGCAAACATTAATTCACCATTTGGAGATTTAGACTCCACATTTCTAATCGCAAATGCTGGAGGCATCTTCACCGTTGCTTCTGATCTTGGCGTCACACCACTCAATCGGTATTACGCAATTGGTTCCGGCGGCGAATATGCGATCGGAGTCCTTTACACCCTGTACAACCGCACTGATGACATTGAATCTGTTGCGATGGATGCCGTCCAAGCAGCAATTGCGATGAACTTACAATGTGGCGGCACTGTTGACGTACTAAAACTCTCAACATGACTGCATTACAAAACATTTCTGTACTTGCACTTGATGTTGATGGTGTCCTCACAGATGGCACAATTATCTTCACGCAATACACCGGCGTAGAAAATAAACAATTTCACGTGCATGACGGTCTTGGGATTTCACTTTGGTTAAAAGCAGGAAACGAAGTCATTCTTATTAGTGGTCGCAAAGCAGATTGTGTACACATCAGGGCGAAAGAACTTGGGATTACCCATGTCATACAAGGGAGCAAAGACAAAATTGCTGACCTTGACCAAACACTCTCCAAACTAGGAGTAACGCCTGAGCAAACAGCATTTGTTGGCGACGATCTTGGCGATATGACGGTCATGCAACATGTTGGATATGCAATCGCAGTTGGCGATGGTGCCCAAGAAGTGAAAGAAATAGCAGACTGGGTCACACCTAATAACGGTGGACGAGGTGCAGTCCGCGACGCAATTGAACATATCATGAAAGAGACTGGAAGTTGGCAGGACGCCATCGACACACTGAAATCGACACCCGCACAGCAATGAACGGATCCATCGCATGAGCACAAACGAATCTCCCAGAAATACCTTACTTCCAGAACCACCGCCCCACCCGAGCAAATTTGCAAGCAAAAAACAAACGTGGATGATCGTCGGAATCACAGGAATTTTTTGCATTCTCCTGATCGTATTGTTGTTCGCTCTCTCTGATCGCCAACCTATGCAAGAAAAACTTGCACACAGCGAAGATATGATTGATCTGCTTGAAGCGCCGACTGCAACAGTTGAAATCGCTGAAATCACATCAACTGAAATAGGCGTTACGCTAACGTCAGGGGGATGGATTCACAAAACAGATGCAAAAGGGAATCCCGCGCAGAGATACCGATGTACCGCACTTGATCCTGCTCCTGTAAGTATGCCCGTTGGCTGGATTGAGATGACTGATCCAGATGTAGAGTTATTTCTTAAATCTGATCAAATCGTTCGCATTACAGGGGATAGCGCGATTGCGAACGCTCCAAATGGCTTGATTGAATCGGGTGATATCTACGGCAATGTCCGAATTGAACTCTTTGAAGGGTTCAATATCAACACGCAAACAGATGTGCCTTCGATTGTCATGACAACACCCCAAGCAAGTTTTGATAATTTTCTTGGCGAAGTGTCATGCGAAAGTGAAGTTCGAATTGTCTCAGAAAATCATTCTTCTCTTGTTGGCCGACAACTATCTCTTCGTTTCAACGATGCCAATGGAAGAATTGAATACTTACGACTAGAAGAGGTCGATTCAATCACGCTATACCAAAACAAACCGCAAGCAACACAAGCAACACTTGTTCGCACACCAACAAACCTCAAACATCGTACACCTATGCACCACTACGTTGCAGCGGGTGCCATACAAAACGACGAACAATATTATCTTCTTACTCTCGCCGATCATGTACTGATCAAACAAGGCGATCTCCTTTCAGGCAAGGAAGGACGCGGTGACCGAATGACAATTGCGTTTGCACTTGAGAGCGTGAACAATTCAATTGCCAAAACCACTGCGCCGAGTTATCCACTTTCGGTACACGCAACAATTGTTTCTTCGCTCTTTGCCCTTGGCATCGAACCAGTAACACCAACGCAACTTGATATCCACTTACCACCTGAAGATCTAGTGCCAACGGTCATCACGTGCAACGGCGGACTCACAATGCTTCCACTCGATGATGAAACACACATGCCTACCGTCCCTGAAGAAACGCGGCTTGAAATATTTGGCACGCCAAATTCTCCTGCAATCCTCATCGATCATGGATCTAATACGTCCGCCCTCGCCAATGTTGTTCGATACGAGGTTGAACAAGATCGAATGGACTTGTTTGGGGACCCATCAGCCCAAGCGATTGTTGCGATGCAAGACTCTGTCGCGTATGCGAACCATCTTTGGGTAGCACAAAAAAATGGCGAAGGTAAAATTGTCGGCGAAGGTTCACTCGAACGACAACCAAAAGATGGAGTGGACACGACAATCACTTGGGAAGGCGGCGTTGATTTCACTATGACCCCTGCAACAGACTCTTCAGATGGAGGAATCCTGAAGCAAGTAGTTTGCAATAAAAACATTCGAATGATCACTGACGAAAGCGAACTCACTTGTGACACGCTTGATATTCTCTTTGCACCTGATGGCAACGGTTCTTCTACACCGGATCTTGCAGTTGCAACTGGAAACGTCAAAGGAATAAGTGATACCCAAACGCTCTGGGCAGACAGAGCAGAAGTTACGTTTGTTGAAGTTGTTGCTGAAGATAATACTGATGTATTTGGCGGATCAATGCAAGCAGATAAAATGATTGCAACTGGCGATGTGCAAGTTCTCCTCAACGATGGAGGGCGTGCTTTTTGCAAGACGCTTCGTGGTGATATCAACCAATCGATCGCAGAACTTGACGGCGATGTAGTTGTGGCATACAAGCGCATGCTGATGGACAGGGGCGAGAAAGCGCGATTTAAAATCAACCGCTCAACTGGCAAGGGCCTTTGGGAAGGCTCGGGGCAAGCCCGTTTTCTTACACAACCATTACTTGTCAATCAAGATCAACGCATGGAACGCCCTTCAGTGAATGTAGATTCAGAGGAAACAGTTGATGACCCAGAAGCACAACATGTTTCAATGCGTGCGACTTGGCAAGAAACGATGGTCATCGACCAACATTTCAATAATGATGGCGGTCTCATCGATTTTCGTGGAGAGGTCGTTGCAAGAAGTAGACAATCGTCGGTTGAACTTACTGAAATACAAAGCGAAAGTCTGCAGTTTGAGTTTACAAACGAACCACTTCCTCACACCTCTTTGGATGACGACGAGAGAAGACTACAACGTGTCATTGCACGCGAAGATGCGAAGTTTGAATACAGACTCTGGGATAAGGAACATCCTGAGGAACGCCCTGTTTTGTATTACATCGGTGGCAACCATATTGAATACGAAACGGACACTTCTGAACTCCTCGCTGTTGGGAATGGCGAACTCGTGATTAGAGACAACCGCAAACCACTGAATACAACGCACCAATCATCACTCGCCGGCAGAGGAACGACCCACTTTACTTGGGATGGCAACCTGCGAACGACACGTATTTCAGATGCCCTATATCGAATCAAGATGACAGACAATGTGCAAATGCTCCACAAAGGGTTGGACGGAATGATTGGTATGCTCACAGCAAACCGCATCAATGCAATATCTAAAAACACAACTGCTACCGCATCTACAAATACTTCAACTGTGATGATGCGAGGCATGGATGTCCAAGAAATCAAGGCAGAAGACAATGTCTACGTTTCAACAAAGACAAGAAGAGTTGACTGTGACATCTTTGACTACAACTTACAAACTGGCTTGGCGAAACTTTCTGCAACAGCTGGAAATACAGTCGCAATCGTGACCGAAGGTACCCCCTATCCAGTTCGAGCCACGAGCATTGTGTGGAATATGGAACCACACATTGATTCGATCAGGATCGACGGATTACAGGGTTCCTCGATGCAGTAGTTTCTTGTAGAATACAATCACGAATGTCTACTTCAACAATCAATGCAATCCTCGACCGAGTCCGTGATGGATTAGGCGATCTCTCACTGAGATCAACTGATTTTCGTGATGAATTAACGCTGATTGCAGATCCAAAAGATGTTCACCGCCTGTTACGGTTTCTACGTGACGACCCAGAGTGTAACTTCGATTTGCTTTGTGATGTTACCGCAGTAGATTACCTTGACTACCCTGCTCAAACCCTCGGGCGCTTCGCTGTTATTTGGATTCTTGCCAACACTGACACCGCAGTAAGAGTTCGAGTAAAAACTTTTCTTGATCCAACGGTTGAAACTTCAGGAATTTTAAAAGACGATGCCTTAGTTGTCGATTCCTCAACTGATATCTGGGAAGGCGCTGAATGGCGTGAGCGAGAAGTTTTTGACATGTTTGGCATTCGTTTTCACAACCACCCAGATCTTCGGCGTATTTTGATGTGGAAAGATTATCCCGCCCATCCGCTTCGCAAAGATTATCCGCTACAAGGCCGCGACGAACGCATCAATTTGGCTGTCGTTGGCCGCGACGAAGTGTAATCAACCTCGATACACGCATCTGCATGTGCACGTTTCTTCGACAGCAACCTCAAAAAGCGCTGGCAAAGCATCGGTTAACCTATCCCAAATCCAAATTGCAAGCATCTCACTTGTGGGGTTCTCTAACCCTTCAATATCATTCAACAAATAATGATCAAGTTGTGCTTCAAGAGGCGCAAACGCAGCAGAAATAACTCCATAATCAAGTACCCAGCCCGCCTCTGGGTCAACATCATCTTCTACCACGATAGTAACTTTGAATGAATGCCCATGCATCCTACGGCACTTATGGGTTTCTGGAACGTTTGGCAACCAATGTGCTGCTTCAAAACTAAATGTTTTCTCTATTCGCATATCTTTATTTTACACTCCACGTTTATCTGGAGACCAAATGAACTTATGTATTTGCAATTGAAGATGAGCCCAAGGCGCATATTCAATAATCCACTTAGCAAGGATGGACGGATCAAGCGATTCGCACCCATGAATCTCATCCGTCGGCTTCTGCTCCATGACTGGCGAAAAATGAACCGCCCTTACCTTTCCAACAAGCTCGTGTGCCTCGACAATTTGTACTGCCCAATCAAAATCTTCTCGATTTACAATAACGAACTTTAATTCATCATTTTCTGATAGTTGGGCATAATTCGATTCCAAGAATGAATCTGGCGCGCCGCTATTTGGAGTTTTAATGTCAACTATTAAATGTGATCGTGGGTCGCAATACTGAATATCACACACTCCACTAGTTTCAACCAAAACAGTAAACTCCAATTCGGATAAGCGATAAATTAAATCACTCACTGCATCTTGAACCAACGGTTCTCCTCCTGTTATCTGAACTAACGGCAGGTCCAAGTCTTGCACTCTTTGTACCACTTCTGCTATTGAAAAACTACTACCTTCTCTAAATGAATAAGAAGTGTCACAGTAATGACAACGAAGTGGGCAACCCTGCAGGCGTACAAAAGTGCATGCGAGCCCAGCCCACATAGACTCTCCTTGAATTGATGAAAAAATTTCATTTACTTTTAGAGTGGTGCAGGTCATAAGAACACATTCTACATTCGCCAAGAGGGAGACGAGAACATTGTTCCCTGCTACAATTCCCTCCCCTTAAGCGCGAGTGGCGGAATTGGCAGACGCGCCAGCTTGAGGTGCTGGTGGGAGTAAAATCCCGTGGAGGTTCGAGTCCTCTCTCGCGCATTGAGTAACACCTACCTGTTCCTGCATGTGGG
>CAYYRP010000006.1:0-26870 GCA_964474235.1 uncultured Isosphaeraceae bacterium
ACCAAGAAAAGTACCACCAACTGCAACACAATTTTCTTCGGTTACTTCTGAGCACGCTTCTGCAACGCAGCACGCGCCGGTTGGTATGCATGGGTCACCTACACAAGTAGTTTCGTCACCCAAATATGTGCCACCTGCATCATCACACAGGGATTCGGTGTCAATTACACACACTTCATCCACACAGCATCCACCTGTGAGTGAACACGGATCGTCTGCGCACAAGGTTCCGTCTCCATTAAAGACACCATTAAATTCGATACACTTCAGTTCAGGTACTTCAACACATACTTCTGTAACACAACATGAACCAACCGTACAGGGCGAGTTAGAGCAATCTATTCCACTCCCTAAAAATGTTCCGTCTGTAGCATCACAGGCTGATCGAGATGTAACAAGGCACGATTCTTCTGTACAACAAGCGCCTGCAGTACTCGCACACGGGTCTCCATCACACGTTGTGCCATTTCCCCTATAAGTACCCCCTGCCGAAATACAGTCAGCTTCGAGTATGATTGAACATGTTTCAGCAACACAACATGCTCCAGATGGTGGCGAATCACAAAGAACTTCAGTGCACGTAACACCATCACCATACAAAGTTCCCCCAAAAGCATCGCACTGAGAAACAGTAGCATTTTCCACACAAAACGTACCGACACAACATGCTCCAACAGGAGGGGGGCATGAAATATCACCACACACAGAGCCGTCACCGTGATACTCGCCCAACACCTCGCAAGCAACTTGTTGCGCTTGAAAACAATACCATTCGTCAACAATAAAAGCGCAGCACGCTCCTGTGAGTTGCGTTGTGAATGACAAAATTGGCCCAGCTGTGTCAGGCCCATCTTCATTGAATGTAACGACCTGCCAATAGTATGTTGTTGAGAATTCAAGTTCTACTGGCGGGGTCCACGGACTTGTTTGTTCTCCTTGGTATTCCAAAAGACCGGGTGTTGGAGAAGTGCCGAAATAGAGTTGGCTTGATGTTATGCACGACCCTGTTGTCCACGATACAGTTGTAGAAATAAGCGGAGTTGCACCGTCTGATGGTGATAGGTTTGCCGCAACATCAGCTGGCACATCAGTACAGCCACCTCGGTCGTCCTGTGCAAACGATGCACTCGTGAAAAAAATAATCACAAGACTCATTACAGCGATGAGTTTGGCTTTTAAGAACTGTAAATTTAAACGAGCGTATTCCTGCATGCACTTCCTTGGTTGTTCAGTGTAACCTTCTCATAGAAACATCCCATAAAAGTCTACGCAGGAACGTGGACACGGGTTTGCTTTCATACTCAATAACACACATCACAGTGTCTATGTACAACATGTTATCGGATGCAAAAACCGCCGAGAACAACATAGTTTATCGGTTTAATAAACGTTTGGATTGAGATAAGGTTGCATCAGAATGCACTATTTATAGATGTTGTGACGCATAAGAACGTTGTATGGCAAAATATTAGTCTCCCCCATCGTTTTATTCCCGCCGCATCGCCTCGACAGGATCAAGTGCTGCGGCCCGGTTGGCTGGGTACCATCCCGCAACCAAGCCGACAATCCCTGCCATACAAAATGCCAACAAAAGCGACCAAAACGAAATCGCCACCGACCAACCGCCGAAATGAGCGATTCCAAAGGAAGCGAAAACACCAAGCACAAGCCCGCCTACTCCCCCAAAGAGAGTCAATAAAATCGATTCAACGAGAAACAGCCTCGCAATCTGTTTTTTTGTTGCCCCGATGGCTCGCCTAATACCAATTTCTTTACATCGCTCTGCAACGTTGGCCAGCATGATATTCATCACGCCAATGCCTCCAACAAGAACGCCAATGAACGCCACGCAACCAACAACCGCAGCAAAAACTCTCTGTGCATGTTGTTCTTCTCTCAATAATTGAAGCGGAATAATTAATTCCGCCGCAGGTTCAGGAGTCTGCCCATGCACCAATGCACGATGTACCACTTGGTGCATCGACATGAGATCTTCTGCGTTTGGAGTACGAACCGTGATTTCGCTGATGCCAATTGCTTCATCAACAACGGCTCCATTTTTTGGTAACGCTGTGATTGGAATGAGAATTGATCTGTTGTGATTACGGATCAGTGAACCGAGCGACTTATCCTTCGTCGATTTTTCAGATGCAATTATTCCGACAACTTTATACATGTGACTTTTAACTTGTACGACATCCCCCAACCCAACGTGGTTTCCATTACTTCCTACAATTTCACGCCCAGTCACACAAACCTTAGAACGAGTTTGCATATCTACATCTGTTATTCCTCGTCCAGCTTGTATTGCAAGTTGACGAACGTGAACATATGAAGGAGTGACTCCAATAACAGTTTTAGATGTACTACTATCAACCACTGCGGGCGCAACAGCTGTGATCAATTTAGAAGCGTGTGCAAGACGAAATGCATCTCCATACTGCAATTGTCTTTGAGTAGACATTTCATCTCCTTTGCCAAGAACGAACAACACATTTGTACCAAGCCGTGAAAGTCGCTCAAGCACATCATTTCTTGCCCCCTCAACAACTGCGAGCATCGCAACAACTGCAGCCACACCAAAGACGATGCCAAGCACACTCAAACCACTTCGAACGCGGTTTGCAAATACACTTTGCAAACCTTCCCCAATTACCTTTTTGTAATTCATGCCTCCACCCCCTCATTAACAATGTTTCCATCGTGGATCGTTATAACACGACCTGCCCGATTCGCAACACCTTCATCGTGGGTTACAACAACAATAGTGTGCCCTTCTTGGTGCAATGCTTCAAAAAGTTCAAGAATTGCACACCCGCTTTTAGAATCCAAATTTCCAGTGGGCTCATCTGCAAGTAATAAAGATGGACCAATCACCAACGCTCTAGCAATCGCAACTCGCTGTTTTTCCCCTCCTGAAAGTTGCGATGGGAGATGCAAAGTTCGACTCGAAAGTCCTACACGAGAAAGCGCATCGTTCGCCCGACTCTCTGCTTCACGGTCACTCATACCAGTATATCTCAGTGGTAACGAAACATTGTCAAGAACAGAAAGTTGTCCGATCAAGTTAAAAACTTGAAAGACGAAACCTATTTCAGTTCTTCGCACAATCGAAAGTTCGTCGTCATTCATCGTTGCAACGTTTTTACCGCGAAGTTCATAGAGACCAGAAGTTGGCGTATCAAGTGCGCCCAACAAATGTAACAATGTTGATTTTCCAGAACCCGAAGCACCGACGATTGCAATAAATTCGCCTTTGTGTACTGTCAACGAGATTTTGTCTATTGCAACCACCGGTGTTTCGGTTTCGCTGTAGACCTTACGCAGATCGTTCACACTGACAATTGTTCGATTCTTGTTCATCAGGGCGCAACAAGTGCTACACGGTCGCCCTCAGACAAACCATCTCGTATTTCAATGACCGTCTCGTTTTGAGAACCAAGGACAACTGGTACTCGAGAAAAACCACCGTTTCTTTCAACGAAACAATATGCTTCTGAGTTTTCGATAAACACCGCAGAAACAGGAACACACAATGCATCATTAATTGTTCCTGCAAGAATGGTGGACCTCGCAGTCATACCTGGCCTTAGATTGTCAGAATTATTTTGTAATTCAATTGTGAGCTGAAAGACTTTTGAACCACCACTTCGCGATGTTCCGCTTTCTGCAAGAACGCCAATTGATGCAACCTCCCCGACAAGTGCAACATCTGGAAACGCGTCAACGCGTGTTGTAGTCGTTGTGCCAACCTTAATTTTATGAACGTCAACTTCACGAATAAATGTTTTCACAATCATAGATGAAATATCTGGTAAATATAATAGTGGTTGATTCTGCCAAACAGAATCGCCAATTCGTGGTTTTCTTCTCTCGCCACTTCTAAACTCTTCTCTGTACACAACCATTCCTGGAATTGGAGCAACTATTGTCGTTGCTTGTAGTTCCTTGCTTGCGTGTTCAAGTGATGCCCTTGCATCTTTCACAAGTTGAAACGCTTGGTCCATTGACGCCTTTGCTTTCCCTATTTGGAACCCACTGCTCTTTCTCGTCTGTTCCAACTCAAGTTTTGTCCTTGAGACTCTTCCTTTTGCTTTTTCAAGTGTTGATGGGAATACATATTCTTTATAAATATCAAATTGCTGTTCTGCGGTGCGCAGCACCTTCGCTGTTTCCTCTGCTTTGCGTCTCCCCTGCACAACTTCGTTTTCAGTAATAATTCCTTCATTCATAAGTTCTTGAAGGTCTTGCAAGTAGCCTGCAAACTGTGCGTCATTCTGCCTTGCTTCTTGGACTGCTGCTTCTAACCTTGAAAGTTCAAGCGGACCATCGCCCTTTTCAAACTTCATCAAATCCAACTCGGCAACTCGCAAATCGAACTCTGCAGAGGTTACTTGTCGCTGTGTTTGTACTCTTTCCCACCCGAACGCTTGCTCAAAAGATGAGGCAACCGCTTCCGCTTCTGTAAGGCTTGATGTTGCTCGTGTTACTTTTTCTTCAAATGGCGAGGGGTCCAACCGCACAAGAGAATCGCCTGCGTTCACTCGACTCCCTTCGTCAATCATCCAAATAATAGTTCCCTTGTCACCGCCTATAGATGAAGAAACAATTGTGGAGCGAGCCGCGTCAAGTGACCCAATAGTTTCCACAACAACATGAAAGTTTTGTCGTTCCACCGATTCAGTAGGGACATCTCTTTGCGAAACACTTCCACAGCCGACGAGAAGTACTAGGAGTGTGACTACTCTTTTCATTGCATTATCTCCGGATCTTGCAACAATGTTCCGAGTGATTGTCGGATTTGATACGTACCAACGATGTAATTCACGACTGAAGAAACAAGTTTTGTTTCTGCTTGCCGAAGATCTGCTTCGGCCTCAACCAGATCAAAGTTATTGGCAAGCCCATGGTCAAATTTTATTTTTGCAAGACGCACTTGTTTTTCACTATTGATAATTTGCTCATCTTGGATTGTAATTTGCTTTTGAGCACGTCGCAAATTTCTCAAATCGCGCTTTACTTGCCGAGCAATATCATCTTGTTGCAATTCCATTGAACGTTTAGCAGAACGAATTCCGAGCAAACTCTGTTCATACACGGCTTTTTCGGCTGTTCTTGCAAAGTCACTGCTCGTCACCAAATTCACATTCCACACATGGTCGTCCAAGCCAAAATCGTTGAGTAGGTTTTCATTCACACCAACTTGAGAATATCCAAAAACCAAATCAAGCGACGGCAACGTTCTGTGCTTTGCTATTCGAGAGTAACGCTGGCTTTCCTCAAAATTATCCTGAGCTTGTTCCAATTCAACCCTGTTCTTCATAGCAATTTGTACTGCTCTGCTCTCATCAATTTCAACAATTGTGTAAACCAATGGCGCATCAACCTCAATTGGCTGGTCCATTGGAAGAGAGAGTTGAACTCGGAGATCGTCAAGTGCGTCGCCATACGATTCCTTTGCGTTCACGAGCGTATCCTGCGCATGACGAAGTTGGAGTTCTCCCCGTAATGTATCAATAGAGGTTGCCAAGCCAATTTTTTCTTTCGCCCTTGTACCAACCACAAGATGTTCTAATCTTTTAGCTGATTCATTATTTAGTAAGACAACTTCTCTCTGCTGCACTACTCGATACATCAACATCACCGTTGATACAACCGTATTCACTCTTGTCAAAAATAACGATCGGTTCGCAGATCGTTGTGAAAACTCCGCCGAATTTACCGCGGCCATGTTGTACTCGCGATTGGTTCCAAGAAGGAGTGGCTGGGAGAGTGTCACGTCAACTCCACTCTGATACCCACCCGAAACTTTGTCGAGCCTTGGTGTCACAGCAACTGAAGTTCCTGTTTCAAACCGTTTGTCTATAGTCAATCCAACGCCGTACTCTTCGTTCGTACCGTTACTGCTGTGCTTTCCAAAACCAACGTTGGCGTTTGGCCTAAATTTCAATTCAAATTGGCTCTCTGCGGCTACAAGCGAAAGCCTAGAAGAATCAATTTGATCCCCTGCGGCGATCAGTCCACGGTTTGCAACAAGTGCTCGATCAATCGCGCCATCAAGTGTTAATACTAATAGCTGATCTTGCGAAGCAATGACTTCTTCGATTGTTGATTGAGCGGGTGGAATTGGGGTTCCAATGAGGGGGCTATTGTCCCCAACCACAGCAGTTGTCTGTTTCTGCGTACAGCTAGCAATGCTCGCCAACAATAAAATACATACACTCGTTCGTACCATCAATTGGAAATGGTATTCGCCCTGCTGTTTGAGTGCTACTACCTCACCCAAGTCATTTCTAAGTCGGTTACGTACGCGTCAAGAGAACCACATGCTTCTTCAATTTCCTCTCTCTCGACAAGTGGCAACAAATCGATTGCTGCGCTGATTTGTGCAGCAACTGCTGGAAAGATTTCTTCCAGAGGTGTTGCAAATGTCATGGCATCTTCGGCAACCGCTGCTGAATAACTAGCAACAGTTAAAATTCCAGTGTCATCGTTGTACGACCAAGTCGTTGGAGTGGTAGTGAGTGAGACGCCATACACATCTGCAGTGCCAGTGACAGAACAACTACTGTTGAGATTCAACGCAAAGCTTATATCAGCACCAGGAATTGAAGTCCCCATGCATAGAGAAGAGACTGTTGCTGTGTACGCATCAACAAGCCCAATTCCTGTACATCCACCACCACCGCCACCACCACCGCTGCTTCCACTAGCAGCAATTGCTGCGCCGGCACCACCGCCTACAATCAGCGCCGTTGTTCCCCAGTTTGTTCCAGCCGCTACAACCGGCGCGGGGGCAGGTGCAGGTGGTACTGGTTTTACATCAGGAGTAATAGTGACATACTTTGCACCAAGGGCAACCGATTCGCTGGCAACTGTTGATGCAAGTTGTAATTGGTTTGCTTCCATTGCAGTGCTTGGGCTGCAAGATATTGTTGCTATGTCTATATATTGAAGACGAGAACCTAAGTCTGGGTTAGCCTTGCTTACAGAAGAAACAAGTGTTTCACCCGCAGTTGCATTCCACGCATAATTCATCAATGCGTACGTCGTATCAGCAATAAAAGCACTCACAAAAACCCAGTTTGTTTTTTGATACACGATTGCTTTTCCGACGCAATATAAACTTTCACGGGCAGTGATCGCTTCCATCACCCACGGTGGAGGTAGGGTCGTCATGTCAGAATTTGGAGCATTCTTCATAAAAGTTCCTAATCGGTTTTCATAGGAAACAAGTGGGTATCTTGGTGCCCCACCATCTTTTGAAGTCAAGAACGTTTGTTCTTCAATCCGCAACTGTTCACCACCGTTTTTTGCAGTAAAAACTGACGTAGATTGATAGAGTTGATCTTCTTTTGGTGAGTAAATAAAGATAGATTGGTACTGGCATGTAAAGACTCTACTTCGACCGCTCACCCTTCTTGGTGCCGTTCTGATCGTCACCAATCGTGTGTCATCGGATGCACCTATGTTCACTGGTTCTGAATCAAACGTCATAAGGGAATAAGAAGTAATACCATTCCCAAGATCAATTGGAATTCTTAACTGTTTGTTTTCTGGAAGTGAGTTTGAAATTGCCCAATCGACACCTTCGTTGATGACTGCAATTGTTCGCGCAAGTGATGGCTGGGATGTTTCCAACTTGCCATTCCTGTTTTGGGTCACAATCACTTCCTCAGATTGAGCAACGGTTGGATTTGACTCTGAGGGAAATGTAATGCCACCCTCAAATGCCATTCGATAATACAGCGCACCATCTTCGTTAAGCGTGGTACTGCGAACAATCGCTCGCATATTTTGTTGAAAGGAATCGCTTGTTCCAGAATAGGTAATCGTTTGTAAGGAGTTGTAGTGGTCAGTCTTCGCTGCATTAGCGGATTGGTACGTACACAACATCGAGATCAGTATTGTGATCACTAGTGTTTGAATTTTCATTGTTCTCTCTCTATATATTGCGGGGTGGGTACGAACATGACTCGCATCATAGAACGAATCCACGGCAAACGAGTTTTTGCTTTATGTTGAAAAGCTGCTTCCACAACCACAAGTGGCATTTGCGTTTGGATTATCAAAGACAAACCCTCTGCCCATGACTTCATCTTTGAAATCAACGGTGGTTCCATTCAAATAAAGGTAACTTTTTGGATCACAAATCACTCTGAGGTCAAGGTTGTTGCCTTCGATCTCAAATGTATAGTCCCACTGCTCATCGCCTTCTTTTTTGGTCTCTGTGAGATCAAGAATATAACTAAAACCAGAGCAACCGCCGCCTTTTACGCCCACGCGCAAATGTGTAGCATCAAGACTTAAGTCTTGTTGTTTCATAATGTTACTGATTTCTCTCGCTGCTGTATCTGTAATATTTACTGGCATGGTTGGCTCCTATTCATTAAAACCTTTTCAAGAATCGTATTATAGCAACAACAATGCAAATTAGGCTCCACGCAAAGAGTAAGTAAGGTGGCGAAGATTGGATGAGAAGGGGACAATACATGAATGGATATCATTTCTGAGATTCCGCAACTTGATAGGTACGAAGGATGTGCCTTCGTTCCAACCATGGGAGCACTCCACGAAGGGCACCTGTCGCTCATTAGGGAAGCCAAAAAACTAGACGTCCCCATCGTAGTCAGCATATTTGTGAACCCTGAGCAATTCGCTCCAAATGAAGATTTTACCACCTATCCAAGATCTCTAGAGCAAGATGCTGCGTTTGCTGAAGGTGCAGGTGCGACTGTTGTTTTTACCCCATCGGTGGAAACAATGTACCCAAACACAAATCCAACCATCTCTTTGCCCCCTGCTGCCACTGAACCAAAACTTGAGGATGCTTTTCGACCGGGACACTTTCGTGGAGTTTGCCTAGCTGTTGCACGACTTTTTGATTTGGTCAAACCCACCGCTGCTATATTTGGCGAAAAAGATTACCAACAATTTCTCGTAATCAAACAAATGGTAGACCTACAAAATACTCGCTGGAGTAATTTACAAATTATCGGCGCGCCGAATATTCGCGATGATGATGGTCTCGCTATGAGCAGTCGAAATGTTTTTCTCTCAACAGACCAACGATCGCAAGCGCTCGCAATTCACCAAGCACTCAATGAACCAACTGAACAAAAGATGGCAGAAGTTCTAGATCAACATGGGCTCGATGTTGAATACGCTGTTATTCGTAACGAAGCAACACTCCTTGAACCAATCGAAGGAACACCGCTTCGTGCACTCATTGCTGCAAAAGTAGGCAATGTAAGACTTATTGACAACTGCAGGCGGGAGATCTCCCCGTGACAAGCATCCTTATATTTGGAGGCACGTTCGATCCTCCTCACTTTGCACACATAAAACTCGCGAAAGATGCAATGCATCACTTACATTGCGACAAAGTTTTATTTGTGATTACAGCGACAAGTCCGTTCAAACAAACCCATGTTCAATCATCAGATGGACATCGACTTGCAATGTTAAAACTCGCACTTGCGGAGAAACCATGGGCTGAAATCTGTACACTTGAACTTGAACGGGGCGGCACAAGTTACACTATTGAAACACTTCAAAGTTTACAAAAACAGTACGGAGCGGGCGTGCGTTTTACCCTTCTTATCGGGGAAGATCAAGCCGAGTCGTTTAACAAATGGCGAAACAACAAAGCAATCGAATCAATTGCAAATGTCGTAGTGCTTGCAAGAATGGAGTACACATCTGAACGCTTTGAGACATTGCCACTCGAAATTATCCCGATCAGTTCATCACACATTCGCGAACAGGTCCGAAATGGATGTTCAATAACTGACTTCGTACCACCAACTGTTTGCACATACATCGCTACGCACAACCTTTACAGGTAGAATGTGCTGCACATGACTTCTTCTCCGATTAAAAACATCGCGTTTGTCAGCCTAGGCTGCCCAAAAAACCTTGTGGATAGCGAACAAATGCTTGCCACGGTCATAGATGCTGGCTACAACCTTGTTCCAGAGCACGACCAAGCTGATGCCATCATCATCAATACATGTGGTTTTCTTGAAGCATCAAAAGAGGAGTCTGTAGAGGTCATCAACGATGCCGTTTCACGCAAAGAAACAGCGCGGATACAACGAGTTATTGCCGCTGGCTGTCTTGTTCAACGGCACCGTGCGAAATTATTAGAATGGTGTCCGGGGATTGATGCAATGATTGGCGTCTTTGACCGAGATCACATTGTAGATGCGCTTGCGACAAAATTAGACGATGAAAAAGCGCCCTCATGGATTGCGGCCAACGCATTACTTGCTGCAAGAGCTCGTGGAAATAAAGAGGTGTCGGGATATACCGAAGATGATTCAAATAGACTGCAACTTACGCCAAGACACTGGGCTTATTTACGAGTCAGTGAAGGATGTAATCAAAACTGTGCGTTTTGTACTATTCCATTAATTCGTGGAAAAATGCGATCAAAGCCAGTAGAAACAATTGTCTCTGAAGCAAAACAACTTCTCGCTTCTGGAGTGTTTGAACTAAACCTAATAGGACAAGATACGACAAGTTACGGCGAAGATATTGAGTATGAAGAGGGACTTGTTGGACTTCTCACAGCGCTCAACAACACCGTTGCCAATTCTGGTGGTGGGTGGATTCGATTGATGTACGCATACCCTTCTAACTTTACAAATGCGATGATCGATGCGATCGCATCGTTGCCGCATGTAGTGAAATATATAGATATTCCATTGCAACATGCTGCTGATTCCATGCTCACTGCAATGCGGCGTAATGTTTCTTCCAAAACGCAGTCTGATTTGCTTGTAAAACTACGAGACCGTGTCCACGGAATTGCAATCCGTACAACAATGATCACGGGGTTCCCTGGTGAAACCGAAGATGATCACAGAGCACTCGTTGATTTTATTGCAACCCACAAATTCGATGCCATGGGTGTTTTTCAATATTCTGCGGAAGAAGGAACTGTTGCTGGGACAATGGAAAATGATGCAAGTTTGCTTGTCCCTGAAGACACAAAACAATCAAGGGAAGAAGAATTGATGTTATTGCAACAAAGCATTGCGTTTGAAACGGCTGCTAACCGAGCTGAACAGGAATGTGTTTTTGATGTATTGCTCGATGAATATCTCGGCGAGACGGGCGAAGGCGAATTGCATCTTTTCAGGGGAAGAACGTACCATCAAGCGCCTGATGTTGACGCGTGCACGATCGTCATTGCAGAAGCCAAACTGACAGTCGGAGAAGTTGTCAAGTGCACCATCACTGACAGTGATGAATATGACATGATTGCACGACCAACAGATGAACTCGAAAAGGTCATCTCTCTTCCGTTACGGTAGAATACCATTCTGTGCCTATTCGAAACTTTTCAATCATTGCTCATATTGACCACGGCAAAAGTACGCTTGCCGATCGATTGCTGCAAGCAACAAAGGCAGTAACCCAGCGCGAATCTCGGGATCAACTCCTAGATTCGATGGACTTGGAACGCGAACGGGGCATTACAATCAAGGCTTCCGCCGTCACGGTCCATCACACATACAACGGCGAAGAGTACGAACTTAATTTCATTGACACCCCTGGTCATGTTGATTTTACCTATGAAGTTTCAAGAGCACTAACCGCGTGCGAAGGCGCGCTGCTTGTTGTCGATTCAACGCAAGGCGTTGAGGCGCAAACTGTCGCAAATGCATACCTTGCCATTGAAAACGAACTCGATCTCATTCCTGTTGTCAATAAAATTGACCTGCCTTCTGCTGATCCTGACAAAGTTGCGATGGAAATAGAACAACTGATTGGACTTCCTGCAGAAGATTGCATCAATTGTTCAGCAAAAACTGGTGAAGGCATTATGGAGTTGCTCGATCTTATTTGTAGCAGATTGCCCGCACCAGAGCCTGCAAAAATTGAACAAACACGCGCGCTAATTTTTGATTCCCACTATGACGAGTATCGCGGCGTTGTTGTCTACTTCCGTATTTTTGACGGGTCACTTAAAAAAGGTGATCGTATTCTCATGATGGGAACAGGCCGAACATTTACCATTACCGAGCTTGGAAAATACACACCAACCCCAACGCCAATAAAAGAAATTAGAACCTCCCAAGTTGGATATATGGTTGCTGCGATTAAAACGCTCGAAGATGTTCGAGTTGGTGACACGATTACGCTTGACCTCGATCCCGCGAGCGAACCACTTCCGGGCTATGAAGAACCAAAGCAAATGGTTTTCTGCGATTTTTATCCTGCATCAAGCGATACTGGAAGTAAAAAAACAGAATTTGAAACACTCCGAGAAGCTGTAGAAAAGCTCCGTCTCAACGATGCAAGTTTTACATTTGAGACTCAACATTCAGAAGCACTTGGCTTTGGTTTTCGGTGCGGTTTTCTCGGGCTTTTACACATGGAAATTGTGCAAGAGAGGTTAGAGCGAGAAGGCGGGGCTGAAATTATCCAAACAGCACCTACTGTGAATTACCAAATCGAACTCACCGATGACACAACAATTGATATTCACAACCCAGCAGATTTGCCTGATCCAACACTTATTAAAAATATTTGTGAACCAATTGTTCGCGTAGAAATAATTTGCCCCGACGAAAACATCGGTGACTTGATGCGATTGTGCGAAACACGGAGAGGGATTTTCAAGGGTCAGAAGTTCGTCTCAGAAGGCCGCCAAATGCTCGACTATGAGTTGCCACTCGCAGAAATTATTTATGATTTTTACGACAAACTAAAATCTATTACTCGCGGATATGGAACGATGGATTACGAAATCATTGAGTTCCGTGCTGACAGACTAGTCAAAGTGAGCATTCTTGTGAATGGTGAACCAGTTGAAGCACTCAGTACGATTTGCCACCGTGACAAAGCCGTTGCGAGAACTCGAATTATTCTTCTAAAATTACGAAAACAGATTGATCGTCATCAATTTGAAATTGCACTGCAGGCTGCAATTGGTGGAAAAATCATTGCTCGAGAAACCGTCAAAGGCCATCGCAAGAACGTTACTGCAAAATGCTATGGCGGTGACATTTCAAGAAAAAGAAAACTATTAGAAAAACAAAAGAAGGGGAAGCGACGTATGAAAGCCATCGGCAATGTTCATATTCCCCAAGAAGCATTTCTCTCAATCCTAGAACAAGGCGATTAATTTATGCAACACAAACGTACTCCCCTAGTCATCGCGACGGCACTCTTCCTTAGTATGATTCTCTCTGCATCATTACAAAGTTCAGAAGAAGATGGAAAATTAGGACCAATCGATTCCATTACACTCGCCGGATCCGAGGGTGATATTACGGTCAAGAATAGTGACGAACGTATTTCTTGGGGTGAAGAAAAAACAAGTAGAACGTGGTCTATCGGTTTCATGGAAACAGGTAAAGCACTTGAGCAACTCATGAAAGCCGAACATTTTGTTGAAGTTCGTGACGATCTTGACGAAGAGCTTGATGAAGGGCTCTCCGCTGCAAGAGAAACACTCGACGATATTGTGGAGCGGGGTCGGTCGTTAGAGCCAGATGATCCTGAAGGTCCAGCGCTAAGACAAGAATGGGAAAGTGCGTATAGAAATTTTGAGCAAGTTCAACAAGCTGCGATGAAAACAAGGGGCGAACTTGCCGCAGAACAAATGGAAGAGTCATACAACGAAGTGCTCGAAGCAGTAAACGTTGTGTCTGACCGGCTGAACATCGATATGGTGCTTCGCTTTATTCCGCCGGACAGTGAATTTGAGGGCAACTCGCCAGACGCAGCGATCATGCAAATTCGTCTTCGTACTGCACTACGATTACCCGAAGGCATCGACATCACCGACGAGGTTCTTTCTGAACTTGGTCTTGAGGTTGAGTAGATCGCGCGTGAACTGCGGCTGTAAACACCTCTGCAACAACTTGCTTTACTTCTTCCATTGATGGACATTGCTCGCCTAGAATCTTCTTCATTGAAGTTACAGTTCTGCCTGCCAATCCACATGGAATAATATGATCAAAGTGGCCGAGGTTCGTTGTCACATTCAACGCGAACCCATGCATCGAAACCCACTTTGAAACACGTACACCCATCGCACTTATTTTCGAACCATCTACCCACACGCCGGTTGCACACGCATCGCGTTCCCCTTTGATATTAAACTTTGCAAGCACATCAATAACACAACCTTCTAAAAAACGCATGTACCCATGAATGCGTAGTGAAAGTGCATTGAGATCACAAATTGGATACCCAACAAGTTGCCCCGGACCGTGATAAGTAATGTCCCCCCCACGATCAGTTTTGCAAAGTTGGATACCCGATTCTTCTAATTGATCAGCTGTTGCAAGCAAATGTTGGCCCGCTGCGGGTCGCTTGCTCATGGTAATGACAGGTGGATTGTGTTCGAGCAAAAGAAGTCGAAATGGAGAAATTGAACTGTTTGTCCGACTTTCAACTATTACTCTGTGCATTTGGCGTTGCAGTTCGAGCGCCTCTTCGTAGGGAACAGAACCTAAATCAGAAATATGCAGCGTGCAGGACATCGTTATTCTTGGAATAATACCCAATACCATGCCACAGATTCACTCCACAGCCATTCTTGAAGGTGATATTTCACTCGCAGACGGTGTCGTCATCGGACCACACTGCGTTCTGCAGGGTGAAATCACACTTGGCCAAGGCACCACACTCATCGGCAATACATACGTAACGGGCAAACTCGTGATGGGAAAGCGAAATACCGTGTACCCATTTACGTGCATCGGATTTGCTGCGCAAGATGTGAACTATCAAGCAGATCAATTCGAGCCGGGCATTGTCATTGGAAACGAAAACACTTTTCGTGAAAGCGTGACAGTGCACCGAGCAACGCAAGAATTGCCGACAACAATTGGAGACAACAATTTCTTCATGACCACAGCACATGTTGGTCATGACTGTCAGGTTGGAAACAACGTAACTCTCGTTACTGACACCGCACTCGGTGGTCATGTACATGTGCACGATAACGTTATTGTCGGTGGTGCAAGTTCAGCTCACCAATTTGTCACTATTGGAAAGGGCGCGATGCTCGCAGCTGGCTTAACCACAACATACGACGTCCTTCCCTATTTTTTACTTACTGGATATAATATCGTTGGCTCAGTGAACATTATTGGTATGCGTAGAAGTGGAATGAGTCGTGAAGAGATTACTCGGCGGAAAGATATTTTTAAACTTTTGTACCGTTCCGATCATTCACACAACAAAGCTGTTGAAATTCTTAAGGAACAGCACGATCCGATTGCACTGGAATACATTGAGGCAATCGATTCATCGAGACGAGGCATAGTTCCCCGTGCCAATACTACACGAAACGCAAGGCGGGGAATGTCTGTTGAGACAAAGACATGAGTCATTTTGCGTTCTGTGTTCTTGGCAGTGGTTCTGGCGGTAATTGTTCATTACTCAAAACAAACGAATCAAAATGGGTCATGATCGATGCTGGTTTTTCAATGCGACAAACCAAAGAGCGGATGCGAACGCACAATGTTTGTATGGATGACGTGAGCGATGTACTCCTCACACATTTGGATCGAGATCACTTTAACCCAGCTTGGTGCCGAACACTTCACAGCCGTGGAATCTTTGTACACCTTCATGAACGACATGTTGATCGTGGAATCCGCGCGGGGCTTGATCAAGAAATAATTAAACCATTTACAACCTCAATTGATTTTAAAGATATGCACATTGAAACTGTGCACATGGCACATGATGCACTCGGCACTGTTGGTTTCATTTTTAACCATGCTCAATGTCAAACACGGTTTGGTTTCGCAACAGATATCGGTCGAGTTCCCCAATCGCTCTTAGACGCATTCACATCGCTTGATGTGCTCGCGTTTGAATCTAATTATGATCCCACGATGCAGCGGACCAGTGGACGGCCTGATTTTTTACAAGATCGAATTATGGGTGGTGGTGGTCATCTCTCAAATGAAGAATCGCTCGCTGCTGTGAGACACATTGCCGAAACTTCGAATTTGCAGCACATCGTCCTACTTCACCTTTCAAGGCAATGCAACGCACCAGCAATTATTCGTGATTTGTACCAAGATAACCTTGCCCATCTTTACAACTCTGTCACAATCACAGATCAAGATCGATGCTCACGACTGTTACGGGTTGAAAAACAACCAATATCATCGTTCTAAACCACTTAGAACGCAGAAGTTAGGCTCAGGCCGATCGCAATTCTTCGGAATGCAAAAAATCTCGGCAAATGGGCTCTCCGGTGCCGATATGTAGGTTGCCATGGCAACAACTGCAGTATCAACACGTCGTGGGCGAGAAAAACGCCCTTCTGCCCTCTCGTCCGCTGATCTGTCCTCACGGATTCTCTGGATTTCAAGCGTCGCAATTGCTGTTTTTGTTGCGGTATCGCTACTTTCCTTCAATGTTGCAGATCCGCCTTCGCACGTTGTTGCCAACTACAACGACCCTGTTGCGAACTGGTGTGGACCAGTTGGAGCAGCCATTGCATATTGGTCGTATCACACAATTGGATTTGGTATCTGGGTCATATTGCTTGGCATCGGTTCGTGGGTGACCCTTGTTTTTCGTGGCAAGGAAATCTCACACACTGCTGTTCGAGGCCTTGGTGTTGTCATCTTGGCACTTGCTGTTTCATGTTTCCATGAACTATTGCTTCCAAATGTGGGATCACTTGCAGGTGCTAAAGCGGGACTCATCGCAAAAACAATCGTGACGCAACTCACGTTGCAATTTAGTGGATTTGGCGCGTTCCTCGTTGTCGCAGCTGCTTTTGCTGTTGGACTTGTAGTTGCTGCTGAAAAAATTGCCTTCGCTATTCCACGATTGGTAGGAGACGGCGTCTTTGCGTTGTTACACATTCGGAAGCCAAAACTAACCCTCCCTTCTGTTCCATTTCTCAAGTTCAATGCAACGACAGCCGAGCTTGCAGATGATGAAGTTGACGAAGAGGAGTGGGAAGATGATTATGTTGAAGACGAATATGAAGATGCGTACGAAGATTTTGAAGAAGAGGAAAATGAACCTCGCAAGAAATTAAGTTCTTCTGAACTAAAAAAGAAAATTTCCAAATTACCCGTTCGTCTTGCTTCAAAGAAAAAAGCAAAAGACTCAGACATTCAACGACCTGATAATTACAAAGGGTACATCTTCCCATCACTAGATTTGCTCGCGGATCAGGAAGAGCGATCAGGAGATTCGATTGAGGATCTTGTCCGGCAACAAGCTGTAGATCTTGAAGAAACATTGCAGATGTACGGTATTGAAGCCGAAGTCGCTGGCATTGAAGCAGGGCCAACAATTACGTTGTATTCAATTCAGCTCTCACCGGGCACGAAAGTTTCAAGCATCAACGGTGTTGCAAGTGACATTGCCCGAAGCTTGGGCGCGCCAAACATTCGCATCGTCCCAAATACCGCTGGGCGTAAAACGGTTGGTATTGAAGTTCCAAATCCACAGCGTGAAACAGTTTGCATCAAGGAACTGATGTCTACGAAAAAGACTGAAAAAATGAAACTTCCAATGTTTCTTGGCAAAGATGCCTCGGGCGAACCGATGGTCGAAGACCTTACAAAAATGCCGCACATGTTGGTTGCGGGAACTACTGGTTCTGGCAAGAGTGTTTGCATTAACTCCATCATTGCGGGGTGGATGTACACGAAACGCCCAGACGAATTGAAGTTGATTTTGGTTGATCCAAAAATGGTGGAACTCAGCCAATTTTCAGATATTCCACATCTTGCTTGTCCTGTTGTTACAGAGATGAGCAGAGCTGCCGCAATTTTAGAATGGGCAGTCGCTCGAATGGAAGAACGATACCAGTTGTTCCAAAAACTTGGTGTGCGAGATTTGCTTGGGTTTAATGAACTTACCGAAGATGAGATTTACAAAATTTTAGATCCGCAAACTGAAGAAGCCAAAGCGCGAATTCCAGTCAAGTTGCCATACATTGTGTTTATCATTGACGAACTTGCTGATCTCATGATGACGGCAAAAGATGTTGAACAAGCGATTGTACGAATTGCACAAAAAGCTCGGGCGGTTGGCATTCATTTGATCCTCGCTACGCAACGACCAGAGGCAAAAGTTGTGACCGGCTTAATTAAATCAAACATGCCTTGCCGTGTTGCATTTAAAGTGAGCAGTGGCATGGACAGTCGAATTGTCCTTGACACGAAAGGCGCGGAACTTCTCCTTGGCAATGGCGACATGCTGTACATTTCACCTGGAACAACAACAGCGAATCGGTCTCAAGGGACATTTGTTTCCCCAAATGAAATTCGAAAAATTGTGAAACACCTCAAAGAAGTTGCAGCACCAAACTTCGAGCGAAGTCTCGTTCAAATCAAACCTGGTGGTGGTAGCGGGTTTGATGTAGGAGGCGATGCTGCCGAACGCGACGACCTCTTTGATGATGCTGTACGAATCATGATCGAAAGTGGTCGTGGATCTGTTTCCCTATTGCAACGCAGAATGGGCATCGGATACGGTCGCGCTTCGCGGCTTGTCGACCAAATGGCTGTTGCAGGTATCGTTGGCGATCACAAAGGTTCTGTTGCCCGCGAAATCCTCATCTCCATCGAAGACTGGGATGAGATGCAACAACTTGAAGACGACGACTTCTAATTGACCCGCAGTTAGATTGATCCATGTCAATTTGACTGCGAGTCAATTATTTGCCGATAGAAATAAGGTACTCGTGGGAAGCGGTGATTGATGGAACGCCAAAAGCGGTAAATGGATCTCAAGCTCCACGACGACCAAGGCAACGTGCCTTGGGCGGTGTGCCTTCCAGAAGTTGGGAGGATAAGTCGCTTGGCGGCGTCAAAAGGGACGTGATAGTTAAGCATGGCAACGTACCTAAGGAGGTGATCAGTGATCGATGTAAACGACTGTACAAGAGGGCTACACGTAACCTGAGCCCGTGAACCCGTCGGGTTTACAGGTGTGTACCCCCAAACAGATGAATGCTCGGCAGTTGTGCATAACAACTGCCGAGTTTTTTTGTGCTCTGGTATCCTGTCCAAAATGACAGACCAAGAAGCAGTAAAATTTGCAACCGAAGAAATGCTCGCCAAGGCCGATGAAATACACCTAGGTGGTGGTGAACGTGGGATTGAACGACAGCATCGACACGGTCGGCTTACCGCAAGAGAACGAATTGATAAACTTGTAGACAAAGGTTCGAAACAATTTGAATGCGGTCTCTTTATCGCTGATGGCATGTATCAAGAATATGGTGGCGCACCATCCGCAGGAGTTGTGACAACAATTGCACAAGTCGGCGGCAAACATTGCATGATCGTTGCGAACGATGCAACTGTAAAAGCAGGCGCATTTTTTCCAATGACATGCAAAAAAATTATTCGCGCTCAAACAATCGCGGAACGCGCTCGGCTACCACTCCTGTACCTTGTAGACTCGGCGGGTGTTTTTCTTCCATTACAAGAGGATGTTTTTCCAGACACTGACGATTTTGGTCGTGTATTTAGAAACAATGCTGTTATCTCTGCCAAGGGTATTTCGCAACTTGCAGCAATCATGGGAAACTGTGTTGCTGGTGGTGGGTATCTCCCCGTTCTATGCGACACACTTCTCATGACCGAAGGCAGTGGTTTGTATCTTGCTGGTCCTGCACTCGTCAAGGCTGCAATTGGACAAGAAGTTGAAAATGAAGATCTCGGCGGCGCATCTATGCACGCCGAAGTTTCTGGCACGATTGACTTCCTGGAACCCGATGATGAAACATGCATTGAACGATTACGGTCGCTAGTGCACAGTGACATGTCCGTTATGCCAATCGAGCAGCCGCCATACGAAAGTGTAGAGGCTATTCGAAAACCTACAGAGGTTACAGACGTATTCAGGGCGGAGGCGCACGAACAATATGACATGGTCGAATTACTTTCATGTGTTGTGGATGACGAAAGTTTTAACGAGTACAAAATAGAATATGGCCGCTCAATGGTCTGTGCATATGCACGCATTAGTGGTTGGCCATGTGGAATCGTCGCGAACCAACGCCGCTTAACTGAAAAGAAAATGCCCGGGGGAAAAGCTGGCCCATCTACAGCGATGAACATGCCCGCAGTTATTTACACCGAAGCTGCTGACAAAGCCGCGAGGTTCATCATGGACTGCAATCAAAAACGCATTCCTCTGATCTTCGTAAATGACACGACTGGTTTTATGGTTGGTCGCGACAGTGAACAGGCTGGCATTATTCGCTCGGGTGCAAAGATGGTGAATGCGATGAGTAACTCTATCGTGCCAAAAATTTGTTTGATTGTTGGTAGTACGTACGGCGCTGGGCACTACGCTATGTGCGGGCGAGCTTTTGATCCGTTCCTTACACTTGCTTGGCCAACTGCAAAATACGCCGTCATGGGCGGCGCTGCTGCAGGAAGCACACTGTTACAAATTGATCTTGCAGCACGGAAACGTCGCGGCGAAGAGGTTGATGAAACAGAACGGGCACAACTCCTTGCTGCGATCACTGCAAGTTATGACGAGCAAGAAAGTGTTTTCTACGGCGCTGCTCGCGGCTGGATTGACCGCATGATCAATCCGGTTGAAACACGCCACGAGTTGGAAGAAGCACTTTCAATCGCTTCTACGTTTGTCATTGATGGCGAATACAAAACCGGCGTTCTCCAAACATGAGTGTATCCATTGAGGGGAAAAAAATTCTCATCACTGGAGCAAGCAGCGGCATCGGCGCTGCAACTGCTCGGGAGTGTGTTGCTGTTGGCATGCACGTTGTAATCAACGCACGACGAAAGGATAACTTAGAAAAACTTGCTGCCGAACTTGGGGGGAATTGCACCATTGTTGAAGGAGATGTCACTGACGAGGGATTCAATCAACATCTCCTTGAAGAAGCCGGCGATCTCTACGCAGTTTTCGCGAACGCTGGACATGGACTCAACCAACCCATGATTGATTGCGATATCAAGCAATGCAAAAATTTATTTGAACTCAATGTCTTTTCTGCAATAGAACTTGTTTCCCTTGCAGCAAAACAAATGTTGCAACGAAACCAGGGTCATATTTTGTTTTGCACAAGTTGTCTTTCAAAATTCGCGACCCCACAACACGGTGTGTACAGTGCAAGTAAATCAGCACTTGAAGCGATGGCAAAATCAATGCGTATGGAACTTAAAAAAGACAAAATATTTGTGACCACAGTGCATCCAATTGGTACACGTACCGAGTTTTTTAATGAAAGTGCACTGCGAAGCGGGAAAGAAAAATCAACGTTCGGCAGTCAATCACCAGCGTGGCTCATGCAGCCTCCAGAAAAAGTGGCCAAAGCAGTAGTTCGGTGTTTGCGTAAACCAAAATCAGAGGTTTGGACAAGTTTGGCAATGCGTCTGATAAGCACTTCGTTTAGCGCGTTTCCAAGGGTGGCAAGCGCAGTTCTTCTGAGATTTTCTTGACCTATACCCAACCACACGTCACAATAAACCCATGGTATACCACCTTCTTATTTCCGCAGCGATAGCGCTACTCCCCTCTAGTGGTAACCAAGAGCGAGTTGTTTCTATTGGACTCGAAAAAATCGCGAATATTCTTCGAGGCGATGTTCGGTTGATCGCCATGGGCGATTCTTACAGTTCACCGTTTTTTGGAAGAGTGCCGTTGGCGAGTTTGCGAGTTTGGCCAATTCAAAACATATCTGCTATTTGTGGAGGTGCTGCCAAGACAACACACCTGTTCAGCTGTTCTTCACAATGCGAACCCGTATCACTCATACAAGCAGAAGATACCCTTGGTTATACTATTGAAAGAAATTCTCCCGAATCATTTTTTACTTTCCCCACACTTGGTTTGCAAGAAATATACACATCTAACACTTTTGATGATCAGGGAACTGACAACCTGTTTACTTTTTCGTTTAATGAAATTGGTTACACGTATCTGTTAGATGGTGTGCACGGTAAATTTTCAGAGCAGGGCGACGGTGTACACTTTAGATTTCTATATCGGTGCCCCTTTTCCAACACCAATCAAATTGAACAAGTTAAAGTGTTAGACAACACGCAAGAAGTTGGTGCCATAAACCTACGCAACGGCGCTCGCCCTCTTTGGCATCAGGGGGAAAATCCAATTCTTGGGACAAGAGATGCTGTTCCGAACCAAATCAATGCTTCGGCGCAGGATTTTCCTGCACAAAACGATACGAACGGCTTGCTAACAATGCGGTTAGCTCAAACCGAGCCCCTCCAAGGAACGAATCAATATTTTGAACCCGCAGGATGTGTTTATTACCACTCAGATAATAACGGTGCGAGAGAACAAGGTCTTTATTATTCCTACATAGCAGATGGAAGTTGGTCTTACTCTGGTTTTGGATGTGACACCGAGGGCAGTGATGTATTTGATAAACGTTTTTCGCTTGAGCAATTTACACATTGGTTCGATGTCACAACTCTAGATCGTTTACAGACAACGGTTTTTATGTGGTTTCTCGCACCAGAACAACTTAGTTACAACACGGCAATGAGTCGTATGACAGATATGATTGATCAGGTTAACGCATCTGCCGATCTTATTGGCATTTCAAATGTAGAACACCTCATTGTGATTGGTTCTCTATTTAATTTAACAAATGATGTGGCGTTAACAAAAGAATATATTAGAAATCAACAAGAAGCCGCTTTTGATTTAGCAACAATAAGATCAAATGTTGCTGCGGCCTCCTTGTTTGCTGCGACAGATGAAGTCATGTTCGATGGAGCTGCTGGTATTCCTTGGTTGCTATACCATGGGTTCGATCAATTTGATATTGGACCAACAACAATTGACTTGGTTGAAAATACCGGTGGTAACTTGTTTGATATTTGGGGAATTCATCCCTCCTCCACAAATGCTGCTGCATTTTTTGCAGCTTTGCTTGGTGAAATGATTCGAGATGCTGGGTGTCAGGCTGACATTGTTGTAGATGGATACATCAACACGACTGATTTGCTTGCTGTATTGAGTCGCATTGGTGAGGAATATGTAAAAGAAGATATCAACGAAGATGGCATTGTGGATGTGCTCGACATTCTTCTTGTCATTGACGGTTGGGGAGAGTGTTGGCCGGTCCAAGCACCATTTAACACACCAGCGTTTCGATCACGATAAAAGCATTACTGCAATTTCTGAATATCAATTGTCCACTCTTTGGGATCGGGGGTTTCAATATTAAGCAATGCCTTGTCCTCGGGACTCAATTGATCTACTTGCATTGCAGAAAGAAGGCTTACCCTTTTCGTACCGTCAAGTTCAACAGTTTCAACTCCCATCGGCAGCCACGTTTCGTTATCATAAAACAAATTGATGTGTTCCCATTCGTCGTTCGTTTTCGGAATGAGATGCAACCCAACAACCTGATCGCTGAGTTTTGAAAGTGGACCTTCTGTAGGTTTTTCAATGAGAGTAACATTAAATTTATCCAACACTGATTTCTTTGATTGACCTATTGGCAATGGAACTGGTCCACTGCCTAATTCAAACGGGTCAACGTCTTTTTGATCTGGTCTTACAAGTTCACGTTTTATGAATTGTTTTTTATCGTGGTCAACTTCTGCCATCCAACGACCTGAAAACATGTAATGTTTTTGTTTTGTTTCTCTGCGGCGACCAATAATGAGAGTGTCAAACAAAATTGCAGCTTCACGCTTCCCGCCGCTTTTTTGAAAAAGCAAACGACCTGTTCGTATTTCCCTGCGATCGAGAATTGGATCTGTTCGAGTATAAAAAACATCAGCAGTGAGCGATGTCAACTGCACAGATTCAATGTGATCAAGCGCGTCCCCAGCAGTCATTGCTGTGGTCTCTGGGCACATTGAAACTGCTGCAACCATCAGCGTTATAAGAAAATGGATCAGCACGGTGCCAACTCACACATGAGCCAGCGGAGTTGTTCGCGAGCGTCTTGTAATTGCGCATCATTTTCGGTGAGTGAAAGAATCCGCTCTGCTTTAGACATAAACGTTTTACGTTTGTGTGGCAACGTGTCAGTCAGATTGTCAAAGACATCCGCAAGTTTAATGAGTCGACCCTGCCAAGGACCGTCGGCAAGTTGTTTGTCGTATGAAACTTCACGTATCTCTTCTTCGAGCCGCATGTCCTTGGTCATCGCTGCAACATAATTTGCAACGTTTCGTCCAAACTCTTCTAAGATTTCATCGTAATCAACATCGCAATCTTCAATTGTGTCGTGCAATAGAGCGCCAGCAATTATTTCTGGGTCATCAAAACCAAAAACAATACTCGCTGTCATTGCTACTCGAAAACAATGTGAGACATAAGGTCGCCCATCGTTTCTTGTTTGATGTTTGTGTGCCTCACCTGCAAATGCGGCGGCGTTTTGCCAAAGTTCTTTACTCATGTTTATTTCCTCTCTGTAATAACGCAACGACATGAACTTCAATTGCCCCACATCTATCAGTTCCTTCGTGTGTTTTTCCCTTGATGTTTACAGGGGCAACAATATACCTACGTATATTTTCGCAAATTTGTTCGCGCATTGGACCAATTTTTGGTTGGTCACATAGCACTGTGATGTCTACGTTGCAGATCGCCCAACCACCAGCGTTTACCCTATCCATTGCCGCAGATAAAAATTCTCCTGAATCACGATTCTCATTTTCAGGAGCGGTATCTGGAAAAAGTGTACCAATGTCCGGCTCTCCAATCGCGGAAAGCAGGGCATCGGTGATTGCGTGCAGGACAGCATCTCCGTCACTGTGCGATATAGCTTGCAGTTCAGATTCCACTTCCACGCCACCAATCATCAGCGATGCATTGCTGTCTCCAGCGGGTTCAAAGCGATGCAGATCATACCCATGTCCAATTCGCGTTTCCATACTCCGTATTGTACCCACCCGACTGCATTTGCCGATGTACCATAGACGCATGCGAAATCTATTTATTATTACAGTTCTATCCACAATCACTCTTTCGGGTTGCAAAATGTATTCTCCCGGCGGAAATGCATTTCTTAATAGCCCAGACAGCGCTGCCACATGGGAATCAACTGAAGAATTCCCGAAAACCATTACATTGATCGATACTCGCAGCGGTGAGAAAATATTTGTCATGGAAATTCCAGTTGGTAAGCAACTCGTCATCGATTTTGAAACCGATGGTGGAAACGACGCCGTTGAAACACCCGATTTGATGCGATGGGAAATATTCAATGTAGGAACCGGCTGGGGAGCCCTGAACAATGCCATGACCGTCCCAAATCGATGGTCAAGACGCCTTGATATCGCGATTCGACCTTCAAGTGAATACGCACCCCAAAGTGACAATCAAGCAATGCAGGTTGATGCCGCAGAAGATCATCCTAATTGGTGGTCTCCCGAAGGCGGTGAAATCGACATCTATGACCCTGTTGACGGATACGAGCAGTAATAAACTCACGCCCAGTGAGTTTTCGGTTAACTCTTATGAAAATTTAATATACTCACCCCGGGTGAGTTTATTCGGGCGTGAGTTTATTACAATATGGCTATGACCACCGCGAATGAAGTACACACTATTAATCCAGATGCTGTATCGCTTTCTGGATACATCATCGATCCGCTTTACGAGCCCGCAGGTGGTCAAACTGACCCAACAATTGGGCAACCGGGCGAGTTTCCGTACACCCGAGGTGTCCATGAAACCATGTACCGCTCACGGCTTTGGACAATGCGGCAATTTGCTGGCTTCGGTTCAGCAGACGATACAAACGCGAGGTTCAAGTATCTCCTTGAAAACGCAAAAGGCACAAGAGCAAACACTGGGCTTTCCACCGCTTTTGACTTGCCCACTTTGATGGGGCGTGATTCAAATGACCCCCTTTCGATTGGCGAAGTTGGTCGTTGTGGTGTTGCAATTGACACCATTGAAGATATGCACAGGCTCTACGCTGACATTCCAATTGGCGAAGTCACTGTCAGTCAAACTATCAACGGTCCTGCATGCGTCATTTGGGCGATGTACCTTGCGATGGCAACTGAACGTAACATTGACTGGAACACACTTGGTGGAACGTTACAAAATGATATTCTCAAAGAGTTTCACAGTCAAAACGAATTTATTTATCCACCCGAGGCTTCCGTAAAACTCGTCGTTGACACCATTGAGTTTGCAACCAATAACACCAAGCGGTGGAACAGTGTTTCGATCAGTGGCTACCACATTCGCGAAGCTGGCTCGACTGCAACGCAAGAACTTGCGTTCACGCTTCGAGACGGAATGGAATATGTTGAAGCATGCATAAGGCGCGGACTTGACGTTGATTCATTTGCGCCAAGGCTCTCATTCTTTTTTAACAGTCACAATGAGTTTTTTGAAGAAATATGCAAATTACGCGCGGCCCGTAGAATTTGGGCACACGCTATGCGTGATCGGTACGGCGCAAAGAATGACCGATCATTGCTTATGAGAACTCATGTGCAAACTGCCGGCTGTTCTCTCACTGAGCAACAACCTCTAAATAACATTGTCCGTGTTGCGTATCAAGCAATGGCTGGTGTTCTTGGAGGTTGCCAATCACTCCATACAGACTCGATGGATGAAACCCTTGGGCTTCCAACAGAAACCGCCGTTCGGGTTGCACTTCGAACACAACAAGTTCTCGCACACGAAGCAGGTGTGCATCGAACAGTTGATCCACTCGCTGGCAGTTATTTCGTTGAATCACTCACCGATCAAATGGAGGAGGATGCAAACCAAATCATCGACGAAGTTGACGGTATGGGTGGTGTTGTGCATGGTATTCATAAAGGTTATTTCAGGCGTTCCATCGCCGAAGCGTCCTATCGCTTTGGTCAAGAAATGGAAGCCGGCGATCGAATCATCGTCGGTGTCAATGCATACCCAGATGGAAATGAAGA
>CAYYRP010000006.1:26970-87600 GCA_964474235.1 uncultured Isosphaeraceae bacterium
AAGCCGGCGATCGAATCATCGTCGGTGTCAATGCATACCCAGATGGAAATGAAGACACACAAGTTGAACTCCTACAAATTCCACATGAAGTTGAAACTCAACAATGCGAGAAGCTTGACTCTGTTTTGAAAACTCGTGACAACGATCTTGCTCTACAAGCACTAGATACAATCCGTGAAGCCGCGCGCAACGACGAGAATGTTATGCAACCGCTTGTTGATGCTTCACTAGCCCGTTGCACCCTAGGAGAAATGGTCCAAGCAATGGCTGATGTTTATGGCAGGTATAGCGGCGGGCCCGAGTGGTAAATACTGATGGCATGGCAATCACCAAAAGGCACTCGAGATTTTTTCCCTGCAGATTTAGCGGCGCTGCAACATGTTGAAAAAGCTTGGCGGAATGCTTCTGTTAACGCGGGATTTGATGAAATCGAAGGGCCAATGTTTGAACACCTTGATCTTTACACTGTAAAAAGTGGCGAAGGCATTGTGAGTGAACTCTTTAGTTTTCGTCGCGCCGGTGGCGATACCGATTACGCACTTCGCCCAGAGTTTACTCCAACACTTGCACGTATGGCTGCTGCAAAGGGGCGATCGCTCGCAGTTCCTACAAAATGGTTTGGAATTCCCAGCCACTTTCGTGCTGAACGGCCTCAACGCGGAAGATTGCGTGAATTCAAACAATGGAACGTTGACATGCTTGGCATTGACACCCCTTCTGCGGATGCAGAAGTTATTGCAACAGCAATTCGAGCACTTGCCGACCTTGGCCTTACGTCCGACGATATTGTCGTGCGTATTAGCCACCGTGATGTAGTTGCAAAAATGCTAATCGATGGTGGACTCAAAGAAGAGCAACTACAGACTGCTCTTGCCTTGCTCGACAAACGGGAAAAAATGCCTTCTGAAATTTTTGCAGAAAAAGCGGTGGAAGCTGGAATTGATCCAAGCGTATTCGCACCCTTCGACAACGACACTAATGCTTCGCACGAAGATCTTGCAACCTTACAACATGAATTAGAACAATGGAACATCGCCCACTGGTGCAAGTTTGATTTTAGTATCGTTCGCGGACTTGCGTACTACACCGGCATTGTGTTTGAAATCCACGAAACGGGTGGGAATGAACGAGCGATTGCTGGTGGCGGCCGATACGATGGACTTGTAGAAATGTTTGAAGGCCCTTCTATTCCCGCCGTGGGTTTCGGAATGGGCGACGTTGTTCTTTCTCTTGTGTTGCGTGACAAAGGATTGCTTGGAGATGGGAATGACCTTCTTCCAACACCCCACGTGTTTGTCATCAGTGCTGGCGATGAGGGTGACCGTGCAATTGCAGAAACGGTTTCATTTTTGCGTAATGCGAATCTTCACGCCCGAAGAAGTTACAAAACTACTAAAAACGTTGGCAAATTGCTCACTGAAGCTTCGAAAACAAACGCTCGGTTTGCAATTATTCTTGGAGAAGAACTTGCGCGGGGCGAGTACATTGTCAAAAACCTTGAAACTAAAGATCAAGTGACGCTACAACGAGCAGACCTTATTGAACATTTGAAATCATAAATGTCTCGCCGCATTCTCATCGTAACTGCAGTGCAAGCCGAAGCAGATGCAATCGGAAAACCAGAGGGCACGTTTGTTATTGCCGGTGGTATTGGGAGAACAAATGCAGCGATTACGACAACGACTTCTATTCTTGCTGATGGACCATTCGAATGGATTATCAATGCAGGCGTTGCTGGCGCGCTGCCTAAAAGCAATTTGAACATCGGAGACGTCGTCATTGCCAACAGGTGCGTGTATGCCGAAGAGGGAATTATTGCCCCGAGTGGTTTTCAAACAATTGATGAAATGGGCTTTTCTCTAGGAGATTTTAAGAATAACGAGGTTCCAGTTGACTCTTGGATGATAGATCGCTTGCGTTCGATTGGTGTTTTGGATGGGATTGCAACTGTAGCCACTTGCAGTGGAACTGATGAACACGCTCAACTTATTCGAGACCGCACCGGTTGTGTTTGCGAAGCTATGGAAGGTGCAGCTGTTGTGCACACAGCGAACCGCCTTGGCGCAAAATCAATTGAACTTCGCACAATTTCTAATACAACTGGAAACCGAAGTTCTCAGTTGTGGGATATCGACCTTGCGTTGAATACACTAGGCGTTTCTGTACATCGAGCCATTTCAGCTTTATGGGATGGGTAGTTGATTTTTCTAGGAATATTGAATGTTTGTCATGAGTACTATTTTCGTGCAATGATTAGATAATTATTCCCAACCATCAAGTAAGGAACGCTATGGACTGGATTACTATTGTTGTTATCGTGCTTTTTGCCGTCGTTGCGGCGGTTTGCGTATTACTTGCATTGCTAGGGCTTGCTGGAACTTGGATCATGCTCGCCATTGCTCTAAGCGTTGAGTTTCTCGACACATACTGGAGTGACGGTGAAACGTGGGGCTGGACAACACTTGGTGTTTGTTTTGGTCTAGCAGTCATTGGTGAAATCATGGAAATGGGCGCCGGCGCACTTGGGGTCAAGGTTGGCGGCGGTTCACGCCGCGGCATGGTTGGTGCAATCATCGGTGGCATTGTTGGAGGCATAGCCCTTACACCGTTTATTCCTATACCAGTTATTGGCACGCTCATTGGCGCTGTCATCGGCACGTTTGTTGGTGCTGTGATTGGCGAACTCACACACAAAGATCCTGCAACTGTTGGCAGCGTTGCCAAATCCGCATCTGGTGCAACCATCGGTCGCATCCTTGGCGTTCTTGGCAAAACCGGCGTCGCAGCCGTGTGCTGGTGCATTCTTGTTGTCACACCCTTTGTATAAATAAACAACCCCGCGGGTCGTTTGTTTACTTGTTTTAAAATAAACAACCCCGCGGGTCGTTTATTTACTTGTTTTAAGTAAGACGGAGTATTTCATCGAGAGTTGTAAGGCCTTCGGCTAATTTAGCAAATCCATCAATACGTAGGTTTTGCATGCCGCTTTCGAGACAACGGTTTCTGAATGTGGTGATCGTTGGATTACTCGCAATCAAATCGCGAAGTTCGTCATTCATCAACAATAGTTCATAAATGCCAAGACGACCGGAGTACCCACTTCCTTTACATTTATTACAACCAACGGCATGCGGGATTTTTTCTGGAGAATAATCACCTAGAAGATCTTGTTCATCTAAAGTAGGCTCTTCAAACTTCACGCACTGCTGGCAAACACGCCGAGCAAGTCGCTGCGCGAGAATTGCGTTCACAGCAGACGCAACCAAAAATGGTTCGACTCCAATATTAATCAACCGTGTCATCGACGAAGGCGCATCGTTCGTATGTAATGTAGATAACACCAAGTGTCCTGTCATTGCTGCTTGGATTGCAACTCCTGCTGTTTCCTTGTCACGAATTTCGCCAAGCAGAACAACGTCGGGGTCTTGCCGCAACAGTGCCCGCAGTGCACGCGAAAATGTCATATCAATTTTGTCATGCACTTGTATCTGTGTTATGCCATCCAATTCATACTCTACTGGGTCTTCAACAGTAGAAATATTCAAGCGCTTACGATCCATCGATTGTAACGATGAATAGAGCGTAGTAGTTTTACCACAACCAGTTGGACCAGTCACAAGAATAATTCCATTTGGCGCAGTAATTTCTTTTTGCCACGCATCAAGAACTTCTTTGCGAAATCCCAACTCATCTAGACCAACCCGAATGTTCCGATCATCGAGCAACCGCATCACAATCTTCTCGCCCTTTGGCGTTGGTACAGTTGAAACTCGTAAATCTAATGACCTTCCAAGAATCGTTGCGCGAATTCTACCGTCCTGAGGCAGCCTCCGTTCTGCAATATCTAAGTTTGCTAGGATTTTAATTCTACTTACAACTGCTGCGTGCAACCGTTTGGGTGCATCATCTAAATCGTGCAAGACGCCATCAATTCTATACCGAACCCGAGAGCGATCCTCACATGGTTCGTAATGAATATCTGAAGCGTTTTCTCGCAATGCTGTTGCAATCATATTGCTCACAAAACTCACAACAGGCGAGGAATCTGGTTCTGCTGATGCATTTTCAAGATCCAGAGAAAGTCCGTCATGATTCTCTTCTTCGCGAACTTCAGGTTCAATTTTTCGCGTTTGTGCATCAAACACATCAAACGCATTTTCTAAATCACGCCTGAGTGCAATTGCCTGACCAACTTTTGCAAACTGGTCGCAACACATACCCACAGCCAAAAACACTGCGTCTGGTGTTTGCGCTGCCAAATATCTTTTATCATCAATAGTAACCGGAACAATGCCATGTTCCCTGCACCACGAACTTCCAATTTGTTCTATAAACTCAAGATCAATAGTTTCATTGTCAATCTGAACAAATAACATTCCAGATAACTGAGCAACAGTCTTTTGTACGCTCTCTTCACAGACACCAGTATCAATGAGTGTTTGAGCAACCGTTTGCCCACGGTTTTTCTTCTGCAACCGCTCAACCGATTCCTGTTGTTCTCTATCAAGAACTCCCTTCATACGCAGCGCATCCATAAGTTTATTTGCATAAGAGGTTGCTGGTTGTTTCAATGTGTTCAGTTGTTTCATCTGCGTTCTCTAGCATCAACAAATGTGTTGTTTGTGCTTCCGAAAATAAAAAGTGTTCGTTCAATCTCACCAAACTCTGCAAGTATTTTTTCGTCATCAATCACAAAACGAAGAAGAACTGAACCGCCCCGAACCTCAACTACGACAAACGCACCGTTTGTGCTTGGTAAAAGCAACGTATCGCCCTGCTGGTAAATACTTCCATTTATATTCGCCAAAGAACTTTTCCCCTTCATAATTGAAGTGAGTTCCAATTCAAGCATCGCTCGGTCTGCGATCTCTACAAAAAACTGATACGCAATCCGTGTTTCAGAAGGTTTTTCCACAACAGCTACCTTTGTATGTTCAACCACTAGTTTTTGACAAGGATTTACAACAACAAGTGGTTGTTGCCAACTCGATGGATCATGATCAAGCCTCCTTGAAACTGTGCGTGTTTCAACTATGACATCAATAACTTCTTCAAATGTATTAGGCGTACCGTTTTCACCTAAAAATGAATCCATAAGCATGTCTTGTTGCGCTGTTTTAACTGTTGCCTCTGCGGGAACAACCATCCACATCACGGCAAGTTCAGAGATAGCAAACAACCCAGAAAATAGGACAAACATTGGCGCTGCTCCATAAAGTTCTGTCATGCGCTTTAGAAAACTCATTGGGAACCACCTTCTTCATTAAACAACAAGTGAAGAACTAGCGTTGCATCAACTGTTGCATCATTTGTCCTTCGTATATCCAACCTGCTTATAGGAATCATGCGTTCCATTTGCTCAAACCGTTGTATCAATGCATACACGCCAGCAAACGAGCCATTGACTTCCATGTTGACAGGAAGAACACCATAATCGCCTTCAGAACGGTTGCCCGCAATAGTGACACTTTGAACAGTAAGACCAGATTGTTCCGCAGCAATTGATGCCTCGCCAAGCCACTGTTCCGCTTGGTGCTGGTCGGGAATTCTAGAAGTAGCGACATCTGAGGAACTTGCAAGTTGGTCGATTGCATCTTGCATCTGGCGATATTGTGTATTTACTTCTGAAAAATGGCTGAGTTGTTTCGTTCTTGCTTTAATTTCACGTGCAACATTCTCAACGGCAAGATTTGTTGGACGATAGACTGTTAGCCACGCTACAACGGGTGTAGCAATTAATACAAGTACAAGTGCAAAATATCTTATTGGAATGTTCACGGGTGCACCTCAGCCAACGTTTTTACAACTTCATTTTGTGCTTCCATCGAGATTGCAAAACCTCGCGCAATTCCACCCTTTTTTTGCTGCGAATATTGCAAAGAAACATTTGAAAAACATGCAGATTTCATCAAACTTTCTACAAATAACGAGACCGTTGCATCATCAGTTGCCTCCCCGGTTATATGTACCTTGTCGAACTGGTCCAAAACGCCCTCGTCATTTGTGTGAGATCTACTATCTACCCGAATCGAGTGTACAAACGCTTCTTCTGGCAAAACGGATGTTAATTCAGAAAGCAACAGCGATTTGGGAACAACGTCAAGTAATACACTGATCGCTTTTGCTTCCTCAAGTTTTTTTTTCAACGTTCGCTCTGATTGTAAATAACCCTGCACTCGCTGCTGCGCATCGTCCCATTTTGCTGAGACGGCTTGTTGGTTTTGAAAAACACTCCGCCAATGCCCCATTGTTGTCGCAAATGCAGAGAAAGTAGTAATGACCACCAATCCAACCAATATTAATCCATAACGGAATATTCTTCGATCGCGTTTTTGGTCATGCCAATGCTGTGTTAAAAAATCATCGAATGGATGGTTCATATTGATTCCCCCACATACGCAAAACACAGACCTGCGACTGTTGTCCAGATTGGTCCACTTACCAGTTCTTCCGCGCCACTGATCCACGCAGAGGGATCAGCGATAAAACCCTGTAAACCTAATTCTGTCGCAACAGAAAAACACAATTCTGTTTGTAATGCTCCCTTGCCACTAAACACGATGCGGTCAATTGCGCGTTCGGGAAATAAGGAACTGTGATGCACAATGCAGCCGCGAAGTTCCTCAACAAATGTACTATCACCGCAAGTTGCTAAAGAAGGGTTTGGTTCAGCAAGACCACGGGGTAAAACTTCTTCACGCCGTTCAAAATCACTACCGGTACCCCCCGCAGGAATCAGGGCTGGTGTCGATACCCATTGTTGTTCAGAGGATGAATCGGATTTGTATTGCAGTGTGCTTGCAACAACAAGATTCATCCCATGCGCAATCATTGCAATAGTTTGTTTTTTATCCATATCAACAACCATCGAAGTGATCATTTCATCTCCATCACGACGGTAGAGTTTGTCAAATGCTCTTAGTGTTGCGTGAACTGGAACCGTCACCCTACGAACATCCAAGCCTGCACGTTCAACGATGGAAACGCACCAGTCAATCACCCCATGAGAAACACCTACGCAAAGTAGTTCTTGTTGTAATTGCGAATTTGATCCATCCCGAATACTTGTAAAAATCGGCAGTTGCCTGACAGAAGCGTGGCTCCACGCTTTATTTTGTTCGCAGAGTTTTTGCTCAACCTCATCGTCACTTGCATTACAATCAACTCGAATATGTCTCAATAATACCTCTGAAGAAGGAACTGAAACCACTGCAGTGCGAGAGCGAAAACATGATATCGCTTCCTTTAATCCAATATCGTCGGTTGCAGAAACCTCAAAAGAACCATCAAGTGCAAGTTCTTTATCTACGCTGATTTGCATGAAACGGACAACATCATCATTGCCAAAATGAATCGCTACCGGCGGCTTGATCGAGCCAAGATATAATCTATTTTGAAATCCCATGGATACAGCAATCGACCGCTGCAATATGCTTCTAGAGTCCTAAGCGAAGTAATGGGTTGGTTTGTGCGGGCTGTCAGAGTTCATCCGCTGCGTAATTGAACCTACCGAATAAAACGGACTGAGCCGAAATCTGGAATGATTGGAAAATTGCCTAAGCGAAACGGTGAAGGCCAATACACACACCACGCTTTACCGATAAGCAAATCACGATTCACCAAGAATGGAGATGTGTCTATTTGTGCTGCGACAAATTCATCTGGATTTCCCCAAAGCCGGCCGTCTAAAGAATATGCACTATTATCACCAGCCATCATAAATTGGTCCGACCCCAATACAGCAAGTTTGTCTGGGTGCGTACCGTAAGCAGGCGAACCAAGTTCGACTAACTTTTCATTACCTGGTGTAGTTGGATTTTGTGTAGCGAGAGTTGGAAGACGTCCACTTCTATAATATAAATCGTGATCAACAGTGACTCTACTCATCGTAAAAGAAGCATTTTCAAAATGCCATGACAATGATGGAGCGGCACCACCTCGACCAGCAATCTCTTCAATGGGCACCGAGTCATCAGTCCTTGTTATCAACCGAAGTCGTCCATCTGGACCATAGTCATAGAACATTTCACCAACTCGCTGGTCATCGATGTAGATTGCCAACATTTGATCAACATGCCAAAACTCCACTCTTGTTGGTTCTCCCACTCGTAATGGATCAATATCAAACGCAATAGTTGTACGCGACGATGGATCGCCAATGCGTTGTTTGGTCAACATTGATTGAGAGCCATCAATAGTCCATTCAAAAACATGTCCAACCGCCTGAAGTTCAAAACCTACAACCAATGATTCGTCTTCCGGAACAATTGTTGCGGCTACTCGTATGTCCGATATTGGCTCTTGCCTAGACATTGGCATCAACATGTTATATGAAAGCCAATCATCAATTGGTATTTTGTGATGATCCCATGTAAGCGATGCGATCCCCCCCCCACACTTCCATGTTCGTCCATCAATCGTCCAATCATTACTTGGAGCTGCACGCCAAGGCGAACCCAACCAAGGACGCGTGAGTGATAGTTTGTCCGTTGGAATGGCGTCACTATCAGAGACAACTCTCCACACCGATTGTTGAACATGTTCTGGCTTACGTTGGATCTCAAATGGACCGTCACCTTTTTTAGCAAAAATTTCTCCATCCGAAATCCAAAGCGTTTCATTTGGCAATCCAATCAACCGCTTGATGTAATTCGCTGCAAGACCCTGAGTGTCTGTTGGATTTTTGAAAACAACAACATCAAACCGCTTTGGTTCAAAGAATGGATACAACGTTTTTAATACCAACACTCGATCACCGGTGCGTGGAACAATTTTTTTTGATTCCGCCAATGGCAGGGGCATCGTTCTGCCCAAAAGAGGGTCAACAAATCGCTCGGGTTTTAAATTCCGTTTGTAATCAAACCCTATAGGAAAATACTTTCCTGTTTGATCGCTATGTTTCAGTAAGTGTTGCCCAAGCAACGTTGGTGCCATCGAACCCGTAGGAATCACAAACCCCTCAACAACAAACCCGCGAAAAACCATCG
This sequence comes from uncultured Isosphaeraceae bacterium, assembly GCA_964474235.1. Lineage (GTDB taxonomy): Bacteria > Planctomycetota > Phycisphaerae > Phycisphaerales > SM1A02. The sequence goes on from CAYYRP010000006.1 coordinate 35,958, forward strand.
CAAGGACAAACGCCACCACCAACGATTGAATCGTTTTAATAACGCCTGTTTCTTCTTTGTGCTCTTTTGTACTCATGTGCTACGCAGTTTACTCGGAACCCCACTAATCGGAACCCTCAGAACCCGAGCCACTACCAGAATTAGGGTTCGCCCCACCACCGGAATCTCCACCTTTCTTTCGACGTCTTCGACGCCGACGCTTTTTCTTTTTTGGACCAAAACCTTCGGTTTTTTCTTTCACTTGAGAGTCCTGTTTCTTGCCGCCTTCTGGCTTTCCATCGCCTTTGTTCCGACGGCGCCTCCGTGATTTTTTGTTTTTACCAGATTTTTCTTTTTTCTCGTACACGGGCTTCTCAATTTCTTCCCAAGGACGAGGGCAAGTTTCTGGATCGCTCAGTTCTTCAAGAGGAACTGCAATCTGCCTATTGTCATGCTCAAGGAGAACAAGCACCAGTTGGGTAATAATTTTCCCGTCAAGTACAATCCCAGGACCTTCTTCAGTGCCTACCCGAGTTTTTCTGTGTGGAAGTTTCTTTTTCAATTCACGATACGTATGATCTTCATATCGGAGACAGCACATCAATCTACCGCACCGTCCTGAAATTTTCTTTGGATCTAATGTTTGTTTTTGTTGTTTAGCCGCTCGCATAGAAACCGGGGTAAGAACTTTCAAAAAACTTTTGCAACAACAGTGTTGTCCACATTTTTCGTAATCTGCAACCAATCTTGCTTCATCACGTGATCCAACCTGTCGCATTTCAATGCGAGTCGAATATCGTTTTGCAAGCGCTTGGACAAGAGAGCGAAAATCAACTCTCTCTTCAGATTGGTAATAAAAAGTGAGTAATTCTTCACCAAGTATCGGCTCAACCTCCACCATCTTCATTGCAAGTTGGTGCTCTTCAATTAATTCTTTGACTTTTTTAAGATATTCGTTCTCTTTTGCTTTCAGTGCATCCATTCTTGAAATATCTTCAAAAGTTGCAATTCTCAAAACACGCCCGTTAGTATGAAACGGGAATTTGTTTCCACCAGAATTTTCGATGTACCCCAACATTTCTTCCCTAGAAACCGATTTTCCACATCCAGCATTTGAACAGGTTGTTGTCAAAAGGTCGACCAACTCGGTCCCTCGATGTGTACGTGCAATAAGTTTAGAACCGCAACCAGCACGAATATCACTTGCGGGTTTGTACTCGCCGACTTCACGCATCGATCCAAATCGAACCACCATCGTTTCAGGTGCTTCAAGTGCTTCGAGTTGTTCCTCAAGCGTCAATGCATCACGCTTGGTGGGATCTTCATCTGCTTCAAAAATCGGCAATGGAAAAATAGACATGTGTATGAATACCGCGCTACAAAACCACGAATCTGTTAAGAGTAGAGTTCGTAATTAATCTTTAAAACTGTCGTCAGGAAGGGTTTTATCTCCATCAATCACCTGACCAACTGATGGGTTTGTACGCGTAAGCGATTCTATTGTAGCGGTTCGACCGTCTTGTTTGAGTTCTTCAAGCGTTTTTCGTTGCCGTTTTGTAAAGAGGAGTCGAATTGGCACTTCGCTAAAAGGCAATTCTTCTCGAAGACGGTTCATCAAATACCGTTCATATTGTCCCTCGAACATATCTGGCTCGTTCACAACAATTGCAATCGTTGGCGGTGAAACGGCTATTTGCGATACATACAAAAGTTTGGCCACTGTACCCAAGCGTGATGATGGACCACGGTCTTTCAAAATATCTCGCAACACACCGTTTAATTTGCCGGTTGTTTCTCGGTGAATGGACTGCGCCTTTAAGTTAAACGCCATTGCGACTGCATCTTCAATGCCTTCGCCTTCATGGGCGCTGATAAAAACGATTGGAGCGTAATCTAAACCTCGTAATTCTTTTGTTAAATATTCGAGGTAATCTTCTGGTGTCACACTCTCGTCAACAAGATCCCACTTATTAACAACAATCACTGTTGGCTTAAACTGTCTTTGGAGTTCTGTTGAAAGTTTTTTATCAACTTGAGAAATCCGTTGGGTTGCATCGATCAACAGCATTGCGACATCTGATCGGCGAATCGAATTCAACATTCTTCGGTACGCATAATATTCAATGTCGTCTGAGAAGCTTTTTTGTTTTCGAACACCTGCGGTGTCAATCGCTGTTAATATTTTTCCATTGATTTCAAATTGCACATCAACTGCATCGCGAGTTGTTCCAGCAATTTCAGAAACAATCACTCGGTTTTCACCAGCGAGAGCATTAATAAACGAAGATTTCCCTGCGTTTCGTTTTCCAACAATTGAAAGACGCATTTCATCTTGTTGTTGTTCGACTTCACTTACTTCACCGAGTTGTCTCCAAAGAACATTAGAAAGTGAAATAATTCCAAATCCACTTGTAGATGAAACACAAAGCACTTCGCCTAAACCAAGCGAGGCTGCTTCATGGCCATGTGATTCCCAACTTCGTGAATCTACCTTGTTTGCAACAACAATTGTTTTATCCGCTGCCCCAGATCGCCGCAACAATTTTGCGACAGTTTCATCCAACGGAGTGATGCCTGATTGCGCATCAATCACAAAAAGAATGAGTTCAGAGCGATCCATCGCTTCGCGAATTTGGGATTCAATATCTTCTGTTAAGTCACGAAGGTCACATCCCGCATCGTCAATGTGCTGTCCCTCGACAACATACACGCCCCATCCACCAGTGTCGTGAATTTCTGCAAATCGAGCTGGAGTGCCCTTTAGAGTCTTCTTCGGTGGTTCAATTTCAAGCACGACACTCACGCGATCACGGGTGACCCCCGGTGTGGGGTCAACGATAGAAATACGCTTGCGAGCAAGACGGTTCATGAGGCTGGATTTGCCAACATTTGGTCTTCCAACAATGGCTACTCTTGGCAGGGACATTCCGCCATTGTACCAGAGCAGGCGTGTTCAATGCACATTGATTTGCGGGTCGTATATGTTGGCAAACTGCGATACACTCTCCAAATGCCTACCACACGTACACAAGGTGCTTTGATCGTCATTTCAGGCCCATCGGGAGTTGGAAAGACAACGATCGTACATAGGGTCAGGGAAAAATTAGATGCTATTTTTAGTGTTTCGGCAACAACTCGTCCAAAAAGTGACCGCGAAACCGATGGTGTTGACTATTATTTTATTACACCAGATCGATTTGAGGAGATGGTGCAAGCAGGCGCATTTCTTGAACATGCAGAAGTATTTCACTGTCATCGATATGGCACGTTAAAAAAACCAGTCAACAAGATGCTTGCTGAGGGCAAGTTGATGCTTCTTGATATTGATGTGCAGGGTGGGATACAAGTACATCAGAATATGCCAGAATCCTTGCGGTTTTTTATTCTTCCCCCAGGTGAAGAGGAATTGCACCGCCGGTTAACTGCTCGGGGTCGCGATGATGCCGACTCAATTGAACGCAGGTTTTCTGAAGCCAAACAAGAAATCAACTTGGCAAGAAAAAGTGGTGCCTATGACTTTTTTATTGTCAACGATGATCTTGATTTAGCCGTTGCAGAAACTGTCTCCATCATTAAAAAGTGTCAAGCTACCGCACAATCGACATCATGAATTCTTTTTGCAAATGTTTCATTGCGACGGTGTGGTTGTACGCTTCAACTTTTTCTTTCGCAATTCCCCTCGATACAATCGTTGCACAAAACACGTTTCCAATTGCACCAAAGGGCGGGGTTCTTATGGTTCGTTTACTGAGCACTGAACTTGGCGATGAATGGCCTTCATCAATACCTATTATGTTTGAGGATGGAACTACTGGCGATGGCGTGGTTGGGTGGATTGAAACTAAAGAATATTCAACGAGTTGGACAGACGAAAGAGTATTCATTCGACCAATTGTTCATACAGATTCTACTGCATCTATACATCCAAGAGATACAATCAGCGGACCTGTACTTTTATTAGAACTTCCAAACGATGGATCTGGATCAATTTATTTTGGTGGAGGAAGTGTTGTTCCTAAGTGGATAGATCTTCCGGTGGAATTCCCTAGTTTTGATTTTTCTAAAACAGAAAAAACAAAGGCACTACCTATCTTGGAAGCAAATGATTTGCCGCCAACAAACGCGTTGCATTATTGGCGATGGGTGTTGCTCGCATCAAGTAACAATGCTACTCCCCCAAAAATTCCAAATGCAAGCCTTGTTGAGAATCTTGCTGCGCAACATGGTGAGCAAGTATGGCGCACTGCATTGCACAACTTGTCAGTTGCGAGCCGAGGTGTCGGCGCTGCGTGCTTAGATCTTCTCACAGACACGTCCATGGATGAAGACCATACTTTTGCGTGCTGGGTTGAAAGCCAAACCGCACTTGAAGAGTTGCTTGGCATTTTGCTTGATGAACACTTAACAAGCAAGCAACTTGCAAACAGGGCACTTCGTTGGTGTGAAGCACAATCAAGGTCCTTGTTTTGGTTTACGTCTCTGTTCGGTTCATCGGTAACACTAAAGGTAACAAACAGCACACCAGAGCCGAGCCTTTGCCAACTTCGATGGCATGGTGAAAACGAAGTGCCTCTCGCTTTTAAAATACCCGCACATGAAACATTGTTGATGAACGTTGTAAGACCTGAAGTCCTAGATCTTTCGGTTTTTGGACCCGTCGTCACGCCTCCTGTGCAACGCTTGTTACTCCACAGGCCAAGTGGCGTCACAGAAATACCGGTAGAAAAAGGAGTCGTGCTAGCGAAACCTCCTCGTGTAAAATTACCAACGCTTGTGCCAACCTGGACACTCTCTTCTCTTCGACACGGATATGCAAGGCGTGTTGCAAGAGATCAACAGACCGATGTTGAGGTGCGATATGTCATGGGAAATTGGGAAATATTGATTACATGCCGCGGCAATGGAATGAATTCAGAAATTGGAAAAGAGGCGATTACATTAGTTTTCCAAATTCTCGGAAAACCCATTGTCATTTTACCCACTCAAAGTTTTCGATCTGACTTTCCTGTTTTCACAAAAACAACCGATGATGGGTGGAATACTAGAATCGTTATTCCGAATTCTATGATTCAAGACGGAAAACTATCATTTTCTGTTGTCCGCACACATGGCGAAAACAAGAACGTAGAAACTACCCCACTCCCGTGTGTGCCATGGGACATTAACCCTGCACCGTTTGTCATTGATACCACGTGCTGGAATACGATCGACAATATCCCAATCACGCCCGATCCAGTACCTCAAAATTAGAGCACAAGTTGCAATCTTTTTTAAGACACGCCACGAAGACACGGAGGCACAGAGAATACAATTTGGTTTTAAGATTGCGTAATAACAATAAGCCGAGTTTGTGTAAAACTTTTACTTAAAAATCTCTTTTCTTACCTCTGTGTCTCTGCGCCTCTGTGGCAAAAAAAACGCACGAGTAGTTCCAGAGCATGATGGGAGTGGCAATATCTAGAATGTGATACGTGCAAGAATGCCGATGGCACCAGCAGAATCATAATTTTCCGTCTGTAAAGTTACGCCTGCCGAGTCATACAGGGATAGTTCACCGCCAAACACAACCCCACCCAACAGTGTTATGGAAACATTTGGTGATGGGTGATACGTTGCTCTGATGTGAATTGGTAGTGAAGTTGCCTCGCCAACACCATCGGGTGCATAACCAGAATCATCTAAACGAAATCTGCTGTAGTCATGAGATATCCCAGCTCCAAGAGACCAGTCGTCACGCGGCTTCCACACGAGTTCGACTCCTATTCGGCTTCCATACCGCGTGGTGATATCGCTTGTAAGTTTGACCTCATCTGAAAGTGTCCAATCAAGAACAATAATTGGGAAAAAACGATCATCATCTTCAAGCGCCTCGATGATGCCGACCCCACCACCAACGACAAGTGTGTCTGAGTAAACGTGCGTAAAACCAATCATTCCACCAAAGACATCGGACTCTGACTGTTCTGCTCCGGAATCCCCGCTCCATTTCACAATTGGTCCACCAAAAATTTGCGTCTTTTCTTCGAGTTGATGCGTCCACTGCAGCGCAAGGTCCATCGTTGTCACAAGGTCCCACGGATCATCATTTCCCAAACCTGTCGTCCCTGAAAAGTTCCAATCATCGCGTTGATATTGAAAACGTAATTGCAGATCATCATCATCGGTCGCTTGGTATTGAAGTCGGAGTTCTGCGCCATATCTTGTAGCTTCAACCTTACCGCCATTATCAATGGAACTATCAAACTGTTTCGTGAGGTGGAAATCTAAAATTGAATCAACGGAGTCTGCTTGAGCAGCACCAATAATCAATACAAGAAAAGTGAGGATTTTTTTTATCATCATAAATCCGTTCAAGAAGTTGTCGTTGGGAGTGTGTCCACGAGATTTGTCAATATGTCATCCGTAGTCACACCTTCGGCCTCAGCCTCAAAATTAAGAATGCAACGATGCCGCAAGGCAGGCAGAATTGCACTTTGAATATCTTCTACCGCAACGGTTGATCGACCGGCAAGCAGCGCTCTAACTTTTCCGGCCAACGCTAATGTTTGTGCTGCTCTTGGTGATGCACCAAAACGTAAAAACAATTTTACTTGAGGTGTTGCAACTTCTGCCTCTGGGTGCGTTGCAAGGACACAACGAACTGCGTAATCTTGCTCTTCCTGTTTCAACTCGACTTCTCTAATCATTGATTGATACTGCACAATTTTTTTCGTATTCAGTATTTTTTCAATTTTTGGTTGGAAACCAGTTGTAGTTCGGTCAATAATTTCCATCAGTTGATCGCGGTCTGAATAACCGACACGTAATTTAAAGAAAAAACGATCGAGTTGCGCTTCTGGAAGAGGATACGTACCCTCTTGTTCAATTGGATTTTGGGTTGCCATCACGAAAAACGGTTGTTGCAATTGATGAGTTTCCCCGCCAACCGTGACTGACTTTTCTTGCATCGCTTCAAGTAGCGCAGATTGTGTTTTAGGTGTTGCACGGTTAATTTCATCCGCAAGCACCATTTGTGCAAAGAGAGGACCCTTGCGAAATTCAAATGTGCGTCCCTCATCTGATTCAACAACAACAGTTGTTCCTGTGATATCGGCGGGCATTAAATCTGGTGTAAATTGAATCCGAGAAAAACAGAGATCCAACGCTTCGCTCAGCGTACGAATCAACAATGTTTTTCCTAGACCCGGGACACCCTCAAGAAGTGCGTGCCCTCCTGCAAACAAACACGTCAACACGCCATCAACAATTTCATCGTGCCCAACAACTGCTTTGGCAATTTCTTCGCGGACCCGTTGATAGTCTGCTCTAAAAGAATCAGCTGCGGCTTTTACTTGTGATGCAGTTTGCGTCATACGAGCACGATACCATTATATGCGGGCATGGAGAATTGATTGCTTCAGTGGTCCCGTGACCACCGCAACTTGTGGATAATAACCCAATGGGTTAATTATTCCGCTTTTTCGATCATCCAGTATTCGATCTCGATTTGTGTTTGGCGTCCAAACACGGTTGCGAGTACCCGTACAACACCCTTCTCAGGGTAGATTTCATCGACAGTACCTTCATAGCCCATGAACGGACCTTCTTTGATGTTGACGTAATCGCCAACAGCAAATTCGAGCCGCACTTCCGTAACTTCGTCGGGTGCTTGTGAGTCGAAGAGCATCTTGTCGACTTCATCTGGAGACATTGGAGTTGGCTTGCCAGCAGTGCCAACAAAATCACCCACACCTGTTGTTTCTTTAATGAGGAAGAAGATGTCTTGCGAAATACGTTGCTCTTCTAGTTTCATCTCAACAAAGATATAACCGGGATAGAGTTTTGTTTCAGTAATTTTTGCTTTACCCGTTTTTGAAAGCGTTTTTGTTTTTTCAGTTGGAACCATAATGCGCCCAACAAGATGTTGCATGGCTTCAATCTCAACCTTTCGGTCAAGAGCGGCTTTCACATAATCTTCCTTGTTCGATGCCACGCGTAGCACAAACCAATTCATACCAGCCCTAATCTGTGGCTCTTCACCCTCAACGTTACTCTCAACACTCTCAACCTCTGGAGTAGCTTCTTCAGAAATTTCAGGAGTCGTCATAGCTTCAAGAGCAGGAGTTTCTGGTGTTTCAATGTTTTTTTCTGTATCAGTCATAATTTTCATTGCGTCTTTCTTCGATATCCCTTGTTAGGAAGATTGCAAAACATCAACGGCTTGGAATAATGACGAGAAACCAAGGTCAGCAATTTGACAAAACAATGCGATAAACACTGTTAGCAAAATAACCAAAATTGTTGAACCCAAAATTTCTCGCCTTGTTGACCAGTTCACTTTTTTCATTTCGCCTTCGGTCGCGATCATAAAATCAACCGTCCTTGGTTTACGTCCGATGAGGTAAAACCCAATTAAACCGCACGCGAGCATGACTACAACTGTCACTGCCGCTGAAACAAAGACTGGTTCAATATCGCCAATTTGAATACCGTTGACTTGGTCCCACAACCACGCCACGCCCATCAATGATAGGAGCCCGAAGCCGATAGCAGACATCAACCGTACCCAGTAACCTTGACCTTGTTTGTAGATTCCTGCAGCCATGTGCATCCTCTTTTGTTACCGAAACCGAGTTCGATTTCGTGGTTGTCTTCTAAAACACGCCGGGAGTGACTCGAACACTCAACCTGCGGATTTGGAATCCGCTGCTCTGCCAATTGAGCTACCGGCGTCTTGCGCCAATCGGAGCGGTTTATTTTCGCTTGATCTTATGAAGCGTGTGCTTACGTAGGCGTGGGCAATATTTTTTAAAGCCCTCTTTGACTTTTTCGTCAATGCCACCTTTCACACGGATACTTGTGCGATAGTTAAGGTCGCCACTTTCCGTACATTGGAGCCAAACGTATTCTCGATCTGTTGCCTTCTTGGCCATGATAAACCTCTTTCATGAAAGGGATCGGGGTAGCGTAATGCCGACCCCAAATCCGATTCACATTAAAAACATTACTCAATGATCTTGGTAACAACGCCGGAACCAACCGTGCGGCCACCTTCGCGAATCGCGAATCGAAGACCCAATTCCATAGCAATTGGCTTCTCCTCAAGATCGATTGACATGGTTACGTTGTCACCAGGCATGCACATTTCAGCGCCACCCATGAGTTCCAACTTACCAGTTACGTCAGTCGTTCGGAAGTAGAACTGTGGCTTATAACCGGTGAAGAATGGTGTATGACGACCGCCCTCTTCCTTCGTAAGCACATATACTTCGCCTTCGAACTTTGTGTGTGGTTTAATTGAACCTGGTTTCGCAAGTACTTGACCGCGTTCAATGTCTTCCTTGTCAACACCGCGAAGAAGGCAACCTACATTGTCACCAGCTTGCGCATCGTCAAGAATTTTTTGGAACATTTCAACGCCAGTGACTGTTGTTTTTCGGCTTTCTTCAGAAAGACCAACGATTTCAACTTCATCACCAACTTTTACAATACCACGGTCGATACGACCAGTTACAACAGTACCACGACCCTTGATGGAGAAGACGTCTTCCACTGGCATCAAGAAATCCTTGTCTGTTTCACGAACTGGTTCTGGAATGTATGAGTCACATGCTTCGACAAGTTCATCTATTGGCTTGCAAATTTCATCATCCTTGCCTTCAGCTTCAAGTGACTTGAGCGCTGATCCACGAATAATTGGAATATCGTCACCAGGGAAATCGTACATGCTGAGCAATTCACGAATTTCCATTTCAACGAGTTCTAGTAGTTCTTCATCGTCTACCATGTCACACTTGTTCATAAACACAACAATCTTCGGTACACCAACTTGGCGTGCGAGAAGGATGTGCTCACGAGTTTGTGGCATTGGACCGTCAGTTGCTGCAACAACAAGAATTGCGCCGTCCATTTGGGCAGCACCAGTAATCATGTTCTTCACATAGTCAGCGTGGCCTGGGCAGTCAACGTGTGCATAGTGACGAATATCGCTTTCGTACTCTTGGTGACTTGTAGCGATGGTAATACCACGTGCTTTTTCTTCGGGAGCGTTATCGATTTGATCGAACGCTCGCGCTTCGCCAAGACCCTTCGCTGATTGACGATTAGTAATCGCAGCAGTCAAAGTTGTCTTACCGTGGTCAATGTGCCCAATCGTGCCTACATTCACGTGGGGCTTATTACGAACAAATGTCTCCTTGGCCATCGTGAAATCTCCTGTTCCGTAGGACTGTGCGATGCACGTAGTCCTGATAGCTTTTCGTTCCTTCGTCGAGTTGACTCACGCGAGCCGTTCCGACATTTCTATTCAAATTGTTACAGACCATCTGTAACAAGGTTGTTTCAAGCCGCCGACGGGAGTTGAACCCGTGACCTCACCCTTACCAAGGGTGCGCTCTACCACTGAGCTACGGTGGCATTCCTAACATGGGCTTTATGCGTGTCATCCTGACCAATGCCCGAACCCTTCATTATCCCATCCATGGGCCCCGATATAGAGCCCCTTATTATAAAACCGCCCGGCGACGGGCGGAAGGGAGAGTGTAGCGAAATCACGAATAAAGGCAAGGGGTATGACTGTTTTTCTATCCTCTGATTTTGCGTTTTTTGACTTTTTTGCGGCATAAAGTTCAATAAAACGCTATCTGACCTTTTTGGTTAAGTTTCCAACGCGTATCCCACGTCCCTGCAGCGTGGTTTTGTCTGGAACGCCGTTGGATTGTGGATTATCGAGTCCAAGGCGAACCCATGGGGTTTCTTGACCAATGTGCCCATCAAGGAGCAACATGAGGCACGAACCATCTTCAGAACCATATCGATAATCGATCTCTCCAGTTGGATCATTCCCCATAGAAGTCGAATTATCCAATGAAATTGTACTTTTGCCAAAATCATAAAGCCAAGCGGATTCGTCGTTTGCACCAGCAATTGTTTTGTGCGCAATCGTTTCCCCAGCAATCGAATCAACGAGATACAAAGATTTTGCCGGAGCATCTAGCATGCCGTATGAATAAAACCGATCTACCTTTGATGGTTCTGCGGCTTGCCCATCATCCGCATCGGGGTGACCATCGGCATCACTTCTAGCATCAAAAAAATCGTTTGCTGCAAAATACCCTTGCATTTCTATTTCTCTCGCCCCATCGCCAAATGGTCGGGGGATTGCATTGCGCCCAGTAGAATTACGAGAGTTTGGCATTGTCGATCTAAACGGATTATCAAATGACTTTCTTACACTGTAAATATCCGCACCGGGCGCGTCTGTTTCCCACCTCAAATGATCACGATCATCGGGTTCTGTTTCATGCAAACCATACGTTTTATGCATTTCATTTTCAGTCCAAAGAATATCCGTCCATGTTCCAATGTATCGGTCGTCATCTAAATGTTCATCGCCTCGAACGCGGATCGATGAACCGGCCGCTGCTTCATCGGCATAATTAAATTGACTCGGTAATACACGCCCGTTGTTATCGCCACTCCATCCTTGCATCAATGTGTGAATTTCACGCAAGCGGTTTTGTGCTTCTGCTGTTTTTGCAGCACTAAGCGATCTCGTCACTGCTGTAATCAAAAGCGCTGACAAAATCGCGATGACAGAGATCACCACCATCAATTCAACAATTGTGAAACCGTGTGTTTTTCTGTGTTTTTGCATGTGTTCTCCAAGAACTGTACGCAGCGAGTCGGTGTATGTCTACTTCTTATCCCAAGTTCATTGTCATGAGGAATTCAGCGTTTGAGTTGGTTTTCACCATTCTTGTCCGCAACATCTCCATTGCTTCAACTGGGCTCATATCACTGACAACCTTACGCAATCGTCCAACAAGTTCGTGTTCCTTGGGGTCAAGTAACAGTTCTTCGCGTCGAGTACCTGATGCAGCAATGTCAATTGCTGGCCAAATTCGTTTCTCAACCAACTTGCGTGTAAGGTGTAACTCTGAATTACCTGTACCTTTAAATTCTTCAAAAATAACTTCATCTGCTTTTGAACCAGTATCAACAAGTGCAGTGCCAATGATTGTGAGCGATCCACCATCTTCAATATTTCTCGCTGATCCAAAGAATTTCTTTGGACGGATCAATGCTTTGGAATCAACTCCACCAGTACCAATTTTTCCAGTTGATGGCATGCCGTTGTTATATCCACGAGCAAGTCTAGTAATAGAGTCCATAAGAATGACAACGTTCTCGCCAAACTCAACCATGCGACGTGCTTTTTCCATCACCATCTCAGCAACTTGAATATGCCTTGTTGCTTCTTCGTCAAACGTACTTGCGACAACTTCAACTGAATCTGGTGTTGACCGTTTGAAATCGGTCACTTCTTCAGGACGTTCATCAACAAGCAAAACAATGACGTGTACTTCCGGATGATTTTTTGCAATTGCTGATGTTAGTTTTTGGAGCAACACTGTTTTACCTGTTCGGGGCGGAGCTACAATGAGTGCTCGCTGGCCAAACCCCATTGGTGCAACCAAATCGATAACACGTGTTTCAATAATTTCGCTTTCGGTTTCAAGATGAATGCGTTCTTCTGGGTGAAGGGGTGTCAGGTTTTCAAACGTAGAAAGATCGTGCACATCTTTTGGGTCCCGACCATTAATCGCTTCAACTCGCAAAAGTGCAAAGTACGTTTCAGTTTCTTTTGGTGGGCGAATAAGTCCGCGGATAATTTGCCCTTTACGCAAGCCAAAACGGCGGATTTGAGATGGGCTTACGTAGACGTCGTCTGCTGATGCAACGTAGGAATACTCTGGACTTCTGAGAAATCCATAGCCATCATTCATGATTTCAAGTGTGCCTTCACCAATCATCAAACCTTGGCGATTGGCCTGCGCCTTGAGTATTTCGAAGACTAGTTTTTGACGAGGCATCTCTGCCCAATTTTCAACTTTTTCTTTTTTCGCTACAACACCAAGCTCTTTACTTTTCATGTGTTGCAATGCACGAAGGTCGAACCCTTCCTTCTTTGCTTCGTCGTATTTTTTCTGCGCAGCTTTCGTAAGCTTCTCGTCCAATGATGCTACTTCGGCTTCGAGTTCCTCATCTGTGGGAACCTCTCCTGGGCTCAGTGTCATTGAGCTTATGCCACCGTTGCTGCTGCTTGATTTTTTTCGTCGTCTACGTTTCTTAGCCATATAATTCTAACTCGCTTTTATGTTTCGATAACTGGGTGTGTATTTTTCAAAAACACATATTCAATAGTAAGTGGGGTTTAGTTTGTCTTAACGAATACCGTTTATTCGTCACTACTTCCGATTGACTTTCGGATCAATGAAAGGACCGATCTCATTTGCTGTTTTACATGAGCAATGTCCCCGTCATTGATAATGATATGGTCTGCGGAAGAACGCTTCGTGTCAAGCCCTATTTGCGCGGCTTCTCGGTTTCTAAGTTGTTCTTCATTCCATCCACGATTATCAACAACCCGTTTTAGACGTGTTTCAAATGGACAATCAACGAAAATAATGTGATCACACTGCCAATCTAATCCTGATTCCATCAATAACGGGGCGTCGATAACAAGTGCAATTGTCTCTTTTGGCGCGGAATCAAACGTTTTTTCCTGTAATTCGCTGACGAGTGGATGGATGAGCGATTCAAGTTGCGTGCGTGCTTCTGCATCCGAAAAAACAATAGACGCAACGTACCCCCGGTTAGTGCACCCGCTACTGTCCACAACTTTGTCGCCCCACCAAGCAATCAATTGTTCTTGTACTTTGTCTCGCTCCAAGACTATTTTTGTATGTGCGTCTGCATCTGCGACAACACATCCGTTGTCTTGCAAATATTTCGCAACAAGACTTTTGCCCGAACCGATGCCACCTGTTACACCAACAATTGGAAGGTCATTTCTCATTGCACAATTTTAGACCAGGTAGTGCCTTGGGGACCATCTTTAATTGCAACGCCCATCTTAAGCAACTTGTCTCTGATTTCGTCTGCACGGCCCCATTCTTTCTCGTCTCGAGCAGTCAACCGTGCTTCAATAAGAGCGTCAACTTTTGACACATCAAGATCACCAGAACCGCCTTCTGTTTCAAGGTCTAACACGCTTAGTACTTGATCCATATCGAGAAGTGCTACAAGTTCTTCTTGTAGAGTAGAACTTCCGTTTCCTTCGGGAACAGCATCAATTGCATACGCATTCACGGCTTCATTCAACGCACCAATTGCGCCTGCAACATTAAGGTCGTCGCACAGCGCTGTTATAAATTGTTCTTTTGCAATTACAAGAGGACCGTTTGGAATTGCTGCAACATCTTTGTGTTCTGTAAGCCAATCTTTTAATCGTCGCCACCTGTCAATTTGTCGTTGGGAATCTTTTAATCCTTGCATCGTGAAGTTTGCGTTTGACCTGTAGTGTGTTTTGATGAGTTCAAGCCGAACCGCTGCAGGTGTTGCACCTTTGTCAAGTAAATCGCGAAGTGTATAAAAATTACCCTTGCTTTTACTCATCTTTGTGCCGTCGACCAGCAAAAATCGTGTGTGAAACCAATATCGGGAAAACACGTCGCAACCAGTTGCGCAACGCGATTGTGCTATTTCACATTCGTGATGTGGAAAAATATTATCTTCACCACCACTGTGTAAATCAATTTCATTTCCTAATAACGAGTTCGCCATCACGGAACACTCAAGGTGCCAACCAGGATACCCTTCTCCCCAAGGACTCGGCCACCGCATCAAATGCGTTGCGTCTGGTTTCCATAACATAAAATCTGCTGGGCTTCGCTTAACCGCTTGGGTTTCCATATCAACCCTGCCGCCTTCGCCACTTCGAAGTGTTTCAACAGTGTTACCAGAAAGTTCACCATATTCATCAAACGATTGAACGGAAAAATACACGACTCCATCAGATGCGACGTATGCGTGTTCGTTTTCGATTAACGTCTCGACCATTGCAATCATTTCTTTGATGTACTGCGTCGGTCGTGGCATCAACAATGGATCTTTTTTTGCATCATCGACTATTCGCATGCCGAGCGATGTGCTGTCTTCTATAAAAGCATCTGCGTAAAACCCTGCAACTGCCATTGGATCGCTTGGATCAACTTGCGAATCTTTCGGCAACTTGCCAGATTTTTTTGCCTCTGCAAGTCTTGTTACTGCAACCTCCATTTTGTCTTCACCGCCGCCATCGGCAACCGAGCCTTCGGTCATGTGACCGACGTCAGTGATGTTCATCACTTGATTGACTTTGTATCCAAGTAACTCAAGAGTCCTCCGCAACACATCTGCGTTGAGAAAAGCACGGAAATTTCCAATGTGAGCAAAGTCATACACGGTTGGACCGCATGAATAAAATGTCACACTTTTTCCATCAGGATCAAGCGGTGTAAAATATTCTGTTTGCTTCGTCAACGTGTTATGAAGTTTCAGTTGCATAGTCTGGGCAGTATAAATGGTAGGATAGTGAATTGTATGGAAACTCAAACATACAACAACTTTTTTCAAGATCGCACCGTGCTTATTACTGGTGGCGCAGGTTTTATTGGTTCATCGCTTGCGAGTAGACTCATTTCGCTTGGAGCAAAGGTACGTATTCTTGACGACTTCAGCACGGGGCATATATCTAATGTCAATAAACTTGAAGCTGAGGTATTCGAGGGGTCTATTCTTAATGAAAAATTGTTAAACAAATCGATTTCAGGCTGCGATTGTGTTTTCCATCATGCGGCGATGGTTTCTGTTCCAGCAAGTATTGATGATCCAGAACGTTGTTTTGAAATCAATTCCCAAGGCACTGAACTCGTGCTTGCACGTGCTGCAAAATTCGAAGTTCGCAGAGTCATGTTTGCAGCTTCGTCTTCTGTGTACGGCCCACGTGCTGCGCTACCAAGCAACGAAACAATGACGCCTGACCCCGCATCACCTTACGCTGAGAGCAAACTTGCTGGAGAACATGCAATTCGCAAGTACGCTGCCACAACGAATACTGACGCGGTTTCTTTGCGGTACTTCAACATTTTTGGGCTAAAACAAGATCCACATTCACAATATGCAGCCGTTGTTGCGGCATTCATGCAAGCATTATTGCAAAAACAGAATCCACAAATCTATGGTGATGGTTCACAAACGAGAGACTTCACATTTATTGATAACGCTATCCATGCAAACCTACTAGCGGCGTCAAATGAAGCGTCCCTTGATGGAGAAGTATGTAACATTGGTACCGGTTCTTCCTTTAGTTTGTTGGAAATGCTTGACTTGATGGCACAAGCATTAGGCGTACAACCAAAGATCGACTTCCACCCAATGCGTGATGGTGATGTCCCACACTCAAGAGCTGATATTTCTAAGGCAACCGCTATGTTTGGTTACGAACCAGTTGTTACATTTGCAGATGGCATCTCGCGGCTCTTTACTGATGCTGCTGGGTTACCTGCGTAAATTGTCCACGCATCTAGCATTTTAGTCGCAACCGCACGGGCACCTAAAATTGCTCCTTCACCAACAATAACGTTTGGTCCTACAAATGCATCGGCGGCGATCCACACATCATCATGAATTACAATTGGTGGTCGCAGTAGTGGTAAATTTGACTTTGTGTAATCATGTGTTCCTGCGCAAAGATGTGCGTGTTGTGAAACTGAAACACGATTGCCGATTGTAATTGTTCCAAGACAATATGCAATCACGCCATCACCTAAGCAACTGTTGCGACCCATGGTTAAATTCCAAGGGCACTCAACACGTACAGTTCTTCGAATAATGCACGCGTTATCAACATCTGCGCCAAACAGGTTTAACAAAACTATTCGCCAACGATTGCATGTGTGAAATGAATATCGAAATAATGTTGCTTGTGTGCATGCCCACAGAAGGCGTGCTATTTTTTCCTTCGTGGAATATGGGCTGAAATGTCTATCCTCAGGCAGCATTTTTTTTTGCTTCTTGTGCTTCTTCTTGGAGCAACTCGACGGTCTTTAATGAAATGAGTAACTCTCGTGATGATATAAACATGCAAAATCTAAACCCTGTTCGTCCGTCAAGGAAACCAAATTGAAGAACGTACATCCACAAAAATCTGAACAGCCACCTTGCAGGAAGTCGTGGATAAATATGACGTTTGATCCAACGTCTCCGCTGAATGGTTGACCCAAAGAGTGTCATACCAACTGGGTCGTCATCTGACCTACTTTCTCGCAAAATTTCCTTTGCTTCAAGCATGCAATAGTGATTATGTTTTTCGATGTACGTGTCTAAGCCGCGGCGGTCAAAATGTTCCATATTCCCGCACAAATATCCTTGGGGTCCATCAACAACCATGTGCTCATGCACATCGCGTTCTTCATATCGCGCAGCGCCGCGTTTGAAGAAACGCACGTTCCAGCTAGGGTAATACCCGCAATGACGAATACGCTTGCCAAGGAAAATAAAATATCGGTTGATGTTGTATGCAGAGATTGGATGGTGTTCTGCTGATTCTGCTGCAATTTTCAACATCTCATCGCGAAGGTCTGGAAGAATCACTTCATCTGCATCAAGAATAAAAACCCAATCAGATTCAATTGGCAAATTTTCGAGTGCCCAGTTTTTCTGTTTGGCATATCCTAGCCAGGGTTGTACGACCACTTCGGCACCAAATTCTTTTGCGATCTCTCTTGTCTTATCAGTTGACTCTGAATCTACGACCCAGATCTTGTCAGCCCACTTGTAAACACTTTTCAGTGTGTATGGTAAATTAATTTCTTCATTCTTAACTGGGATAACAATTTCAATATTAGAATCTTTTGTTTGTCCCCAAAGAATTCGTTCGCCTCGGGAAACAGCTGGTTCGCCTGTACAAATTGACCATTTTGGAAGATGCCCGTCAACCATTCCCCTCGCACCCACAACAACGCCTTGTTCAACATGTGAATCTGGCATCACAACAATGTCCGTTGCGATCCAACAATCATCCTCGATGTTAATCGGACCGGTTCGATCCGACTTGCCTTTTGTTTTTGGGTCACCCGCTGTTGTAATCAACATTGCGTGTTGACTGACGACACACCGTTTACCAACGCGAATCGGTTGATCAGCATTAATACGAACGTTGTCTCCAAACAAGCTGAGATCATCAGCTGTAACATTCCATGGTTTATCAATACGTACAGATCGACGAACTCGTACTGCGCGACCACATTGCATTCCAAAACATCGGAGCAAAACCACACGATAACGATACGAGTTATGCAAAGAACAACGAACTAGATTCTGTCCAATGGTTTTCCAAATAACTCGGCGAAGTGCGTTCATGCGACTGCTCTAGCGGGATTGCCCGACAATTCTGCGTTGTCGTCAACATTTTTAAACACGCTTGTGCGTGGCCATATTGTGCAGTTTGAACCAACTTGTACATTCGGGGCAATGTAAGAATCAATACCAATGAACGTGCCACTTCCAACAACAATCGGTGGTCGGAGCAGTGGAAACGTTGTGTCTTTCATGTCGTGCGTGCCAGCACAAAGATGCGCCCGTGTATCTATTCGAACATCGTCACCGATCGTAATTGGTCCAAGCGAATAAAGAATGACGTCTTCTGCAAACCTGCAGTTGTTGCCAATCTTGAGATTCCAGGGGATGATGATGTCAACAGTCCGAGCAAATTTGCATTTTGAGCCAATTTTGGCACCAAACAATCTCAGCAGGAACGAACGAAGTGGTGGGAAAAGCACCCAAATAATTCGAGCAAAGGTTGACCAGATAATACGGATCAAAAGTTCAATTGGTGACCATACCGTTCGGCGGGTCGGTGGAGCTGCCTCCATAGCCTTCGATTGAGCAGCGCCTCGAGAGCCTGCTCCACGCATTTTTTGTCCTGTTTGTTTACTCATAGATGTTGCTAAGTATCGGACACCACGCCTTGGAAACTGAGTAGAATCAAAGGATATGTGCCAATAATGCACTTTTCTGTATTATAGGGCTTTTCTCTACGTGCTCTTACGCGAAAACAGAACAGTGGTTCGCAAACCACAAGCCCCGAGGTTATAGGACGTTTCATTGCCGGTCATTCTTACGTGAATAAAAACAACCCGCGGGGTTGTTTTTCGGGGTTAATCCCAAACAGGGACTGTTTCGTTCTTTGTAAACGTCGTTGTGTCATTGGATGTCACGATGATCCAGTTGTCACCAGATGCCATAGTATTGTCTGGATCAACATCACCAAATTCTGCTGAAAAGAGAATATCTGGTCTGAGAGATGACCCATCGAGTGGTGAATATGTCATGTCTGTATTGATATAAGACTTGATCATCCTTGCTGATCCATCACCCGTGACAGCAGCGCCCTCCCACTGCTCGTGTGGGCCATGAAAGCCAAATGTATGTGTTTTTCTAATCCCGTCTTGGTATTGATCCACAACTGTCAATTCGGTTGGTGAAACCACGAGTTCGGGTCCTCGGCTACAAATAATGAGATCAGTTGCACCCGACCCAGAATGCCATTTCATGCGTGGACGTTGCCCTACTAGTGCTTGATGAGCATATGAACTGTGCGCTACACCTTGCGAAAAATCAGCGTTAAAGTCTGGGTCCCAGTGATACGTTGATCCATCATATATATCAAAGTTGTATGGAAAATCACTATCAGTACCGTTGGTTCCATCACCACCTAATATCACTCGAATGTTCGGATTGGTTTCAACAGGGCTTACTGTATTTGCAAAGTCAAAGAATCGTTGCATCACCATCCATGACATCAATGCACTTGTTGTGTTGATGGCTGCGTCGGGATTTTTCTCATCAACAATCTCGCTTGGGAGAGGAAATTTTCCATCATTTCCCGTCGAATACAAAACCATCGCTTGATAAATCCCACGTTGCTGTGTCAAATCTTTCTTTGACCGAGCAGCACGGAACGCAGAAGAAACCGTTGGAATCAGAATACTCGCGAGAATAATAAGGATCCCCACAACCACCATCAATTCAATGAGGGTAAAACCCGTTCGATGTCGTTTGTCAATAATAGTTGTTCGCATATGTTTAGGATACGCACTTCTCGAACCTTTTGAACGATAAATGTTTTATTTTTACGAATCTACCCCCGCCCACCTAAAATCCACTTCCATTCTTCCATCTGTAGTAGATAGGCAGCCGCTCCGAAAACCACAATGCCTACTCCTACGGTGATCACGAGCGTGAAGCAAGATTCCCACCACGAGAACGTAGGTTCAACTGGTAAAAGTGCCAGCGTACATGCAACACCTATTGACATAATGACCGTCGCAATCGCTGACTTTATCCATGATGTAGTTACAGCTCTATCTGCGGGAACATCAACATGTTTTCGAATTGCGCGCATCAATGCCCCAACTTGTATGACTGCGCAAAATGCAGTGGACCACGCAAGCCCCGCCGTGCCAAGAGGTGTCCATATTAACAACACGTTCAACGACAAATTCAACGCAACCATACGCACTGCAATTTTTACTGGTGTCTTCATATCATCAACTGCATAAAACGCACGAATGAGAACCTGTGTCATTGAGTACGCCCAGATTACAGTTCCATAGCCAAGCAAAATAAATCCTACTTCATTCGTGTCGCCACTTGTAAATAAACCACCTTGAAACACAACGCCCGAAAGAACATCACGTACAAGCATCAATCCCGCGCTTGCCGGCAAACCGACAAAAACAACCAAACGTAACCCACGACGAACGGTGTCACCGAACGCATCTCGCTTGGATGCTTGCGAAGCAAGCAACGGGAAAATAGCTGTGCCGACAGCAATACCAAACACACCAAGTGGAAATTGAAATAAACGCGATGCAAAATTAAGCGAAGCGTTTGCGCTTTCACCAAGGGGATACGCAACTCCAAATATTGTTGAACCAATGACAACGGGATAGCTCGCAATAAGTCCATCGAGCAGAGTGTTGAGTTGCAGTGTCCCGAGCCCAATGATCGTTGGGATCAAGTTTCGCACCATGTCGCGAAAATCTTCTTTACCACTCTCCCTTTCACCCGTCCACCATCTCGTACCCCGAAGTGCGTACAAGGACCACACGACTTGCAACAACCCCGCAATAACAACCGCAACGCCAACTGTCATCATGTGGTTCTGAACCGAAGTAAAAACATCTGCAAACAAAAGTGTTGCTGCAATCATGCATGCATTAAGAATAATTGGCGCAGCAGCTGTTGGGCCGAACTTTCCATGTGTTTGCAAAATGCCGCCAAGGATTGCTACAACGCAAACCAATGGCATGTACGGCAACATGGTCATCATCAATCCAAACGTGCCCTCTGATTGCGGTGACCACGTTACAAGCGCCCACAACAACAATTCGCCAAGTATGACAGCAGCACCAAGAAATACGATGAGTTTTGCAATAGTGATTGAGGCAAGCGCTTTCGCTTTTGCTGGATTTTCTTGCAGCAATTTTGTATACGCTGGAAGAAACGCCCCAGAGAGCGCACCTTCACCAAACAATCTACGAGCCAAGTTCGGAATCAAAAACGCAAAGAAAAAAGCAGACGAAACTGCACCCGCGCCAAATGTACGACTGATCGCAGCATCGCGCCCAAGACCAGCAATGCGACTCAGTAAGGTGATCGACCAAACTGTGCGTGTATTCTTTTCAAGATTGTCTTTGTGTGCCACCACTTTTACATCGTCCTCTGAGTGGAATTATCGGTAATTGTTGTACGCCAAACACGCGCACTCCCAATTGTAAAAAATGTGAGCCCGATTGTGTACGCACCCACTTCAATTCCCGATGTTGCAAATCCAATGATGGTGGCGAGGATTCCAAGCGCGAACATTTTTGAAAACATTTTTTTTATGGGTTTCAGATCCAAGCATTTCGCCCAGTAGCCAATAATCAATAAAAATAACGCGGTCGTACTCAACAATCCGGCGGACAGTGCCAATGGGGCACAACTGATCTCGAAAGTTTTCCAAAGAATCAACCAAATCACTGCGCTTGACCCAATCGTTCCAACGATTGCAAGTGGGCACAACACAAACCACACAATCGTTCTAGATAAAAGCGCATCAACTTTTTCCTGGATCCTACTTAGTTCAGAAAAAGAAAGTGCCCCCATCCAACTCGAAGCAGCAACGATGCCAAGCATACTTGCGATGAGATCGGCGACGCTAAAAGGCCGATCAAGTGGAAGCAATGCTTGTGTCGCTTCATCAACGGTTGCCCAAAGAAGGAGCAACAAAACAACCATCTTTTTTTGTTTCACCCACCCCGCCGACCAAAACGTCATCGCAAGAACACCAAACGACACAAAGTGAAACAGTTTGTCTGGTGAAATAAACGTAGGGTTTTCAGATTTCTGCATTGCGGGTGTATGTGTTGCAATGGTTACAACTACAAACCACAAACAAAACGCAATTTTCCAGTGGAACTGCGTGCGTTTATTCATTGCCAAGTGGTTGTGGTTCTGGCTCTTTAACTGGTTTGATGTCGATCACTTCACACGCCACAACACTTTCGGCAAGTTTTTTGTAATCTTTCGCACCGGCGCAATCCGGTTCATAATCAAAAATTGTTTGGCCAAAACTTGGCGCTTCTGCAAGCTTTACGTTGCGGCGAATTGGTGGGTCAAGAATAACACAGTTTTTCCACGGCACTTCTTGATCGCGCGATGCATCAAAAAACTCTTGCAGGTCATCGACAACTTCGCGAGCAAGTTTTGTGTTTCTTTCGTGCATACAAAGAACAACGCCAGTAACGCGAAGTTTTGGATTTAATCCACCAACAAGAAGTGATACTGTTTCGAACAATCGGCTCACGCCTTGCAAAGCGAGAAAGTGTGTTTGCATTGGCACGATCAATTCTTCAGTGGCAGCGAGTGCGTTGATTGTCAACAGCCCAAGGCTTGGTGGACAGTCGATAATAACAAAGTCGTATTCACCAAGAATTGGTGTAAGTTTTTTCGAGAGCAAATCATGGCGATCTGTTTTTGCTGAGAGTTCAGATTCGGCGGCGGCAAGGTCAACCTCACTTGTGACAAGGTCAATGTTTTTGCGGGCCTTGATCCGAGCGTCGGTAATTGGAACTTCATCATCAATGAGAAGGTCGTAGACTGATGTCACTGCATCCTCGACACCAAAGTGCAAACCAAGGTGCGTTTGTGGGTCAAGGTCGATGACCAAAATACGGTTTCCCATTTCGGCCAATGCCGCAGCAAGGTTCACCGTCGTTGTGGTTTTTCCAACGCCGCCCTTCTGGTTCAATATCGCAAGTACTCTCGTCACACTGTGAAGTATACCTATCTCGCGGATTGTTTATGTAATTCATTTAACTCACCCCCGGTGAGTTTCTCGTGCAAATTGCAGTTTATTGTGAACCCCACATCCAGCGCATAGCGGACGTTTCTTTGCCGATGAGGTCGCGGAGGTAATGTGCCAAGAGGCGGTTTGCTCGTTCCATTGCCTTGGGCGCAACTGGGTGCATGTTTTGGTCGTCACTGAGCATTTGCAAAAGATCAATCGTTTCTCGGCGAACACGAACACGATCAACCCCGCCTGTGTCTTGAACAACTCCGCCAACTGTAGAGCTAAACGCAAGAATCTCATCTCCACCACAGTCGTGATTCACCAACGTGGGCTTGTAACCAGTTTCTACCAATAATGTCCATTGGAATTGCAAAAGTGGCCAATCAACATCATGCCCATCATCTACTCGAGTTAATGTCATACAGAGCGCATCAAAAACTTGTTGGTGTGGATCATGGTCGGTAATTAACCTGCCAACAAGATCAATTGCATAAATCGCAGCCTTGTTCACAAGCAAATCGTTTCGCACTTGCCACCACACTTGTTCAAGACGCCACTCTGTAAGTAATGCCAACCCAGTAGTGGGTTTTATCCGTGCAACAATGTTTCCCCGTGTAGCAGGATCGAACCCACCAGAAAAAGGACTTTTGTCACGTTTGGAACCCTTTGCCAAGCCGCGAATGATTCCATGATCCCTAGTGAGCAAGCTAACTGTTTGACTGGTTTCTGAAAAATCCCAGCACCGCAAACAAATTGCTGTGTCTGAAAGGATTGTCATTGTACGTGTTTCGTTGACGCAACAAGAAGTGGTTCCCATGGAAACGCTTCTGCGGCTTCCTTTAAGTCAGTAAGTGTAAGTGCTTCTAACTTTTGCAATTCGTCTTCAAGCGAACTATATATACCTGTTGTAGTCAATAAACTCCCAAGTCTTTGCATACGCCCTGCCGGAAGCTCGGAACCAACAGCTGCTGCGGTTGCCGCCTTTGCAACAACACGTTCAAGATCTGAATCGGTGAGCGATGTTGTGATCTTAGAAAGTTCGTCTTGTAAAATTTCTGTCACTTGTGTTGCGTTTTCAGGTGAACACACAGCATACGCAAGTTGTTCACCGTATCCATCGCTTGGATCAACATTTGCACCCGCTTCTTCGGCTAGTCCTTTATCAACAAGTGACCAATACAACCGAGAACCATCTCCTCCTCCAAGAATTGATGCGAGCGCAGCAGATGCATACTTAAGATCATCCTGCGCAGCCACGCTCGGCATTCCCATGATGACATAATGTTGGCGCAAATCAGGTATTACTACGTCAAAATTGCCAGGATTTCGCGATACTGCAACTGAGTCACGCGTTGCACCGGTGCGTTTCCATGTTCCACACCGCATTGATATTTTATCGATCATCACGTCAAAATCCACGTTTCCAGCCAATACCACTATTGTATTGTCTGCACTGTAACGATCATCAAAATATGTTTGCATTGCAGCGCGTTGCATGTTATTGATTGTTTTGGGTGTTCCAAGAACTCGAAAACCAAGTGGGTGGTCTCCGTAATATTTTTCCATCGCCTGTTCATACAACACCCAGAACGGTTGGTCGTCGTACATAGCAATTTCTTCAAGAATCACGCTTTTTTCTGCATCAAAATCTTCTTGGCGAAGTGCGGGCCTTAAAATATCTGCAAGGATATCGTGGACTTCAACTATTGATTCTGGGAGCGATGCACCCCAAAATGCAGTCATTTCACTTGATGTAAATGCGTTGTGCTGCGCGCCGAGATCGTCAAACGCCAAATCGACTTGTTCTGCTGTACGAGTATCGGTTCCCTTAAACATCATGTGCTCTAAAAAATGACTAACGCCCATCAAAGACGCTTCTTCGTCGCGAGCACCAGTCTTTACAAAAAAACCAATTGCGGCGCTCGCCGCATTAGCTGAAGTTTCTGCGACAATGCGCAAACCATTGTCGAGTGTTGTTTCTTTAAAACAAGAACTCAATTGTGAATCATTCTTCCTTCCGTACCCATCGCAGCTTCGTGAATCGATTCTGCCATAGTCGGATGTGCGTGCATCGTAGAAAGAATATCTTCAACGGTTGCTTCAAGTCGAATTGCCAAACTAACTTCGGCAATCAACTCGCTTGCATCTTTACCAATGATGTGTGCACCTAAAATTTCGCCATACTTTTCACTTGCAAGCAATTTCACAAAACCATCTGCCGCGTCAACGGCGATCGCTTTGCCATGCGCTTTCAAAGAATACACGCCCTTTGTATATGCAACACCTTCGTTTTTTAACTGTGCTTCTGTTTTTCCAATCGATGCAACTTGGGGGTTCGTGTATGTACAACCTGGTATTGAACTATAGTCAACACCAAGCGTGTGGTGCCCAGCAATTCGCTCAACACATGTCACAGCTTCTTCAGATGCTACGTGGGCGAGAAGTGGAGGACCAATGATGTCACCGACTGCAAACACGCCCGGAATGTTTGTTGCATACGTTGGTTCGGTTGTCGTTTTAGCGTCGGTTTTAATATACCCGCGTTCTAATTCAAGACCAAGAGAATCATCAAACAGCCCGTCTGTTCGTGGACCAACACCAATTGCAACCAATACCTTTTGCGCTTGTACCGAAATTTCCTTATCACTTTTTGTAAACGTCACGGTTGCACCGTTATCAGTCCGTTCAACTGATTGCACTGCTGAAGATGTATGAATTGTCATCCCCTGTTTTTTAAATGCACGCTGCGCATGTTTACTCACTTCTTCATCTTCAAGTGGAAGAATGCGGTCAAGCATTTCAACGATTGTTACTTCTGCACCAAAGGCGTTGTAGATGTATGCGAACTCCATGCCTATTGCACCTGAACCAATCACAACTACGGAGTCTGGTTTTTCATCAAGTGTCATCGCTTTGGATGAGTTCACAATTACTTCTTGATCACATGGCGCAAATGGCAATTCACGTGGTTTTGCACCGGTTGCAACCATCACTTTGTCGGCGGTGATTATTTCTACAACTTCACTACCTATGCCATTGTAGTAATCGCCACAAGGTGAAAGAATTTCAACTTTGCACGGCGTGCCATTGGTTGAACCTGAAACAATGTGCGCATGCCCTTGCACGTGCTCAATGCCATTCTTTTTAAATAGATACCCAACACCATTGTTGAGTTGCTCAGTAATCCTTCGTGATCGCCCAATATAAGTTCCCCAATCGAGCGTTACTTCTTTTGCTGTAATCCCCCATGATTCACCGTGGTGAACAAATTCACTGTACATCTCGGCGCCATGCAATAGCGCTTTTGAAGGAATACACCCCCAATTCAAGCATACGCCACCAAGTTTATCTCGGTCGACGCACGCAACCTTCATTCCAAGTTGAGCAGCGCGGATCGCTCCCACATACCCACCGGGTCCGGCACCAATCACAATTAAATCAAAATGTCGTTGATCGCTCACGAAAGTGTCCTTTCTGTTCCATCTAGAAGTACAAGAAGCGGGTATTCTACCAAGCCAAGATACGGCAAGGTTGCCCCGCTACGCGTATCATGTCCAAATTAGACCTTAGTGACAGGAAGATTTAGTGCGAACTGCAATTATTAGTGACATCCATGGAAACCTCGAAGCACTCACCACAGTGCTCGGTGATATAGATCAGCGTTCAGTTGACCAAATTATCTCTTTGGGTGACATTCTTGGGTATGGTCCTGATCCAAAACAGTGTGTTGACCTCGTATCGGAGCGATGTAAATGGTCGCTTCTTGGAAACCACGATTACGGCGCGCTTTACGAACCGACGAATTTTAACAAGGCTGCCGAAGACGCCGCGTACTGGACTCGCTCGCAATTTGATGCGGAAGAAGATAAAGAAATTGCTGCAAAACGCTGGGGATTCCTAGGTAGATTGCGTGTAAGAACAATGTTGGGTGACTTTCTTTGTGTGCACGGTACACCCCGCAGACCCATTAATGAATATCTTTTTCCAGATGACGCCATTAACTCTCCGGTCAAAATGAAGCAAATTTTTGATCGAATTCCCAAATACGCTATGTCGGGGCACACGCACGTGCCGGGCATTTTCCTTGACGAACCAGATTTTTTAGAGCCAGATGATCTTGATGATTTTTCATTCCAATACACAAATGATGACCACTTCATCATCAATCCAGGTTCGGTCGGGCAACCTCGAGACCTTGATCCACGCAGCAGTTACGCAATTCTTGATGATGAGACCTTTACGGTTGAGTTTTTTCGGCTTGATTATGACATTGAAGCCGTCCGCAAAAAAATCCATGCAATTCCAGAACTTAGCAACTGGCTCGGGGATCGGCTCCTCGAAGGACGGTAAACACATCCCCCTATATAGAAGAAACGCACTATGACGAAGCAAGCAAAACGTCGTTTGATTCCATTCATCGTATTGGTCGCCGCAGCAGGTGTCCTTGCTGTTATTATTTTTGGTCCAGGCAAGCCCAAACCCGCCCCGAGTGAAATCCCCACGCCCCCTGTAGAGGTAACGCCAGAGGAAAAAAAACCTGTTCAGGATGCGAATACGCCTGTTTCTTCGGAATCAGCGCCTGTTTCTGAACCTACAATTGAGGAAACTACAACCACAGCATCAGTTGCAGGAAAACTATCCCTCCTTCTCTATAAAGATGAGGCAACCCCTACTCCCCTTGGAACTTTGAGCGATCCAACAACAGCGAAAATGGAAGTCCAATTCACTCGGGCAGGCGCAGGCATTAGCTCGATTCGTTTTTCAAATATTTTTGAAACAGTTGACGGCAAACTTGCATGGAACAAATATCGATCAGGTGGTAGAGAGCAACCCCCAATTGATGACATGTACTTGCTTTCAACAACGCACGAACTTGCATACAACACAGATCAAGGCGTACAAACTGCTGCTATTTCGGTGCTTGGCGCAAGTCAAATTACGATCAACGGTGAACTCCTTCACCTCACATCACCAACCGTTTGGGATGTTACTGGCACGGGTAGTTTTGAAGCGACCATTGTTGACAATAACGGTGCGGAGGTTGCAAAAATCACACGCAACTGGACTTTAGATGAAGCGTTTGGGTTGCACCTTGATCAAAAAGTACACAACCTTTCCTCTACGAAGTTAGATGTTGAGTGGTTGCAATATGGACCTCCGAGTTTGCGTGTTGATCGGTCACGTTATATGGACCGGCGACGTTTCCGTTTTGGTTGGGAGTTAAGTGACGAATACGATCCAAACCAAGCAGCACCAATTCAATCAAGTGATTTTTTATATGAGTACGCCGATGCAGCGGGAGTAGGTGATGATCCACTCTGGCCAACAACTGAAACTACTGAAGATGGTTTAAAACTTTCGTGGTTTGCGTCAACGAATAGATATTTTGCGATTGCAGTTTTTCCAAACATCGGCGATGATGGAGATGGTCCAAGGCTTCTCAAAAGTACTGTGCAGGTTATTACCGCTCAAACAGTAGGCGTCGATGAGCAAGAGTTTATCTTGACTGCGCTGTGGGCACCAAAGACTTCTATTGATGCAAACGCAACGCTCGATTTAACAATGGGCGTCTACGCTGGTCCACTAAAGCGTTCTATTCTTGATACTGATCAACCCTATGTTTCCCTGTCAATGCGTGGCATGGTGTTGTACCAAATGTCAAGTATGTGCGCAATTTGCACTTTCCAATGGCTCGCAGACTTTTTAGCGATGGTGCTTACAACACTTGACCAGTACGTTGTGTTTGATTGGGGACTTGCAATTATTTTATTGGTGTTAATTGTGCGAACCTTGTTGCATCCGATTACAAAAAAATCGCAAATCAACATGCAACGCTTTGGCAAAGTGATGCAAAAACTGAAGCCGGAGATTGATAAACTAAAATCAAAATACCCAAACGATCCTAAAAAAGTACAAAGCGAACAAATGGCGCTCATGCAAAAGCACGGCGTAAATCCGTTCCAAATGCTTGGGTGTCTACCAATGTTTTTACAAATGCCAATTTGGGTAGCACTCTATGCTTTGTTGTATTTTATGTTCGACATTCGTCAGGAACCTGCGTTTTTCGGTGTATTTCAAATGTTTGGGGAATGGCCGTTTCTTGCGGACCTCAGCGCATCCGATCACTTCTTCGGCGCGTTTAGTGAACCAAAACAATTCCTCTTGTGGAACATGACAGGTATTAACTTGTTGCCTATTCTCATGGGTGTTATTTTCTTTATTCAGCAGAAATATATGTCTCCACAAACCGGCGCAGCGATGACGCCAGAACAACAATCACAACAAAAAATAATGCGAATTATGATGGTCGTGCTGTTCCCTGTCATGTTGTATAGCGCGCCCTCTGGGTTAACCTTGTACATCCTGACATCGAGTACGGTTGGTATTCTTGAGAGCCGACACATTCGTAAACATGTTGATCAGATGGATTTGTCACCCAAGGAAAAACCTGTGGATACTGGCGGCAAACGCAGAAAACCCAAGGACAAACAAGGTCGGGCGTGGGCAGATGCGATGGAAGCAAGGCGAAAGAAAGTAAAAAACAAAGCGAGCAAGCGTTCGTTTAAGAAGAAGGATTAGGATTACGATCCAATGGATCTCGACTCAACCATTGTTGCGATAAGTTCTTCTCATGGCTATGCAAAACGAGCACTGGTTCGCATCAGCGGCCCAGATGCAATGAACGCTACAAAACGACTTGGACTTACGCCGGAATTTGGTTGCGTCACTTCGTGCAACCTTGACCTTGGTGAAAATAAATTACCTGTTCTTGTTGGTGCCTTTCAAAAAAACTCTTCATATACCGGCGATGAACTTATTGAAATCCAATGTGTGGGCAACCCACTCCTTGCAAGAAAGTTAGTTTCGCTGTGTGTTGATGCCACTGGTGGACGCGAAGCAACTGCTGGCGAGTTTACCGCTCGCGCATTTTTCTCTGGTCGTATTTCCCTTGCGCAAGCAGAAGGAGTTTCAGCAACAATCTCCGCGTCTAACAATGCTGAACTTTCTGGAGCTGCCTTGCTTAGAGAAGGTGTACTATCAAAACTTACCGAGCCTATCACGGCGAAACTTACGCGGACACTCGCCCTTGTCGAAGCGGGAATTGATTTTACTGATGAAGAAGACGTAGAAGCAATTTCGCTAACAAAGCTCAACACTGAACTTTCTGAGACAAAGCTCGCCCTTTCGTCAATTATTGATCACGCCGTTCCCATGTCTTCGCTTCGACATCTTCCAAAAGTTGTACTTGCGGGAAAACCAAACGTTGGCAAATCAACTTTGTTTAATTACTTGGTTGGAAAACAAAGAGTTGTTATCAATAAAGAATCTGGGACGACCCGAGATGCCATCGAAGAACAAGTTGTATTCGGTTCCACTGCTGCCTTACTTGTAGATGTTGCTGGCTTAGATGTTTGTGATGACGAGATGTCAAATGCAACACAAATCACTGCGAAAAACGCCATTGAGAACGCCGATCTTGTATTATGGTGTGTTGGACCAGAAGGCAAAGTTCCTGAAACAAACAAACACACAATCGTGGTGAAAACAAAAGCAGATCTTCGAGATCATAAGACAAACACTATTTGTGGCATTACTGGCGCAGGAATTGAAAGTTTGCAAAAAGAAATATCTACGTTTTTGCAAAACAAAAATCCAATGAACCTAGGAGCCACCGCTCTTCTTCCACGACACGAGGAACTGCTACAAGCTGCCCTTGGTTTTATGAAAGACGCGAAATCTAATTCTCACACACCTGAACTGTGCGCCGCGTGTATTCGCGAATCATTACACGCACTAGGTAAAATCACGGGACACATATCTCCCGATGATGTACTTGAACATGTTTTTTCTTCGTTTTGCATCGGGAAGTAATTTGGCAATCAGGCGGTTCTAACTTTTATTTTTTTCAATGTGCCTTTGCTTGCACGTTGTAAATCACGAAGCAAGCCAGAGCGAATCAATCTGTTAAGTTGATATGCAACCGCGGCTCCATCTGTTGCTACTTCAAGCACCCCACTACGCAATGAAACAATTGTTGCTTGTCTTGCAATGTGCAATGGAACAAGTTCATCCCACGCTTCAACCAAAGAAGAAGATTGACGGTTCCCTTTTCGTAGACCTTTTCGCATTGCTTGAACCGCATCGGTAATACTCGTATCACGCTGAGGTCGAACGCGCCACTTGCGAAGGCGATCTAGTTGTGATTTTGGGTTCAACATTTTTTACATCGTACACTGCGAGGTGATTTGTATCACGCAAAAAGTTCTATGAGATAGAACCACTCAGTTCGGGGGTCTGCTATTGTCCTCATGTATGACAGCGATTTCACTGACCGGTTTAACTAAACATTATGACAAGACGCTCGCCGTAGATAAAATTGATTTATCGATCGGCTCGGGTGAACTGTTTTTTTTGCTCGGGCCCTCGGGTTGTGGAAAAACCACCCTCCTTAGAATGCTTGCCGGATTCATTGATCCGACAGCCGGCAAGATACTTTTTGGGGATAAAGAGGTTACACATACTCCACCAAACAAGAGAAATACCGGCATGGTCTTTCAGAGTTATGCGCTCTGGCCACATATGACTGTTGCTGAAAATGTAGCATACGGTCTTAAAATTCGTAAAAACTCCCCCACTGAGCAGAGAAAGAAGGCACTTGCAGCCTTAGAAACTGTACATATGGGGCATTTAGCTGATCGGAAACCAAACGAACTTTCTGGTGGGCAACAACAGAGAGTTGCACTTGCTCGGGCTATTGTTGTAGAACCAGACGTCCTACTTTTGGACGAACCGCTGAGTAATCTAGATGCAAAACTACGTCTAGAAATGCGAAGTGAAATTCGCAGGATTTGCACAACTATTGGTATGACAACAGTTTACGTAACTCATGACCAAAAAGAAGCGCTCTCGATTGCAGATCGTCTTGCGATTTTGAAGGATGGGAAAGTGATGCAAGTGGGAAGCCCGAGGGATGTGTACCAATCTCCTAGCACGCAGTTTGTTGCAGAATTTATTGGAGAAACTAACTTTGCTCCAGCGACCCCAACCCCTGATGGCTTACAAACAGCGTTTGGTTTACTTTCCTCAGAAAGACCTTGCGAAGGAACAAACGCCGTCTGTTCTTTACGACCAGAGGCAATAAAAGTGATCGATTCCCCTGCCAAACACAATGGATTCTCTGGAACTCGTGAAGAAACAATCTATTTGGGCGAAGTTGCGCAACACAAAATCAAAGTCACGGATGATTTAGTGTTAAGAGTCACGGAAGTCAATCCAAGGCATTTAGGCGAAGTTGGTGATACGCTCCACATGACAATCGACGCATGCGACGTAGTGCCACTTCCTGCGTAAACTCCTTTTTCGCGCACAAAGCAGTTATTTGGCGACATATATAACCAATATTCCGGCATTTGGCAAATATTCCATTCAGCTCACGCTACCAATGGGGGGGTTATCGGACGTTATATCTCCACCAATTACTTCGCTGGCGGACTTGACAACCGCCAGTTTTCCTGAGACAAATACTCTTGTTAACAAAACGTTCCACGTGGAACATGTCGAATGGCTTGTTGGTTGAAGGAGTAACCGTTGTGGCTAAAAAAACAAATAAAAAGAGTAGTCGTCGTTTAGGAAAGGGTTTGGGTGGTTTGCTCCACAAGCCCGTTGAAGTTATGAAGCCAGTTGCAGATGAGCGTGGTGATATTTGTTCTGATAGCAATTTTAATGGGGAGAGTGTCGGGGCTACTGATTTGGGTGGTGGGCTTGTTCAGTTGTCGATTGACGAGGTGGCTCCGAATCCTCGCCAGCCACGCCAAGTGTTCGACGATGATTCTCTTGGGTCACTTGCAGATTCAATTAAAACTGCAGGCTTAATGCAACCAATTGTCGTAAGAAGGGTGGAATTGGGATATGAAATAATTGCTGGAGAGCGTCGGTGGCGAGCGGCTTCAGTGGCTGGGCTTACACATGTGCCAGCAATTGTCAAAGACCTCGATGATCGTACTTCGGCGGAGTGGGCTCTTATTGAAAATTTACAACGTGAAGACCTAAACCCTGTCGATAGAGCGGAGGCCTTTGATAGGCTCGTGGTTGATTTCAACGCAACCCAGCAAGACATTGCTACACAGTTGGGTATTGACCGCTCAAGCGTGTCTAACTTCCTACGGCTTAACGACTTAGAACCATCTGCAAAAGACGCTGTTCGCGATGGTCGTCTGTCAATGGGGCACGCAAAGGTGCTTCTTGGCATTCAAGAGATGTCAAAATGCAAGGCGATTGCCCGAAAATGCGCAAGTGAACAATGGTCTGTTCGAGAACTCGAACGGCAACTCAAGAAGGTTAATCATGGGACAAAACGTTCAATGCAAAAAACTGAAGCTTCGGCAGTTGAAATGTTTGCTGAAAATATGTCAACGCAGCTTGGTGACCATTTAGGAACAAAGGTGAAAGTGACGCTTGGATCCAAGAAGGGGAGTGGTAAGCTTATGATCGAGTTTTTTGATCATGACCAGCTCGAAGGAATCTTCGATAGACTTAGTTTTAAGCCAAAAACCTGACAATTGACATCATCTCGTGCATGAATATGACGATGGGTGCAGTCTGATGTCAACTTCGCTAAAAAAAACCAAGGTTTCGCTACACCCTGCCACTTGTGTTACATCGACCGAGGCAGAAGCGTTTGCCCGGGCTACGTTTATGAGAGTATTACAATCATGGGCTAGCGATCGACTCGTCGCAACCGCTAAAGAAGATCAAAAAGCAACCGTACGCAAAGCAGCGTAGTTGTGGTGATCACACGATGTTATCGGACGTTTAATCTTGCTCCACTACTGACCACTCGGTACCGTTCCTTTGAACAGTTCGGTATAGAGTATCTCTTTCCACGGGAGTAAAATCTGCATCAACAATTGCTCGTTCCAAATCTTTCACCGTGCACTCTTGATGGGTTGATGTTGATGAAACTTTTGTGATGTCATACCAGACAACGGTACCATCAATATCATCTGCGCCACACTGCAACATGTGTTGTGCCATGTGAAGCGTTTGCATAATCCAGAACGCTTTCACGTGCGGAACGTTATCAAGCATGAGTCTCAGAATTGCAATTGTGCGTAAATTTTCTAGACCACTTGGTCCGGGTAAATGTGCGAGTTCGCTCACTCCTGGAATAAAAGGGAGTGGAATGATTGCTTGAAACTTGCCTTGAATACTGTCTTCGTTTGCACGATCTTGTTCCTCTCGAAGCAAGGTCATGTGTCGTAACCTATCTTCTCGAGTTTCTATGTGGCCGTACAACATTGTTGCATTTGTATTAAATCCCAACTCATGTGCAACACGATGAACATCCATCCATTGTTGTCCGCGTATTTTTCCTCTGAACGCTTCGTCGTGTACACGATCATCAAAAACTTCTGCTCCACCGCCGGGTAGCGATCCTAAGCCCGCATCAATCAAATCATTAATCACCGAGGAAATTCCTGCGGTTCCATCACGTCCACGTTTTGAAATTTTAGCAAGGTGCACAATTTCAACTGCTGTAAATGCTTTCACGTGAATGCGTGGAGCGATTTCTCTTATGGCGCGAATTGCATCGGTGTAATATGAAAACGGAAGCCAAGGGTGTAAGCCGCCAACCATATGTATTTCAGTTGCGCCTGATTCATTTGCTTCGTGTGCTTCTTTTTTTATATCTTCGATTGAATATTCATATGCACCATCTTGATCTTTCTTTCTATAGAAATCGCAAAACTTACAACTCAAAGCGCACACGTTTGAATAATTGATGTGACGATTAATGTTGTAATAAGCAACATCGCCGTGCATTTTTCTGCGCACTTCGTTTGCCAGTGAACAAAGTGTCCAAATATCTTTTGTTTCGTACAGTTGCAAACCGTCCTCTTCAGAAAGTCTTATTCCTTTTTGAACCTTTTCTACAATTGGTTCAAGCAGGGGATCTGTCGCAGTAATCTCTGTTTGTTGTTTTGTTGTTTCAGCAAAGTTCATGAACACCATATCGTACCCTTACTTAGGTTCATCAGTTCTTTTCTCACGGGGTCGGGTCCAAGACCGGGTACGACACCTGGCACGGGGTCGGGTCTGAATTCGTGTAAAAATCAGTGTTTGGTAAAATGGGCAATATGAAGCACTGAGCCCCAACGTGGAACTATTAAAATCTTGCAGATTCACAAGAAACACGAAACTTGCTCTTTTTATTCGCCGATGGATCAAAAGCATGGAAAATCGCACTATTCATCCCAATCCACACACTGGCTCAGGCTTTCCATTGCCAAAATCAAATTGTGACCCAATTATTCGATCTAACCGGCTATCGCTCCCGTTTCCTTGCGAAGCGGCAACCACACTTGGTACCAAACGTGGTACACATTGTGTATATGATGAAGCAGTCATTGCCGAAGCGCAACAACGCATCTATCTGATGGCATCAATGATGGGCGTATGGGACCGGCACGACGATCCCCCGACTGCAGCCTAGGGCATCACTGTTGAATTGATATTTCTAAAACAAAGGAGGCAAGCCTGCGTCTTCTATACTGCGCATCATCGAGAAAACGAATGGTGCGCAATGGTGTGTGTGAAATTGCTGGAGGAGGAGGATTCCAATTTGCGTTTTTTCGATCGGAAACTGACGTATTCGCACCCGTTTCTCCACTGGCAATGACGCCAAGCTGATGTAACACTTCGTGTGTTACTTCACCAATGCAGTAGATGGTGCCAGTTGGAATCATTGCCAATGGACCACCGATTGTTTCAACATAATGTGGGTCACGAAACACTGCATGCAAAGAACCTGCACGCCGTACAAAAATTTCTGGACTTCCTTCAACACGAAACAATTGTTCAAACGATTGATTATCCCGCATATCAAAGAGTTCTAATCTCAACGATTCACTCACACTATTTACATCTTCAACTCCAGCGTCTACGGGCGTTAACTCAACCGGAGCAGGTTGAACGAAGAAGCAAAGAAGAGGAATCAAAAGCGCTGTGGTATACACGATATGTAGAGTATAATTCGTTCATGCCAACCTTACTATCTGTAAATGTCTCTTCTGGTGGAATTCCTAAACTTCCTGTTGAAAAGTGTGCCGTTACTGTCGATGGACTAGCTGGAGATGGACGAGATCACGACAAACACATTTCAACAAACAGGGCTATTAGTTTGATTGATACAGAAGTTCTTGCTCAACTTGCAAAAGAAGGGTACGAGGTTTGCCCTGGTGCGGTTGGTGAAAACTTCACAGTTGAAAAACTCAATGTGCAATCTCTTGAACCAGGCGACCAACTCTCTTTTTCTGGAGGCTTAGTAATCGAACTTGTAGAATCAAGAAGACCCTGTTATGTACTCGACCCTCTTGGCGAAGAACTCAAAACTGATATTATTGGACGATGTGGTTTTCTTGCAAAAGTTATTGTTGAAAACAACGTTTCGCCCGGTGAAACAATTGCCGTCCTAAACAAATAGTAATCCAATGTGGCCACACACCGTTGCAATTTTAATGGGGGGAAAAAGCAGACGAATGGGAACGGCGAAACACGAAGTACAGTTACCGACCGGAAAAACAATGATGGAAACGATGCTTGATTTTGCATCGTCAACAGCGACCAACACGGTCATAGTTGGTGGAGATGTTGAGGGACAATGTTGCATACATGATCGCAAACCCGGGCTTGGCCCAGTTGCTGGACTCGAAGCACTCCTCGTGTCAAACACTGACAATCGTTATCTGGTTGTTGGGTGTGATATGCCATTACTTAAAACTGAAACTGTACAACCACTCTTTGTGTCTGGCGATGCTGTAATTTATTCCGGAAAAGAAAAAGACGACTTTCCAAGTTCACTTCCACTTGTCATTAGTTCGGATTGCAAACAAGCCTGCGCTGCTTATTTAGAAAGTGGGGGAAGATCACTTCATGGTTTTCTTCGTGAACTTTTCACTACCGTTGTTAAAAGACCAGAAGGGGTAGAACAGCAACTTTCAAGTATCAACACGCCGGAACAACTCGACAATTGCACCTTTGAATAATGGTGTTTTAGATTCATCGTCAACCTCGGTCGAAAGAAGTACATTCGCCTCTGGAAAATACATTGCACAGTTTCCACGTTTAATATCAAACCGTCGCACCGTAACTTGTAACTCTCCCGCGTCACCACGCACAATAACCGCTTCGTTTTCATCAAGACCAAACTCTACAATATCATCAAGATGCAGTAAAACAATATCTCGTCTTGTTTGATTTCTGTAAACATCTTCCTCTTCATACACCACGGTGTTAAATTGTCCCTCGCTCCGAATTGTCATCAGGCGCAACTCTCTTTCACCTAAAACTCGTTGCGGTTTCAATGTTACATCGTACGCAATTGCTTTACCTGAGTTTGTAGCGAATGTTGGGGTGTGAAACGTTCTTCCTTTTATTTGATGTTCTTCCTCAGCATCAAATCCATCAACACATTGTGCAATCAGTCTCCGAATTGAATCGTGGTTTTGAAATTGTTCCCATTGAATTCCGCAAACTGCAGTGTGTGCAAGTTCGGCAATAATTGAAACCTCACTTCGGGGGCCAGAATGTCTCCGCACACCACCAGAACTTCGTCTAACAACATTGAACATTGACTCCTGCGTAGTCAGTTGTTCCTCTTCATCGCGGGCAAGAACAGGGAGCACAACCGTCCCTATTCCTCTTCCTAGAAAATGGCCGCTATTGAGTGTAGTCGACATGTACGAAACAAATTGTATTTTTGACATGGCATCAATTGCAAAACGTGTGTCTGGGTTTGAACCAAGCAAATTGCCTCCAAGACACATTGCATAATCAAGCTCTCCTCGATGTGATGCCTGCATGCACGCCATTGTGTCTCCACGAAAACCAGTGTCTTCCTTTGGCAGTGTGATGTTTAACTCGCGTTCAATTGCTTCGACCATTTTTCCCTTAAGCGATGGAACAACGCCTACTGTTCCCATACCTTGAACGTTCGAATGACCCCGAAGAGGCAATAATCCAGCACCTTTTCGGCCAATCATGCCTCGAGCAATTGCGGTGTTCGCAATCATTCTCACACCGTCAACCCCACCCTTAACGTGTGTGATTCCCATCGCCCAACAGAAAATTGTTCCTGCAGATTCAACATACACGCTACTCACTTTTTCAATTGTTTCTTGAGCAACACCGCTTTGTTCCACAATCAAAGACCATGGTGTCTCAGCAGCTCGGCTAGCAATTGCTTCAAAACCCTCTGCATGTTCTTCTATGAATTGTTTGTCAAAATCTTCGGTTTCACCAAGGCTTTTGATGACACCCAAAAGGAATGCGCTATCACCACCAATGTGGGGTTGGATGTAGATATCAGAAATTTTTGATCCAAATAGTAAACTTCGAATATCACTTGGTACTCTAAACTTGCAAAGTCCTTGTTCCATCATCGGATTAACAACAATGACTTTACCTCCACGACGGCGTACATCAACAAGTGTTTTAATCAATCTTGGATGGTTAGAAGCTGGGTTACATCCAATGAGAAAAACAAGATCGCATTGATGCAAGTCTTCCAAAACAACTGTCGCTGTTCCCGAACCAGTCACACTTGTTAAACCAACACCGCTCGCTTGATGGCAATAATACGAACAGTTATTGATATTGTTTGTTCCGTGAACACGTGCTGCAAGTTGCAACAAAAAGCCAGCTTCATTACTTGACCGGCCACTTAAATAATAAAACGATCGGCTTGGGTCTGTCTCTTTTATTGCTTTTGAAGTACGACTAAGCGCATCGTTCCATGACATCGGTTTGTAGTGTGTGTCTAACGGTCCAGCAAAAATGGGGAATACAAGCCGACCGCACGATTCAAGTGCGCGAGGCGACATAGCAGAAAGTTGTGCAATTGAATGTCGTTCAAAGAATTCTGGCGTAATCGAACTCTGCAGATCCGCCGCCATCGCCTGCACAGATTTTTTACAAAATTCTGGAAATTTCCCAGCTTCGTTCACCATACCGCCACGCTGACCGCCCATTCCAAGCGCGCATGTTTTACATGCGTTTGGGGTTCGCATTGCATTCCACATTGCGCGCAAACCACCTGCATTCCATGATTTTTTTAGCACATAGCGGATTGAACGAAAGCCACCATGTGCTTTCATTCTGCGTGTTGATCCAGTGCTTCTCCTACTGCTTTCATCAAAGTACCAACCATTTCCGCAGTAAAATCAAACTGCAATCCGGCTGTTTCAAAAAGTTCTGGGAGTGGTTTACTTGCACCAAGTTTTAATCCTTCCTTATACAAGGCTAGGGCTCCTTTTGGATCTTTGCAATACTCTAACCACATTTGCAATGCACCAAGTTCCGCAATGCCATATTCAATGTAGTAAAAGGGGACTTCAAATGGGTGAAGTTGTCTGTGCCACACTGCTTCTTGTTCTGCCCCAAGCCCAGACCAATCAACGCCGCCGCCAAATCGTTTGCCAAGTTCTAGCCACTGGGCAGTTCTCTCTTCACGAGTGTGTTCGGGGTTCAAATAAATCCAATGCTGGAACGCGTCAATCGTCGCAACCCATGGCAACACACTAACAACACCTTCGAGGTGTTTTCGAATTGCACGTTTCGTTTCTTCTGGTGAGTAAAACTCGTCTAAAAACGGATAGGCGAGTGATTCCATACTCATCGACGCAACCTCTGCAAATTCAAGTGGTGCACCGCGGTACCAAACTAAATCATCGTGCCGACACAACATGTAGTGAAACGCGTGCCCTGCTTCATGCACCATCGTGTCAAGATCACGAGGTAAACTCGCTGCATTCATAAAGATAAATGGTTTTCGTTGCCGGTCTCGGCTCGTTTGGTATCCACCGGGCGCTTTGCATTTGCGAGAATCGAGGTCTAATGAATGTCCACCATCACGCATCGAATCAAACATTTCACCAAGTTCGCCGTCCATTCTGTGAAACAACTTTGATGTTTTTTCAATAAGGTCGTCTGCGTTGTCAAATGGTTTTAATGGGGCATGACCATATGGATCAACCGCTAAGTCCCATGGGCGAAGTGTTTCAACACCAAGTGCGGCTTTACGTTCTTCTGCAAGTTTTCGAACAATAGGCATACATGTTTTTTCTACTGCATCGTGAAACGCGATGCAATCTTCAGGTGTGTAATCAAAACGATGTTTCACCGCAAACATATACCCTCTGTAATCTTCGAACCCCGCATTGTTCGCAGATTCATGACGTATTTTTACCATCTTGTCAAAAATATCGTCAATCTTTTCTCGATCTTGCAATCTTCGTTCTGCAACTCCGCGCCATGAGGATTCACGAACTGTGCGGTCTTGCTCTTGTTGATACACACCCATTTGTGGCATTGTTTTTTCTTCACCATCAAACTCAACCATCATCGCGCCACAAAGTTCTGCATATTCCTGTCCCAATTTCGTATCTTCGGTTTGGAGTGGAACATTTTCTTCACGGAATATTTCTACATCTGCAAACCAATCACGAAGGAGTACGTTGTACCGCTCTGGATCTAAGTCTTGCACATGTGGACATGAAACAACTTTTTTATTCAGTTCAAAACCAACTTTTTTTAACTCTGGTTCAACCGTTTCAACAAACCGAAGAAAACCTGCTTTTGCTTCTTCATCCTCTGTGTTGCACGTCATTGCGATGTAGAGATTTGATCCTGCCTCTGCTGCTGCCGCGTCGAGTTCACTACGATCAAGCAAAAACTGTTGCACACATCCTGAACACTTAAAATTACGGTCAAGAAGTTGTTGGTAGTAGGGTTGTAAATTTTCCCATATTGAAGCATCTATTTCTGCAGGAACAAATTCGGTCATCATCATTGTTGTCATTCTGTTTTCTCCAGTTCCTTTGTTGGAACAATTGTTTGGGTCGCAATTGCGATCAGTCCTGTTTTTTCATTAATTGCAGGAGCAAGAGCCTCTGCGTGCATTGCATTATCGCAGATCACGAACATGCTTGAGCCGCTCCCAGAAAGATGAACCTCCTCCTCAGAAACCGACTTCACCCGTTCCATATCAACTGCGAGATCTTCTGAGCTTGCTTTCGCAGCGGGGGTTAAATCATTAAAAATTTCACCATT
The DNA here is from genome assembly GCA_964474235.1 of uncultured Isosphaeraceae bacterium. Classification (GTDB taxonomy): domain Bacteria; phylum Planctomycetota; class Phycisphaerae; order Phycisphaerales; family SM1A02. Next base: position 77,248 of record CAYYRP010000006.1, read on the forward strand.
ACGTGCTCGATTAACATCAAAATGCACACTAGAAAGTTCATCAAACGCATCATACACTTCGCCCGTAGCGCAGCCATACGGCGGCAAAATAATGACAAGTGCCCGAGCAGCCTCTTGCACTAACTCAAGCTTCTCCCCAAAACCCGACACAAGTTGCGTTCCACCATCTAGTAAAAAAGGAACATCGGATCCAATTGCCACCCCAACTGCGTATAAATCAACTTCAAGGTCAAAAAGAGCAGCCGTTGCCCGAAGCATGGCGGCTGCATCAGAAGATCCACCACCGAGTCCCGCACCGACTGGTATTCGTTTTTCGAGTTTCAGTTGCACAGGAAGCGTTTTTCCCACTTCCGCCTCGAGGTACCGATGTGCCCTAACCGCCAAATCGCTCGTTATTGGCCAATCAACTGGGGTTTTTCGAGGCGCGTCTTCATGCCAAAAGATGGCATATCTCGACATATCCCCTTCATCGAGCCGAGTTACGCTCAAATCGTCATAAAAATCAACTGTTGTCATCAAAGATGCGATCGGATGCATCATTGCATGCGATGCATCGGGAGGACCAACTGAGAGAGACATGTTGATTTTCGCTGCTGCCTGTACCTCAATTTTCATGCGCATTATCCGTGAAGGATACCAATCCTTAGTCGTTGAGGTGTAGCCGAAGGCACCGATATCACCTTCAAACCGTTACGATTCACACTTTATGACGAATAAGAGAAAAAGCATTTTAGTAAGCCTTGCTGCACTCGTTGCAATTGGAATAGGGGCATTTATTGCCATTCCAATCATTGCAAAAAATTTAATTCTAAAAACAGTTGAGAATAGCGGCACAACTGTTGAAACGGTTTCTGTTGGCTGGGTGGGTCCACAAATATTCAGTGGGGTACATTACGTTCATAATAAATCAACTGCTGACCTCCACATCGAAGTAGAAAACGGACTCGTCTCTCTATTATTAAACTCAAAGCCTATCAAAGGAACCATCACTGGTGATGCATCCATTGTAATCCCCGTTGAAGAAGAAAAATTCAAAGATACTTCGGTACCTCCCCAACGTGCAGCTGTTCCACGAAAAAAAGAACCGTTCGTTTTTCCAAAACTTGATCTCACGTTGTCACTTGACACTTTAACAGTTGAATGCGAAGAATCACTCTTTTATAACAATGTCACCGCATCACTTGATGTCAATCCGGGACATCACTTAGCAGCGGAAATTAACGCAGAAACAATCCTTGGTGGATTTGTTCATGCTTCATGTACATCACCTTCGCTTGTTAATGCGTCAGGTGAAATTGATCCAGAAGGCGGGGGCACAGTAACTGTTAGTATTAATAACGCGCAACTTCCAACGATAAACGGAATTAGCGGCTGGACCTTAAGTAAGTTTAGCGGAGCAGTTTCATCCCCTAATATGACGGAGTCATTTAACGTTGGGATGAATGGATCTCTTACAGAATACGACCAAGAGCGGGGGACAGTTTTTTGCAAAACCCAATTTGTAAAGGCTGTTACAAAAGATGCGTTTACTGTGGGTGATTGGGCAATTATTGGGACAGCCAACGTGTCGGATGTACCAACGTCAGTCCTTGCTTCACTTCTTGATTCCGTGCAAATCAATACTTTAAGAGACCTCGGCCCAACAATGAGTGCGAAACTTAGCCGAAGCAGCAACGACAATCCGACAAGCGCTACGTTTAGTACGCGAGATCTGCGTATCTCCGCTACGCTAGATGCAACAGACGGAACATTAACTGACGTTGGCATTGAGGCTAATATTCACAGTGAATTCCTGGAAACAATCACGAGTGGCGAAGTTTCTGGAAACCCAACACTCATAATCCATCTCGACAAATTTGTTCCAACTGGTGTGACAAACGATGCGCTAGTTGGTCGCGTTACACTAGACGGGGAACTTGTACACCATCCATCGAAAACAAAAATGAACAGCATCGATGCAACATTACACGCCGATGTTCTTGAACGAAGTTTTTCGACAAACGGCACCTTACGTATCAATCAAACCAATTCTGCGTTTGTTGCCACGTTACATTCTCCAAACAAAAACAAACTTGATGGTATTGATGACCTGTGGAAAACAATCGTTGACCAACTTCCTAGAGGAAAAGGCGAGGTATCGCTTACAAATGTTCCATCAACAATACTAGATGGATACATCGCCGACGAAAGAATTGTTACTACAAGAGATATTGGCGAAACAATAGATGCTGCTGCAAAATTAGAGTGGAATACAATTGGTCTCTCTATGCATAGTTCGACAATAGATGGATCTTGCAACGCACTTTTAGAAGGGGACCAAATCACGTCACTAAAAGATATTGATTTAACAGCAGCAATCGATAACCGTCTTGCAACAATATTTACAAAAACAAACATTGGCTCAACCTCAACCCTCCACATTGTTGCTCCAACTATTGATTTTCAAGGAAACGCGACGTTTAACATTACGCTTGATGTTAGAAACCAACACACGGTCGTCAGCGGCAAAACAAACAAGATGGTTGAGGGATTGGGGTTACATGTAACTGCAACTGGTATTGACACTCGATTGCTTGATACGTTTTGCAACACTGAAGGAATTTTGTTCGATACGCTTGGGTCGCCAATCTCAGTACAAATTGTCGGAGATCGCATTCTTGAACATCCGGTATTGAGAGCGAGTGGCACATCACCTAACGCCGCATTTGAAACAACCCTTACGTTTTTTGATGGGAAGGTTGCGACAGTTGGTAAAACAACCTCCGAAGCGAATATACAACTCTCGCAAAATTTAACACGGCACCTGCTCAAAAATCTCGGTCCAGTACTTTCTGATATTCGTTCTATCAATAAACCTATTTGTTTTCGTATTGCCAGTGCAAGCGTTCCATTAGATGGGAATTTGATGGAATTCAACGCCGATATCACAATAGACATTGGAAAAGTCGCCCTCGACAGTGGATCCCTCACTATGCAGCTTCTTCCTGTGTTTAAGTCTAGTCATGTTGAGGTCATACCGGGTTATTTCGATCCAATCGAAATGGAAATACGAAACGGGCTTATTACATACAAAGAATTCCTACTTCGATTAGATAACAAATATAACATCCCATATTCTGGCACAATTAACTTAGTAAATAGAGAACTAAAATTAAAATCAGCAATACCGCTCACGGGGCTTGGATATTCGATCAAGGAGCTGCGCGGGCTCGCAACCGATATCGACGTACCTATTCTTATAACGGGCACTATTGATAATCCAATCTCACAAGTGGATCCTGATTTTGATCTTGTACAAATATTGCTAACAAACGGGGTAGGAAAATTGTTAGACAGTGCACTTGGGGGGAAAGACGATGCACCAAACCCGCTCGACTTGATTGAAGAGTTGTTTAAGTAATCTTGTTACTTATCTAAACATTCGTTCAAACATGCTGTACACCAACAAAACAAAGTACATCACAAGTGGATAAAAACCTGCAATCAACAAGATGACGAGCGGTCTGGTCCAGCCAGACATATATGTAAGTTGCACAACTTCGTCAGCCTGCCACAGGTGATACAGAGCGACACTTCCCTGAATAACTCCAATTGCACTACAACTAGCAAGCACAAACGGGCTCAAGAGTAAACCCGCTTTTGCTACAAGTGCAACAAGTCCAAAAGCTTCCTCAGTCGAAGTTACTGTTTCTATTTCAACATTTGTTATTGAAGGGCTTAGCACAAGTCCCGAAGCAAGAACTGTTGCGAGCAGTGCTAGAACACCATAAATAATTGTCCAAATAACACTTTCTGTTCCACCTGGCTGTAAAAAGACTAAGAGAATTGAGCCAACGAGCATTGCTAAACCAGCAGTTAAAATCATCAAACCAAGCATATCAAGTGGTTGGTGCCCTCGAACTGATGTGGGCGTACTTGCAACAAGGCGTTGCCCAGCATACCGGCACTTTCCTGCTGCAACACTGCCAATGATGATTGCTGCTGCGTAAGCCGCTGAAGTTAACAGCGGGTCGGGCGAAAGGGGGTTTCTATACACAAGGTACGTGTAGATGGCCAAGATTAAAACGGCAATGTACTGAAAAATTATTCCACACTTTTGAATGGAATCTGCGTTGTTAATAAAAATACTTCGCCGCAAGTAATTTTGGGTTGCAAAAATTGTTGCTCTTCGTAAATCTGATCTTGCTTGATCTGAATTTTCGTTTTGCGACGGTTCGTCTACAGAATCATCAGCAGAATCAATTTCGTCATCGAGTGCTTCGCTCTCAACATCAACACTCGTATCATCAGGATGTTGTGCATCCATGTTGAAATCTGTTTGATCTGCCGAATCGGGGTTAATAATAAATGAATCTTCTGATGGGTCTTTTGTTGGTTCTTTTCCACCACCAGACTCTTTCAGGTCATCAAACAACTTAGGAACATTTCCTACCCTGTACCATTCATTTGTGCCCATTTGCCGCATCTCGTCAGAGGGCTTCACTTCGTCCAAACGAATACCCTGCTTTAATTGGCGTTTTGTAAAAACACCAATTTCACTACCCTTACGCCGTACCACATAAGTTTTCATACTCGGAATCCCATATACAACTCCACGTTAGTGTTTGCCAACGAATAAGTGTATCATAATGGATACTTATGGAACGATGCTCTTGGTGTGGAAATGACCCGATATATGTGAACTACCACGATGAAGAGTGGGGCGTTCCTGAACATGACGATCAATCGCTTTATGAAAAATTGTGCCTTGACGGTTTTCAGGCGGGGCTCTCGTGGATCATTGTGCTGAAAAAACGCGATAATTTTCGCACTGCGTTTGATGGCTTTGATCCTGAAAAAGTTGCGAAATATGGAAAACGGCAAATAAACCGTTTGCTTAAAGACGCTGGAATTATTCGTAGTCAAGCAAAGATCAATGGGGCAATCGCCAACGCTAAAGCATGGCTAGAAGTCATGAAAAATGGAAAAGGATCTTTTGATGAATTCCTGTGGAAACACGTTGATTTTAAACCCATCATCAACAAATGGAAAACAGATTCTCAAATCCCCACATCAACTCCAGTGAGTATCGCGATGACGAAAGATCTTAAAAAACAAGGTTTCAAATTCGTCGGACCAACAATTTGCTACGCATTCATGCAAGCTGTTGGCATGGTGAATGACCATGTTGTAGGTTGTCCGCGGCATAAAGTTGTGCAACAGTAGTTACTTGTAGACAATCAAACAATTTGCGACCATATCGTGCAAACCTTGTTTCTTTGATGAAAACGCAACGACTAACAGGGTGATTGGTAACAAAACGATGGATACATACATGCCAACATAGCGAAGGCTCGCTCTCCAAAAACCAATTCTGTTACCCGAATAATCCACTACTTTCAATCCAAGTACATTTTTCCCTACAGTCGCTTGGTTGTGCGAGCTATCAAGCACGGCAAAATAAATCCACCAGACCAAAAAAGTAATGAGGGTGTTGTAAGTAAAAAGAACCGTCATTGCGCCAGTGGCTTTTTCCACTGGCTCAGGAATCACCGGCATCAGAAGTCCAAACAAGAAAGAAAAGAAGGCAATCGCAACGAGTTGAATAAGTGCAATGATCACACAATCAACAAAGAACGCTAGACACCGAGTTACTCATCCTGCATATCGCATATTGTATATTCCTTAAAAATATGTCCAAAGCGGCGCGTCTGCTTTGCTTACAGAGATGTTTGCGTTTGGCAGCAACTCGCTAAGTTGTTCCTTGAGTTTTGGTAAATATCCACGTTCACTGTTGGTGTGTCCCGTCAACACCACAGTACAACCGCGTGCTGTTGCAGCAACCACATCGTGGTGTGTCATTTCGCCTGTGATAAACACTTCACACCCATCATCAATTGCAAGATCACAAACAGAACCACCTGCACCAGCACACAAACCAACCGTTTGTACCTCGACGCGATCGGCCTTTCCTGCTGCAGGCGCAACGCGAACGTAGCCAGTACCTAAATGTTTTTTAAGTTTTCTTGCAAGTTCATCAAGCTGCATTGGTTTATCAAAATGAATTCGCCGCCCCACACCCATTTCGCGGCGAGGCCGTTCGCCCAATTCGTGTACTTCAAGTGCGGGTTCTTCGTAAGGATGAAACTGACGAAGTGCTTGGATTGCCAACGACAACGACGCTTTTGAAACAACCATTTCAAACTTGCATTCAATCACTTTTTGTAATTCACCTGCTTCGCTGTGTGTTGGGCTTGTACCTTCTTTGCCAAAAAATGTCCCTGTTCCAGACGTTGCAAATGAACAATGTTCGTATTGTCCTATTCTGCCGCAACCAACACTTGAGAGTGCCAGTCGTAATTCTGCCGCCTTGTCTTCTGGGCAAAACGTAATGAGTTTGCACTCTTCATCGGGGGGCAAATTGCCAAATGGTCGGAGCGCTCGAACATCGCCGCTTCCGAAACAAGAAACAATCCAATCGTTCACTCCGCCCGATGCAACATCGAGCGCCGTGTGTGGAGAATAGATTGCGATGTGGTTTGCAATCGCATCAAGGACTACTCGTTCCTTGAAAGTAGAATCGGTAACTGATTTCAATGGGTGAAAGATAGGGGGGTGATACGAAACAATCGTGTCAATCTGCATGCCAACTGCTTCTTTCATTACCGCCTCGGTCAAATCAATCGTGAGAAGCACCTTGTTTGCGGACCACGACGTTGATCCAACAAGCAAGCCAACATTATCCCAATCATTAGCAAGATACGTTGGTGCAAAGGTTTCAAAGGCAGCGATAAGGTCTTGTGTTTTCATAGGTGTAATGTGTAGAATACAGCAGACTTACTACGGAGGTAATTACAATGCGAACAAGAAAAAATATGTTAGATACAAGTAATCCTGTCCTAAAAAACGAGGATGTCTGGAACACTGGTTTTTCTGCAGAAAGCACAGAAACAGCATCGGTCCAAGGGGTTGTCAATAAAACCGGAATGCTGACAGTAATTTGCGTAATTGGTGGTATGCTCGGTATTTGGATTACGCAAAATCAACCCGCATTGGCTTGGCCACTTGGGATTGCAGGCATAATCGCGACATTGGTCGTGTATTTCATGATTTATCGAAATCCAATGCGGGCGAAACAAACGGCGTGGATTTATGCGATTGTGCAGGGCGCTTTTTTGGGGGTCCTTACAAATGCACTTGACGGAACGCTTGAAAGTATGGGGTACGCAGCAGTTGGGGGGCTTGCACTGCAAGCATTTGTCATCACAATTAGCGTGCTCATCTCGATGTTGGCGTTGTATTACTTTAGAATTTTGCAACCTACGAAAAAGTTTACAGCAGCCGTCCAAATTTTAACACTTGGTATTTTTGTGACGTACATGATCTCGTTCGTCATGTCGATGTTTGGCACACAAATGCCATTTTTATCGCTTGGCTCTGCGATCGAGGGTGGAAATGCTGCATGGATCGGCATCGGTCTCAACGTGCTTATTCTTGGGGTTGCATCGCTTTGGTTGATCATAGACTTTGGCATGATTGAACAACACGTCAAATCAGGTGCACCAAAACAAATGGAATGGTTCTGCGGTTTTATTTTGATGGTCACCCTTGTGTGGATTTACCTTGAAGCTGTCAAACTTTGCTTCCGCTTGGCAATTCTATTTGGCAATCGAGACTAACGAATCAAAATTCTGGATTACATTTAGTTCCAGAATATTGCCTAGCTTCTACTTCTTTTCCAAGAGCTGAGTATGCAATGAAAAGATTTGCATCCGCCTTACAAACCCAGTCAGCTTCTTGTCCGACCGTTTCTATAAGTTTCTGTTTTGCTTCTTCAAGTAACGGAACGGCCTCTTCATATTTCCCTGCTTCAATCATGTTTCGACCACTTCCAAGTAACCACCAACCTACACGCCAATCGGTGACCGGAAAGTGTTTTCTACCCTTCTGAACCAAAGCCTTGTAAAGTTTTGCAGCTTCAACTTTGTTTCCGGAGTGCCTTGTAATATTTGCAACGTACCACTCAGTACCAAGAACCCTTGAGTCACCTGGTCCATATTTATCAATATATATTTCCTTCAAAAAGGCAAACCTTGCAATGGCTTCATCAAATTTTTCTTCGTCCCGAAGCAGCGCGCCTTCGTTGTTTAGAATTGCAATGTACAAACTATCCGTAGCCGTTAAGCCTGCTTGCCCTGCTAAATTCAACGCTGTATTGTAATATTGGCGAGCATCTTCATATTCTTTTTGGTTATGTCTCGCCAAAGCTAAAGTGTTCGTCGCATCTGCAAGTAAGTAACAGTGTTTCATGTCCAGTTTGGATAAACGAAGTATTGCATCTCTTGCGTGTACTTCCGCTTTGCGAGGCATATTGTGATCATTTTCAACATCTGCTACTTGAATCAAAGCGGAGATAGTATCTGGGTGTGATTTTCCAAGAATGTTCTCTTTTGATTTTAAAAACGCAATGGCGAGGTCTAGCGACACTTCCTTGTTCCTTGATCTAAAATTAGATTCAAAAATAGACTGAAACTCTTGCGACACCTCAGTCAATACTTTTGCTTCTTCAAAACTTTTCAGCATCATCAAAGAAGGGATTACAATAACTGAAAGACATACAGCAAGTGCGCTGGCAGTTTTAATCGGATTACTCTTTACCCAACGTTTAATAACTTGTTTGTTTTGCCACCATTCCGCATGAGTCTTTTTATTTTGTAACACTCGTTCTAGATCAATACACAATTGATCTATTGAAGAATACCTATCTGATATTTTTTCAGAGCACGCCTTTCGTATCACATTCCCTGCAGGGCCATTTATGTTGAACGATCTCGTTTCATACATTGATTTCATGACTGATGCAATTGCAAATTGATCGGAAGCTGGAACCGCTGCTTTCGCTCCATCTCGAATAACTTCTGGGCTAATGAACCGCATTGTTCCTAGCGTCGCGTGCGTCCCAGTGATTCGTGTTCGAGCGTCGTCGTTCAAAACTGCTAATCCATAGTCAATAACAAACACACTTCCATTGCTGTCTACAAGGATATTAGAAGGTGAAATATCTCGGTGCAACACTCCTTGGTCGTGCGAGTATCGAATTGCAGACAATACTTCCATTGCTATTTGTATGACTTGATTTTCATCTGGGCGTGTTAGTCTACACCACTCAAGTACTCCGCTAGCGCCTTCAATGTGTTCCAATAATAACCACGGAGATTGGGTTGCATCATCTACCTGGCCGTGATCGAGAAGTTTAGGTATATTTTTGTGTTCCATTCCATGCAACACTTGTATTTCTCTTTCAAATCTATTTTGATCGTGACTCCCAATAAACCCTGGATGCATTACTTTCAACGCAAACCTGTTCTTAGATGAATCGTGTACTTCGTATACTGTCCCACTTGCTCCCGCATCAATTGGTTTAACGATGACGTATTTTCCAATTTCAAAACCATTTGGCAGTAACATTTCAGTTAAAAATGTTGCATTCTTTCCAAACGGCAAAGTATATGATTCACTTGCTTGAAGCAAAGTTGTTGCAAGTGTGGCTAGAGTAGGGTCCACTTGGAATAGTTTTTTGAGATGTTCTTGTTGCTCGCTTGGCTGCATTTCAAGTAACAGTTCAAGTTCCCCCATTGCTTTCGACGTTAATTCCTGCTCGCTATTCTTTGTGTCAAGAGGTTTCATTGAAGGTGCTCATTTTTGCCTGCAGAAATGCTCTTGCCCTCGTAAGATCGTTCCTGATCGTACGATCTATTTTGTTTTTCTCGTTTGCAATTGCCATGGTAGAAAAACCAAATATTTCTTTCAATAAAAATGATTCCGCCGCACGTTCGTCTACTCCCATCAACTCTGTTATTGCTGTGTGAAACTGATGAAACTGTTCCGTGTTTTCTTGAGCAGAGTTTTTTGGTATATGAGAGCTCGTCTGTTCAGCGTGTCTTGCAACCTGGTCAGCATGACGATTTCGAACCTCCCTTCGCCTTGATTGATCTATCAGTATTTGATCAATCGCCCTTCTGAAAGACGCAAGAAAATGCGCTCGGCTGTCCCACCTTCCGCCTTTGCCGAGTAAACGAACAAGTGCTTCGTTTACAACTTCGGTTGGCCCTTCTCTGAAATGCGTCTCCCCTGCGGCAATGCCAGAGGCAATTCGATATAAATGGCGGTAAATATGCTGCCAATCATCCGTATTCGTGGCTTCTTGATGATTCACTACTTTTGTAAATGGTAATTCGCTCATAGCATTGCACCTTAGTACCTTCCAATGCGTTTTGCCGAAGATCTTCGGAAATTTTTCCGCAATTGCGGGTTGAAACGCATCTACTATCGGGAACGAGGTTCCCTCAGGTAGGGTGTAGATGATGATGATGA
>CAYYRP010000006.1:87700-103083 GCA_964474235.1 uncultured Isosphaeraceae bacterium
TCAGGTAGGGTGTAGATGATGATGATGACAACAAGAGAAGGGATTGAATCATGTTTCAAATAGCAATTTTCGCAACTGTTTTCGTTTTTGGTGGTGAAACGAGCCCACCTGTAGAGAGTACGTGGTGTGGATCTAAAATTACGGCCGAAGATTTAGCGAGCGCTAACCGGTTTGGTGGTGATTGTACCGCCGCCTACACAAATCCTGACCCACAGTGGGACCCCGATGGAAACGACCATCATATTATTCCTGTTGTTTTTCATGTGATTCAAGCAGATAGCGGAACTGGGTACCTTACCGAACAGAGGGTTCAAAACCAAATTGATGCACTAAACAATCAATTTCAGTCCATGCTTGGCGAAGACAGCATAGATGCGAACATCTCCTTCGTTCTGGCGAACGAAACACCTAGTGGCGAACCTTCTAATGGCATTAACTACTACAACAACGACTCTTGGTTTAATGAAGCGGAAGGTTCTTTCGCATCTTCGATTGGCTGGGATCAAGACAATTACTTAAATATATACACATTAAACTTGATACCAAGTGGACCCTTAGGATATGCTTATTCTCCATTTAGTTCTGCTGGGTCTTGGTGGGATGGAGTTTATCTAGATTTTCATATTGTGGGAGGTCCTGGTGATGCCGACTCTCCTTACACTGACTATGACGGGGGTGATGTATGCACACATGAAGTTGGCCATTACTTAGGGTTACACCACACATTCGAGACGGAGTTAGGCGAATGCGATAGTTCGGGTTGTGATTCCTCGGGTGACACAGTTTGCGATACGAACCCACATTCGGTTAGTGACTATTACTGCACATATTCGAACACGTGTGGAGTACCTTCCCCAATAAGAAACTACATGAACTACACACTACCTTCTTGTATGTGGCAATTCACACCCATTCAAGCGAACCGAATGCGTTGTGTTATTGCCACGTATCGTTCGAATTTGCCTTTAGTAAATGGTGCATGTTGTTATGTAGGAAACTGTTTATCTGGTCCTGAAAGTGCGTGTAACAATGTTGGTGGGGTGTTTCACGGCATCGGGAGCAGCTGCAATGATGTGAGTTGCACCGAATGCACAGATCCATGCGACCCAGATTGTGATGTATATGACCCGTGTATTTGCGATCCAGAAAGTTGTTCTGATGGTTGTGTCGCAGACATTGATGGAGACTGGCTAGTAAATGTCCAAGATCTGCTCATCATTATCGACCTGTGGGGGTCTGCTGAACCTAGCGGTGACCTAAACTTCGATGGGAATGTTGGAGTCGAAGACCTTCTCATAATTATTGATGGTTGGGGTGATTGTCCATATCCTGAGGGAGCAGTGCAATGGTCTATTGATGTAGGTGGTAATGATCATTGGTACTTGATAGAGTGGCCAATCACGCCGCCCGAGACTTGGTCGGACATCACAGAACATGTCGATGATCTTGGTGGATACCTTGCAACAGTTCTCTCGCAGGAAGAAAATGATTTTATCGTTAACTTATTGACAACTGCCGGATCAAACGAGGGGTGGTTCGGGCTCACTGCAGTAGAGGGATCGGATGATTGGCAATGGGTAACTGGAGAAGAAGTTAGTTTTACAAGTTGGGGTGGTTCAAACTGTGGAGCTGGACCCTATCCAAATGATTCACCATCCACCATTCGATTTGCTCAATTTGTCAACAGGTATTTTGATTGTGGATGGGTTTGGGATGATTTCACTGAATACCATCCTCTGAATTTTCCATTTATTATTGAGTGGGGTGGTGGCGGTGTGATTCCCGGTGGTGGAGGCGGCGGAGGCGGAGACCTGCCTAATTTTTAAACGTTTCTTTACCGCTCACCATTTGTTGCGATTGGCACTTGTTCTGCAATATCAATACCAAACCCATGCAGCGCAGTAAGGTGCTTGGGATGGTTTGTGAGAAGTTTTAACTTTTTCAAACCAAGATCGCGAATGATTTGCACGCCAGTTCCATAATCACGGCGATCCATTGGTTTTTCGGCTGCAGTTAAATCTGGAATATTTACGTCTTGCTTAGGTCGCTGTATTTTTTGCAACCGGTCAATAAACTCATCGCCATATTGTTCTGGTCGCATGTAAATGAGTGCGCCGCGACCTTCTTCGGCGATCATACGAAGTGAAACACGAAGTTCCTTTCCAGACGGGTGATCGGATGCGTCAAAAATATCACCAAGTAAATTCCTGCGGTGCACACGTACAAGCGTGGGTTCATCTACGGGTCTCGCACTGCCATATTCATCAAGTTCGCCAACACCCCCAACCGTCAATGCAAGATGGGGGACCGCATCTATCGCGCTGTGATATGCAATAAGATTGAATGTTCCATAAGGAGTTTCGATTGGTGTGCCGCAATTGGGTTCAATTCGTTTGACAAGGCTTTCACGTGCAAGTCGATATTCAATTATTTGTTCTACTGAACACATTTTAAAATTGTGCTCTTCGCAAATTTTTTCAAGATCAGGAACACGAGCCATCTCGCCATCTTCTTTGACGACCTCAATGATCACAGCAGATGGTTTTAGTCCCGCGAGTTTGCACAGGTCAACTGAACCCTCAGTTTGTCCTGTCCTTGCAAGAACTCCCCCATCACGCGCACGAAGTGGATTGATGTGCCCAGGTCGAACAAAATCATCAGGCCTTGATTGATCATCGACAAGTAGTTCAAGCGTTCTAACACGATCCGCTGCTGAAATACCTGTGCTGACGCTGTGCCTCGGATGACCATCAACACTGATCGTAAACGGAGTGCCACGAACACTTGTGTTGTCTGCAACTTGTGGTCCAAGTTCAAGGCGATCACAATCGTCTCCAGTCATCGCAACACACAGATACCCGCCGCCGACGCGAGTTAAAAAATTAATGAGTTCGATATTAATATGCTCGGTGGCAACCACGAAATCACCCTCATTTTCTCGATCTTCGTCATCAATAAGCACGATGACCTTGCCTTCTCGCAAATCATCCAAAATCTCTTCTATTTTCGCTAATGCCATCTGAGGTATTTTAGCAGGACTCAAAGAGATAATCTAACAAGGTGTTCTTTTGAAGCGATCGTCGTGTCTTTTTAAGTTCTGAGAGTGTTAACCGTTGATTTGACCACCATTTCTTCATTCTTTCACTACCCCACCAAGGTGGTTCGGTAAGGAATGATTCTTTGATGTTATTGGCTCGCAAATAAGCGCTGGTCCACTCCCATTTTTCAGGTGTAACGACAAGTCTCGCTCTCACTGGATTTTGCTCAACATACCGCCATGTGTTTCCGAGTTGTCTGCCCTCATGGACTTCTTTGGACTTAAAGCGTCCTTGCCAAAGATGACCGTTTCGCACATACCTGACGTTGAATAGACGGGCGTAATTCCCTGTTACCCATTGCATAAATCCTGAGATACTTTTTCCTTTAATGGGCCAAACAAGAAGATGAATGTGGTTGGGCATCAATGAATAGGCGATTAATCTAACGCCATAGCGTTCACATCCTTTTTTAACGAGGCGCATGAAAATGTCATAATCTTCCTCATCTTTGAAGGTTTTCATCTTACCTACACCTCGATTAGTGATGTGGTAGTACTTGTTGTCCTTCAATATTCTGCGGCGAGATGGTGGCTTCTGATGATTTTGCTGTAGCTTAACCATTGGGTAACTCCTTAGATTTTTTCAGTTTTTAACGGTGTGAACTGGTATTCAGATTCGTGAAGTGCTATTTGCGACCTCTGCACTTAGCACACATTGGAGAACTTACCCGAGAATTTCGCAAAACCTGAAACAAATGCCTTTATTCGTGAAAATTTTCAAAAAATATTTCAAAAAACCTCAATCCATACCTCGAACCAATACTCCGAGCATTGATCCGAGATATACACAGAGGTATACACAGAGGTATACACAGAGGTATACACAGAGCATTGGTTCGAGATATGCACAGAGGTATGCACAGAGGTGTTGAGCTCTGGGAATGTGGGCAAAAGGATGTCTCGGTATGCCTCAGCGGCCTTTTTAGGAAGAACGCACTATGATGCACACATGAAAAAACACTTGAAATGGTTAACTGAATTAACAGCAATTCCAACTGCTGCGGGACAGGAATGGCGGGTCGTTGCTTGGATTGAAAGTTGGGCGAAAAACCAAAAGGGCATCGAGCTAAAAAAAGACAAATTCGGAAATCTTCTCCTCACCCAAAGTCGAAAATCATCCAAAAAACCAATTTTTATCACCGCCCACCTCGATCATCCTGCTTTTGTAGTTCGAAAACAAATAGATGATCAACATCTTGAGATGGAATTTAGAGGGGGTGTGAATGATGCATATTTCGTCGGAGCAAAAATTGAGATCTTCGACAACAATGACAACAGTTATTTTGGAACAATCGAGTCGCTCCAACCAAAAGCAAAACCATTTAAAAGAGTTATTGCCAAACTTCAAAAAAGTGTTGCGGGTTTTTTGCTCGAAGGTGATATTGCAAGATGGCGGTTTAAACCACCTTCAATCAAAGGTGATTTGTTCCACGCACCGGCGTGCGACGATCTTGCCGGAGTCGCGGCTGCGATTTCTGCACTCGACAAAATCAAATTACTCAAAGGTCTGGGAAATGTTGGTGTTTTGTTAACTCGCGCAGAAGAGATAGGATTTGTTGGCGCGATTGCTGCTGCAAAAAACAAAACGGTTCCAAAATCATCCAGATTGCTTTGCCTTGAAACATCGCGAAGTTTTCCAGAATCTCCAATCGGTGCTGGGCCCATCCTTCGTGTTGGTGATAAAACGAGCGTGTTTGGTCCCGAACTTACAAATGCAATTGCTGGAATCATGAACGCGCAAAAGAATTTTTCGTGGCAACGCAAACTTATGCCTGGGGGGACATGCGAATCAACCGCGTTTTGTGATTATGGATATCTCTCTACTTGTTTGTGTCTTGCACTTGGCAATTATCACAACATGCACGACATCGATGGCGTTTTGCAAAAGAACAAACCCGCGAAAGTCGCACCTGAAATAATTTCAGTGAACGACTTTCACGGGCTTGTCAAAATGTTAACTGTTGTGTGCCGATATCTTGATACACCAAGACCTGCAACACTTCGCCGCGGTTTAGAAACGCGGCTCAAAGCATACAAAAAACTCCTTAGTTAGAGACAACAAGTTCTACCATTAAACCTGCAGCTTCTTCTTGTCTGTGAAGTTCTTGTAGAGTTTGAATTGCAACAATGAGTGCAGCATTTCTAGAAGTAGAACCTTTTTCTGTTTGTTCAATAATTCTTTCTAAAGCTTCAATTCTATTTTCTGGTTCAAGCTCATCTCTAATCATATGAATGCCAAGCATTGCCATTGAAGATGGGGTCATCATGTGTGAAATATCATCAAGCATAGAAAGCTCGTCCATAAATTGATGCTCTTCTGGAACGTCTCTCTCTTCTTGATGTCCGCGCCACTCTCCTTGCATTTTTTGATGCGGGTTACCGTGTTCACCACGCATCTGCATCATATGTTCACGCATTCCCTCAGGTGGCCCGCCGTGTTTACCGTGCATTTGCATCATTCGCTCATGCATCTCTTCCATCCCATGTTGTGGACCACCCTGATCTGAATTCCACTCCATCATGCAGTGGTGCACACCATCTTTTGCATCGCCGCCATGCATCATATGCGTTGGAGCGTCCTCGTCACCGTACACCATCACGCCAATTTTTACTTCGCCATCTGCGCCAACAAAATTTCCAAGATCAACATCTCCCATAATTTCTGAAAGATCAATCACTTGTTCTTCACCATTGATCATCACAATGATTTCACCTCCTTCAACCTCTACGTTCACATCCATCTCTTGTGGGTCAGCATGTGAGACTACGGTTGTTGTAGAAACTTTTTTAGTTTTGTTGCATCCGCCAATTATCATGACGGATCCGATTGCAAGGGTAATAAGTGTAGTTTTCATTTTGTTTTCCTTTTTGGGGTTATTGAAGTGTGTGCAATATAACGACAAAATGAAAAATATATTTCGGTTTTATTCTTCGTGAAGCGAATACGCAATAGAAAGGCGATTTATCTGCGTTGCAGAAGCCTCAAGTGTTGTGAAGCGCATCTCGTGTGTTTCTAAAACCTCACCAACTTCTGGTACATGCCCAAGCCGAGCAAGCACAAAACCCGCAAGCGTGTCGTATTCTTCATCTTCAGGAAGAGCCCAAGAGAGCTGGTCATTCAAATCATCAATATTATACCGCCCGTCAACTTCAACGAGACCATCGCTTACTTTCACAAGTTTTGGTTCGTCTGCTTCTGCATCATCGTGTTCATCACGAATTTCACCAACAATTTCTTCAATGACATCTTCAATTGTCACAATACCTGCAGTTCCCCCATACTCATCAATCACAACCGCCATGTGTACTTCACTTCGTTGAAAATCACCTAACAATTCTTGCACCGGCTTTGTGTCTGGAACAACTATTGGTTGCCGTAAAATAGAAAGCAAATTAAATCGTTCGTCTTCTGCTCCAAAAAACGCAACCAAATCTTTCACATACAAAATACCAAGAATATGATCAATATTTTCTTCATACACCGGAATCCTCGAACGACCAGATTCCAAGACAAACTTACGAATTTCTTGCAGATCATCTGTGTGTTCAACACCCTCCACGTCAGTTCGAGGAGTCATTATTTCCCCAACATCAGTTGTGCGAAACTCCACTACATTTTCTAACATCTCTGCTGCTTCGGCCGGAATACCGCCTTCTCGCTGCGAATGCTCAATCGATTTTAGTAATTGTTCTTCAACATCTGTTGAACAGTTTTGTTGTACTAAATTTGCACCAGTTAGACGCCTAACGATTTCGCCAATCAATGCAATCGGAACTCTTGTAAGCCCACCAAGAACCATCGACAGACGCACAAGCCACCAACTTCTACAAACCGTTCCTGCAGGTACAGCCGCGGCAATTGCTCCGCCAATCACAGATGCACAAACCCACAAAACACCACCAGAAATTGCGAGCGCTCCAACAACAACCAAATAATCCACCGAATCAAAACCACCAAGTAAACCGGTCACTGACGCTATCACCAGGAGAAAACAAAAACCGCGTGCAAATGCAACCGATTGTGTTACAGCTTCGTATTGAGACGAAAGCCACATTGCTCGGTTCGGCATTCCGCGAACTTCCATTTCATGGCGCAATCCAACTTGTGATGACATCAACAAAGCTCGTTCAATCGCCGCAAGCCACGAAGCAAACAACACAGACAAAACTAAAATAATCCAGAGTACTAAAATCATGCGCCTTGGCTCCAAACAGCTCCAACACCAATCGCTTCTAACACACGATCTTCTTCTTTGTGCATGATCATGTGATCTTCATCGCTGTGATCATCAAACCCAATACAATGCAAAATTCCGTGCACAATATAAAGTAACAATTCATTTTGCACCGAGTGGCTTCTATTTTTTGCCTCTCTTGTTGCAACATCAAAGCACACTGCAAGATCTGCGTTCACAGAATGCTCCTCACTGCCATGGTCAAAGGTCAACACATCTGTCGTCCCTTCAATTCCCGAATGTTTGATGTGCAGTGCAGACATTTCTTCGTCATGAACCACTCGAACAGAAACGTCTCCCGTTTTGTGTAAACACTTCAAAGCAGCGCCCATACGTTCTTCTAGCCATGTGTAATCAATATCAACATCACCGCAAACGGTGACGTTTGTCGGCGGAGGTTGGTCTAGTTGTTCTCTTGACTCATCCATAACAGTACGCAATATACAGGCAATACACACGAATACAAATTAAGAAGTTGTAACTTGGGTTATTGGAACCAAAGAAGGCTTACAACGCTCTTCAAACTCACTTCTATACTTATTTACAATCGTTCGAACCGCCCAACTATTTCCGTCAGAAAGACCGCAAATAGTTGTGCCGGGCATAATACCCATTGAACCCGCAACTTCAAGAAGTTGGTCAAGGTCCTTCATCGATCCGTCTCCAGCTTCAATTCGACAGAGCAGTTTGTAAATCCAATCCGCTCCTTCGCGGCACGGAGTGCACTGACCACACGATTCGTTTTTATAAAATCTTGATATGTTGCGTGCAACTGCAACCATGTCTGTACCTTCGTCAAAAATTGTTGGGCACGCAGTTCCCAACCCCATCACGTCATACTTAGGGCCGATGTCAAAATCCATCTCAGCATCAAATTGGTCAGGACCAAGAACGCCCATGCTCACACCCCCAGCAATCGCACCTTTAAACCCGCGACCACCTTTCATCCCGCCGGCGTAATCATCAACTAGTGTTCGCAGTGTTGTACCAAGTTCGATTTCAAAAACATCGGGGTTGTTCACATGACCCGAAACGCCCATGAGTTTTACACCATAACTAGCTGGTCCACCAACAGAAGATTTGCAGCCAAGTGATTGCCACCAATCAGCGCCTCGCTCAACAATTTGACCGACCGCTGCAAGTGTCTCAACATTATTAATAATTGTTGGTCTTCCAAACAAACCTTTGACAGCTGGAAAGGGCGGTTTGATTCTTGGCCACCCACGCTTGCCTTCTACTGCTTCTAATAGCGCAGTCTCTTCACCACAAATGTATGCACCTGCACCACGATGCAAAGTACATTCAACTGCAAAGTCTGATGATCCATTCATTAAGCCTTGCGAACCAAATATCCCGTTTGCATACGCTTCGTCAATTGCTTTTTGCACAATTTTTGCCTGCGTAGCCCACTCTCCTCGCATAAAGAAGTATGCACAATCAAGTTGACAGGCGTAACAAGCAATAGCAATTCCTTCAATCACAGAATGTGGATCGAAGTCAACAAGCAACCGATCTTTGAATGTTCCCGGCTCTGCTTCATCACAGTTAATACAAAGGTACCGTGCTTTGCCATCTGGTTCAGGCAAAAAGGTCCACTTGGCTCCACACGGGAAACCAGCACCACCACGACCACGCAATTCTGCGTCTTTAACAATGTCAACAACTTCAGAAGGCGGCATGAGCAACGCTTTTTTCAGCGTTGAATATCCGCCCGTTGCAACGTATTCGTCGAAAGAAAGTGTTTTTCGATCTTCGCGTTTTGTAGGAATGTTTCTTGTAAGAAAACGTTCAGACATTTTCGCTGCCCTCTTGTTGGATTTCTATTTCATCAATTGTTGTTCGACGCAACGTCACCTGACCGTCTTTTCGTTCTTCTACGGTTCGGTTTATCTCACGAGTTGATCGAGTTGGGTCCGCCTTTACAGATTTCACTATGTGGCCAACAAATTCGCCTAAACAACGCATCAATGGTTTGTCTGGTGTAGAGGCCATCATTCCTTACTCAACTTATCAACAATTTCATCGACCATCGAAACGGATAGGTTGTTGTATTGCTTACCGTTCACAAGTGCACAAGGCGCGTTGTCGCAAGATCCCAAACATTCCATTGCGAGCAGTGTAATGTTTCCATCAGCAGATGTTTCGTGTACGTCAACACCAAGTTTATCTTTCAAATGATCGATGATCGCTTGATGACCACACACTTCACAGGCAATAGACTGGCAAATGCCAACAATGTTTTTTCCCATTGGCTCGCTGAAGTAATCTTCATAAAACGAAACAACATCTGCTACTTCTGCAGCGGTTATTTCTAGAACTTTTGAAATTTCCAACATTGCTTGCCACGGAATGTATCCATATTCATGCTGAACCTCGTGCAAAGTCGTCATCAACGCACCTTTGCCCGTTGCATACCGAGGCATAATCTTCTTTGTAATTGTATCCATGAGCGTAGGAGTCAAATATGGATCATCACGCATTTCAAGTTTTGCATTTGCAGATTGTTTCGTTTTCCAAGACATTTATCGATCAAGTTCCGCTGCAATAATGTTAAGTGAGCCAAGAATTGCAACAAGGTCAGCAAGTTGATGACCTTCAAACATTTTTGCAAAGACTTGGAAATTAATAAATGAACACGGTCGCGGCGCAACTCGCCATGGTTTGTCGCTTCCAGAAGAAACTATAAAGAAACCCATCTCACCATTTGCGCCTTCAATTCCGCTGTAACTATCACCAACTGGCGAATCAAATCCACAGTTTGGCATTACCATTTCAAACTGTTGAATCGTGCCTTCAATGGAGTTATATACCGCGTCTTTTTCTGGCATTTTCACACCAGATCCACCGGACACGTTGAGTGGACCGCTTGGAATGTTGTCAATGAGTTGACGAATAATATGGCACGATTGTCTGATCTCTTCGAGTCGCACGTGATACCTAGCCAAACAATCACCTGTTGTAGCCATAGGCACCTTAAAATCAACAGCTCTTGCACCTTGATCATCCCAATTATCTTCGTAACAAAGATAAGGTTCGTCTTTTCGTAAATCGCGGGTCACACCCGAAGCGCGTGCTAAAGGTCCTGTTAATGACCAAGCAGTCGCTTCTTCTTTGGTGATTGACCCAATACCCTCAACACGATCGACAAAAATTCTGTTTGTGTTGAGAAGTGTTTCAATATCACCAATAGATTTTGGCATGCGAATGTCAATGAAGTTGTGCACCATTTTTTGAAATGTTTCTTCGCAAGGAAGATCGTTTTTCATTCCGCCAACACGAGTGTAATCTGGGTGGAACCTTTGACCAGAAACATAATCAATAATATCATAAACATGTTCACGTTCATTAAAGCCATACAAAAATCCAGTAAACGCACCAAGATCAAGTGCTGCAGCACCAACGCAGAGGAGGTGGTTTTGGATGCGTCCAAGTTCACAAAGTATTGTTCGAATAACTTTGCATCGTGGTGTAAGGGTTACATCAAGCAATTTTTCAACAGCGTGATGCCATGCAATATCGTTTACTATTGGGCTCACATAATCCATGCGGCTTGCCGTGCACACCCACTGGTTGTAATTTTGATGCTCAGCAAGTTTTTCAAAACCGCTATGCAAATATCCAATGTGCGGAGTCGCGCGAACGATTCTTTCGCCATCAAGTTCCAGCACCAAACGAAGCGTCGTGTGAGTTGCGGGGTGCTGTGGACCAAAGTTCAAAATCCAACGATCGGGCACGTCTGGGCGACCCTTGAGCTCGTCGAGTGATTCGATCTCAAGGTCGTACGTTTTTTCTAATGGGGTCAGTGTGTATGGCATTGCGAACCGAGCATTATACGCGGAAGATCGCACCCATTTTCTTGCCCATCAAAACACTCGCACCGATCAGTGTTACGGCCAAAAGTGCCATGCCCCAGACGCCCATCGCACTTGCAATATACGGACCATCGCCGAGACGTTCAAAGAGGGTATAGATTGCCTTTGTGATCGGATAATGGGATTCTCTTTGAGCCAAAATGAGCGAGTCAGATACCTCTAACATCGCAAAACTAAACGCCAACAAGCCCCCAGCGATCAAATTCGCCATAATTAGCGGAATAATGATTGTCCTAACAGCCTTCGCACGATTCGCACCAAGGTTCATCGCGGCCTCTTCAAGTTCGCCGGATGTTTGCTCAAGACCTGCGATGGTTGAGCGAACCACGTAGGGGAGCCGTCGAACGCCGTACGCAATCACAAGGAGCAATATCGGATTTGGGTTTGAGCCAAGCACATCGATCCACCCAGCGAGTGGATCGCCTTCGCCAAATGGCCACCGTAGTGACATTGCTACATAGCCAAAGGCCATGACAAGACCGGGGACAGCAAGCGGTAACATTGAGAGGGCGTCGAGTAAACTTCGACCGCGAAATTTTGTTCGCACAACGATGTACCCAATCAAAATACCGATGACTAAATCGAGAATAACAGCAAGGCTTGAATACAACAAACTGTTTCCAATTGAACCAACTGCAAGTGAATGACTCAATGCGCCTTCATAATGTTCTCCCGTCCACGCGGTTGGTAACACAGATTTATACCAAGAGCCCTCAACAGCAAAACTTGTAAAAATCACAGAAATATGTGGTAAAACAGCAAGTCCAATGACGACTGTAAAAGCAAGTGTTGCTAACAAGCCTTTAAAACGACTGAGTGTTTGCACAGTTGATTGCACCGATGCTTTGGAGTACATTGCATACGCTTTTCCGCCAAACACAAGTTTTCCAAGAACGTAAAACAAAATAGCTGCTATTAACATCACCGCGGTCAGTGCATACGGTTGCTGCGATGTGTTCATTTCCTTTATGCCGTTAAATATCTGTACTGGTGTGACTGTTTGATAATCAAACATGAGTGGGGTACCAAGTTCAGTAAACGACCAAATGAACACAATAGTCGCGCCCGCAAAAAGCCCGGGACGTATCAGCGGTAAAACAATTTGTCTAAACCGTCTCCACGGTGAAGCTCCTAAGTTTTCCGCCGCCTCTTCAAGCGCAGGATCGAGGTTTGCAAGCGCGGCCGTTGCGTTCAAATATAAAATTGGATACAGGTGCAATGCTTCAATGAAGACGATCGCCCAAAACCCACCATTCCCTATGTAGTCGTACCCCTCTGTGATCCAACCCATATCCATGAGTAAGGTATTGATCGCGCCATATTTTCCCAAAAGGTGATGCAAACCAATTGCACCGACAAATGGAGGAAGAATAAGTGGCACTAAAACAAGGGCTGAAAAAATTCCCTTTCCGGGAAAATTACACCTCGCAGCAAGGCTTGCAAGAGGGAGCGAAATCACCAGACAAGCAAGTGTGGTGCAAACGGCAATTCCGATGGCGTTAAAAAACCCAGATCGAAAGACGGGGTCATCAAAAACAGACCACACATGATGAAGCGTAAATCCGCCTTCTCGACCCTCAAAGCCTCCCTGAACAGTGAGCCAAATTGGATAAATCAAGAATGCGGCAAAAAACGCAAACAGCCCGATCATGATCAATTTTCCAACTTTATTGCCTCGCTGCATCTAAGCAGTGTACACGCACTACCAGTAAGAGAGGAACTGCAAAAGGTCTGTTACATCTACAACACCATCTCCGGTGATATCTTCTGCACACCCGCTGCATGGTCCCCACGCAGAGAGCATCATGAGTAAATCTTCAACATTAAGAAACCCGTCGCCATTCATGTCGCCAGGCAGTGCGTCTGGTTCTGGGAACAACCAACCAACACTGAAAGCACGGCTGCTACCAGAAGAATTCGTGCGGCTCACTTCAAGAATATATTCGCCTATTGCAAGGTTCTCTATATATAGATGTTCGACATTATCTACAGCACTTTCGCTTACTACGTTCCCGTTAGAAAAGACTCCGAGCCCTGCATCACCGGTAATATCAATCAACGAGTTCCCGTCAAATTCCCACAGGCGTAAATCAAGATCGACCTCGGTGTAACTGCCGAAATCGTTTCTTACGGTTTGGTGCCAAGTGAGTGCAATAGAAATTTCATCAGCGGGTGTGTGTACATCAAACAAAATATATTTGCTTTGATTATCTGAAATAGTGGACGTTTCCCAGCCCGCATATGGGGCGGGGATTAAACCGCTCGTTGTTGTACTCGATGCGTGTTGTCCGCCAGCCATAACTTGCCAAGAACGATCGATGTTTGCTGTTCCAACACCAAACATGTCATCGATTGGTTGACTTGTTCTGCCGCGGTCTGGTCCTGTTGTATCGGGGTTATTTGTCCACAGGGCTTCGTGTTTTCCACCTGTTAATAAAACCGCTTTAATGGTTTCAGACATTGTTGCAAAAAAGTTACCAGAAGTATTTGGGTGTGTTTCTGCTGTTTCAATAATCATAGAAGTAACACCTGAAACAACACCCGTTGCGTTACTTGTTGTTCCTTGTACAGCAACAATTAGCGGTATTTGACAACCCGAAGTGTCGTACCCACTTGGAATTGTGCCGCCAACATGATCGCCAACTGCTGTGCCGACACTCACGCAATTGAAACCAAACGACATCAATGGAGAATGAGCACCGCTGTTAGCAACCCCGTTCAACATCATGACATTGGCAGAATCAATAGACCAATCTGCTCGCCGAACAGCTTCACTGTCAAGTGCAACACTGCCAAAGGAACCGATCCAACTATTATTAAACAACGTAACGTTTCCGGGAGGTGACGCGGGATTGCCACCAGTTCCTATTTTTAAAAAAGTTGATTGCGCCCAACCTGATGCCGTGTATACATAAATAGTGTCGGTTCCGGGGGCAACGCCAGAATTACCTGTTCCATACATTCGCTTTGCAACATTTGTTGCGTGATTTGAAATGCCAGAGGTTCCGTTCATTAGTGTAAAAGTTTTTCCAGCAAACTCAGCGTGATCGGTATCGGGAGCGTATCCATTATCAGTTGCTGCTTCAACTTGCGCAACTTCAATGCCTGCGCCAGTTGGTTCGTTACCGGAGCCAAGTCGATCTATTAAATCAGTCAGACCATGATTGTCTTGGACTGGGCCCGCAATTGCAAAATTACAAGCAAAACTGCTTGCGACGATTGTGCATATTTTTACAGGAATTTTGAACATATTTCTCCAACAGGAGAGTACCTAGTTTTACAAATAATGCAATGATAATGTACTAGGTTTTCAGAATGGAGCCCGCACAACCGTACTATTGAGCCGATAACCGTGATTCTACGCCAGCGAGGAGTGCTCTTTCGCGTGCAACGTCGCGCGTCATTGGTACCCAAAACCGAGCCGGGGTTTGTTCCCAGAGAGAGTCGGCTGGGATTTCTTCCGTTACCGTTTCTGAACTCAGCGACCAAGTGCCGCGCCGAATTCCGCGTTTGTATTGACGGTCAACATACACCCACACGCGAACTTCAATCGGTCCGTCGAATGTTGTAAGATCAACGCCAGAACCTGTAAGAAGGGCGGGGCCAGCAAGTTCACCAACCTCAGTGTTTGGTAATGCTTCTATGCCAACTGGTCGAAACTCAAACCGCGCAGTGCGGCGTTGCAGTGTCATTGTGTTTTCAAGTGCTTGGCGTGGTGAAGAAGCCTTGGGTTTCCATGGCTCAACGATGGAACCAGCAGCAGCGGGGTCGGTGTGAATTATTCCACCGCGGCGATCCATTACGGCGGGCTTCATCCCGTCGGCGGCTGCAACCATCGCCGCCGCATCAAATGCAGCAGCATAATTTGAAGAGTCAATCACAAGCACGCCCGGACCAGTGCTTGTTGATGCGCAGCCTGTTGTTGCAGACGCAACAAAAACCAAGGCAATGATTGAAAACACAAGTGGGAACACAAACTTCATGTGTGCATTCTACATATAAAAAAAGCAGCCCGCCCTAAAGAGGGCGGGGGTGCAAATAAAACTATTCTTACACCAAGATTTTTATGGACACGCGCCCCATACGTCAAGAATCGCCAAAATGTCAGATATATTCACCAACCCATTGACCTGCCCCCCAAAAACTAGTCCACTCCTTATGCGATAAAATTGCAGAGTA
>CAYYRP010000007.1:0-41094 GCA_964474235.1 uncultured Isosphaeraceae bacterium
CCACCATCTAGGGCGAAGCGACCACCGTCTAAAACCTTCCAGTCCCAACTCATGCTTTGACGAGCCGGCACCGAATATCATTACATTTTGCAAGCGCGTTTCTTGTGTCGACAACAAGTGACGCATTTGTTGCAATAAGGTCCCAATCAACAAGTGCGTGGTTTGTAACAATGAGCACCGCATCATATGTAGCGATAGAACCAGCTGTGATTGGAACCGACGATAAATCGATGGCATGCTTTCTCATTTCTGGGAATTCAGAAACATGTGGATCGTGATATTGCACCTTGGCACCACGTTTGTATAAGTCTTCGATAATTTTAGCCGCCGGCGTTTCTCGAACATCATCGACGTCTGGTTTGTACGCGATACCAACAACTAATACGCTTGAATTTTTCAATGGCTTGCCGTCATCGTTGAGCGCACTTGTAACTCGTTCAACCACAATACTTGGCATGTTTTGGTTTATTTCACCAGCAAGTTCAATAAAGCGTGTTGGCATACCTGCCTCTTGCGCTTTCCACGTAAGGTAGAAAGGATCAATTGGAATGCAGTGACCGCCTAAACCAGGCCCTGGGTAAAAAGCTTGAAAACCAAATGGTTTTGTTGCTGCCGCATCGACAACTTCCCAAATATCAATACCGATTTTGTCAAGAATGAGTTTCATTTCGTTGACTAGAGCGATGTTGACAGCGCGGTAAATGTTTTCGAGCAGTTTTGCAGATTCTGCAACTTCCGCAGAAGAAACAAGGTGCGCGTTGTCAACAACCGTGGAATAAAAAGCATGTGCTAGTGTTCCGCTAGATTCATCGATTCCACCCACTAACTTTGGAATCGATTGCGTGGTTTCACTTTTGCGACCTGGATCTTCTCGTTCTGGGCTGTAGGCGAGGAAGAAATCTTCACCGTGCTTTAGACCACTTCCTTCGAGAATTGGAAGCATTTCATCGCGCGTTGTTCCGGGATATGTTGTTGATTCAAGAACAATAAGTTGACCCCTGCGTAATATTTTAGCAATCGCACGGGTACTTTCTAAAACATATGTGAGATCCGGCTCATTGTGTACACCAAGGGGTGTTGGAATGCAAAGCGAAATGATGTCGGCGTTTTCCAAACAAGTAGCGTCGGTTGTTCCAACAAATCGTTCTGAGTCAACAAAGTCCTTTGCAAAATCACTTCCAAGGTGTTCAAGGTACGGAGTTCCATTGTTCAGGTGTTCAATTTTTTTATCATCAACATCAAACCCGATGACGGGAAAACCTGCATCAAAGACAGCAACAGCAAGTGGCAAGCCAACATACCCCATGCCAACAATGCCAATTGTTGCAGTCCTGTTTTCAATTTTAGCCTGTAATTCAGCAGAAACAGTTGTCATTTGTTTGGTACTCATATTGTTGGCAATAACTCCTCTGGATTTTCTAATAATTCAATCACAGTTCGCAAGAAACGTGCTGCTTCAGCGCCATCAACTACGCGGTGGTCGCAACTTAAACTTAGGGGCAAAACCTTGCCAGCGTAGAATGCACCGTCTTTGGTAAGGACCCGTTCTTTCGCTCGGCCAACACCAAGAATACCCACTTCTGGATAGTTAATAATTGGTGTTGTAAACATTCCACCATAACTACCAACATTTGAAATGGTGAACGTTCCACCAGAAAGTTCTTCGCGGTCGATTGATCGGTCGCGGCATGCACCTGCCAACCTTGCAGTTTCTTCAGCAAGTTGCACTGGTGAAAGTTTGTCTGCGTTTTTAATTACGGCAACCATAAGGCCGTTGTCTGTATCAACGGCACACCCAATGTTAATGTTTGAGTGTAGTAAAATTTCTTCAACAAAATCATCAACGGTGGAATTCATCGTTGGGTGTTTTTTGAGCCCTTTTGAAACGGCCATCATGATGAATGGAAGCAAACTAAATTTACGTCCAACAAGATCGCTCAACCCTTGCCGCCGTTTATCAAGTGCTGTTACATCTGCTTCATCAACAACTTGGAAGTGTGCAGCAGTTTTCAAACTGTGTGTTAACGCTTCAGCAATTTTTCTTCGGATGCCACGGAAGGGAATGCGTTCCGAAACACCTTCTTGTGGAACACTTACTCGTGTTGCGAGCGGTGCCGGCTGCAATTGTTCAACAACAGGTGCCGGTGTGGTTGTGTGCGATTCAATATCAGAAGCGGTCACGCGTCCACCGCGCCCAGTGCCGTGAACAGAATGTATGTCGACATTATGTTCTTTAGCAATTCTACGAACAGCGGGAGTTGCGACAGATTTTTGGGTAGATGTTTGTTCCACTTGCGCAGAAGTGCGCTGGAAACTTGCAGGTACTGACATGTTGTCATTAACCGATCCAACCACGCAGCCAGTGTCGGGCGGCGCATCTGAAGTATCAGATTTATTTCCAACAGCAGTTCCGTCGGCTTTGTAATTCACCAACTTACTTCCAACTTTGACAATTTCACCCTCTGATGCGTTGAGCGATTCAATTACACCAGTCCAAGGGCTTGGCACCTCAACAAGTGCTTTATCAGTTTCCATCTCGGCAAGAGTCTGGTGTTCGTTGACAGTATCACCAACTGCAACGCACCACTTGATGAGCTCTGCTTCATGCACACCTTCCCCAAGGTCGGGAAGAATAAAGTGCGATTTGTCTGCTGGTTGTTTTGTAGCCATAACTAATACGCCAACGTCTCGTTAATCGCCTTACCGATTCGCTCTGCATCTGGAAGGTAGTCAAGTTCTAATTTGTAATAGGGCATGATGGTGTCAAAACCACACACACGCTGCACTGGGGCCTCAAGGTGAAGAAAACAGTTTTCCATAACACCTGCAGCAATTTCTGCCCCAAGCCCCGCAGTCTTGGGCGCTTCGTGAACAACTACGCAACGACCAGTCTTGCGAACAGAAGTGGCGATCGTTTCCGTGTCGATAGGGGAAATAGTCCGAAGGTCGATGAGTTCGATTGAACGGTCTGCTTGTTCAATTGCATTCATGCACTGTATAACGGTTGCCCCCCAAGAAACCATTGTAAGTTCTTCGCCCTCGCAGACAGTTCGTGCTTTTCCAATTGGAACTAGGTATTCGTCTTCAGGAACTTCTTCGCGGAACGCTCTGTAAATACGTTTTGGTTCAAAGAAAATGACTGGATTTGGATCGCGTATCGCGCTAATCAACATACCCTTCGCGTCATAGGGAGAAGACGGCATAACAACTTTAAGCCCAGGGGTGTGTGTATAAATTGCTTCTGGGCTGTCACTGTGAAGTTCAGGCGCGTGAATGCCACCTCCAACTGGAACGCGAAGTACGAGAGGGCAGGTGAGCCCGCCGCGAGTTCTACTGTTAAACCTAGCCGCTTGATTTGTCAGTTGATCAAATGCGGGTCCCAAGAAACCTTCAAATTGAATTTCTGGAATTGGACGAAGCCCAGCCATTGCCAAGCCTATAGCGGTTCCCATTATCCCAGACTCTGCAAGGGGTGCATCAACAACGCGGTCACCACCAAAACGCTGAAATAACCCCTCAGTTGCGCGGAACACTCCACCATTAAGACCAATGTCTTCACCAAGCAAAAGAACGCGGTCGTCTTTTTCCATCTCTTGGATCAGTGCCAAATTAATTGCTTGAACTAAAGTGAGATTTGCCATTAGTGGTTCTGCCCCACTTCGTTAGTGTTTTGAATTTGAGAAGGGTCTTGCCCCAAACTGCTTGTGCGCATTGTTTGTCGTTGCCGTTGAAGTTCATCTGACATGTCTGTGTACATCGAATCAAAAATATCCGTTGCAGATGGAGCATCAATTTCCTCTGCATTTTTTACAACTTGTGCAATTTCCATTGCTGCTGCAGCGAGTTGTTCTTCTTCTTTTGCACCGCTCCACAAATCTTTTTGTTCTAGATACATCCGCGTACGAATAAGCGGGTCACGTTTTTGCCACATTTCTAATTCGTCAGCATCTCGATATCTTCTTGCATCGTCGGCTGTGGTGTGATCACCCAGCCGATAAGTAAGTGCTTCGATAAATGTTGGGCGATTGTTTTCACGAGCGTTTTGCGTTGCTTCGCGAATAACCTTTACCATCGCAAAGAGGTCGTTTCCGTCTGCTTGTACACAATCCATTCCGTATGCAAGACCCCGCTGGGCAACAGTTGGTGCAGAGCACTCTAATTTTGTTGGCGTTGAAATTGCCCAGCCATTGTTTTGGCAAACAAACACAACTGGAATGTTTAAGTTCGCCGCAAAGTTCGCCGCTTCGTGGAAATCACCCTCGCTTGTTGCACCATCACCAAAAAACGTACACGCAATTGCACCATCTTTTTTGTATTTACTTGCCCACGCCAAACCTGTTGCATGCAACATTTGTGAACCAATTGCGATTGCAAGTGGCGTCACGTTGCATTCATTGACATGGTTGCCACGTTCGTCACCCATCCAGTGCAACAAGATTTTTTCTTTAGGGAGACCTCGCCAAAAAAGCCCAGCATTTTCTCGATAGCACGTGACCATCCAGTCGTTTTTTTGCAAAACATACGCTGCAGCAAGAGAAGGAACCTCTTGTCCGCGGTTTTCTGGGTAAGTTCCCATGCGGCCAGACCGCTGTAATTTGAAAGCTATTTCATCAAAGTGTCTACACACCAACATGTGCTTGTATATTGCAACGACATCTTCGTCTGGAATCAACCCATCACCGAGCGACGCATCAAATTTACCCTGTTCGTCAAGGATGCTTATACGATTAATCGTTGTTGAAAATACGGGTTCAACTGGCATGGCACTGTGTTTCTCCACCAGCAATTCGTTCTTCGGCTAACCCCACTGCCGCAGCATATGTTGAAGATGCGTGTTTGCCATCTTCAAGAATACGAACAGTTGTATCAAAAATTTCATCATTCTTTTGTTGCAGAAGTTCGCTTGTCATACCCAAGTGAAGGCCGGCCAAATGAATTAGACCGCCAGCGTTTACAACAAAGTCTGGTGCGTAAACGATACCTGTTGTTTTAAGCGCGACAGCATCTTCCTCTGGATCACCAAGAATGTTGTTTGCTGCACCACATAAGATTGAACAGCGGAGGTGTTGTACCATTGTGCCATCAATAACATTGCCAAGTGCACAAGGTGCAAGAATGTCACACTCTGTTGTAAGGATGTCGTCGTGGTGTACAACTTCACAGTCGTAGTTTTCAACCGCCAAGTCAATATTTGTTTTATTAATGTCAGCAACTACAATTTTTGCACCTGCCTCACGCAATAGGCGACAAAGGTTTTGCCCGACATGTCCGACCCCTTGGACCGCAACTTTTACACCAGAAAAATCATCACTTCGCCCAGCATGAAGGAGCGAAGCTCGCATGCCGTGGAATGCACCCATTGCTGTCCATGGTGAAGGATCACCGCCGGTTGAAACCTTTTCACCACCCATGACGTGATCTGTTTCCATTGCCATCCAATCAATAAATTGAATGTTAACACCAACATCTTCGGCTGCGATATATGCCCCACCGAACGTGTCAACAAATCGACCCATTGCACGAGCTTCTGATTCTGTTCGTTGTTGATCTCGGTGTGGCAACAAAATGACACTCTTTGCACCACCCATTGGCAAACCAGAAACAGCTGCTTTGTATGTCATCCCCTTTGAGAGTCGAAGGACATCAAAGATTGCGTCTTCTTCACTTTCATAGTACCAGCGACGAGTTCCACCAAGAGCATTGCCGAGGGCGGTGGAGTGAATTGCGACAATCGCCTTGAGACCCGTTTCGGGATCGTGGTGAAAACAAAGTTGTTCGTGACCTCGGTCTACGATTTGTTCAAAAATAGAATCGTGTTCATGCATAGTAAGATTATAGGCTTAGTGTGAAGCGGCTTCCTCTTGTAAAAACAACGAGCCACCACCAAATTGCTTAATTGCTTCTTGGTCGCAGACTTTCCCTGTTCCACGAACGGAAAGATCCGGTGTGCTTTCGGGAATGTAGTACTCTTCGTTTGGTAATGATTCACCAAACTCCAATGCTTTTTCCGCAGCTGCGAGCATTGCGGTGTCGGGGTTCTGTCGTAAAGCACGAAGCCAGCCGTTTATTTTGTATACCCCGTAAGACATGATGTAATCAAGCATTGCACGGTCGTGTGCAAGTTGTTTTTCATGAACACCATTTCGAATGTTTTTATCCATTTTTGAAATGGAGCAAGCCATTGCGTGGATCCAAATTGAAACCCAACTCAAACGATACTGCGTCGTTTGGTTTGTGATGAGCGCTTCCTCTTTTTCCTTGAACATGAGTTTTACTTGGTGAGAAAATTCCCGGATTAAGTTCGAAAGCGTGGTTGCGTGATTACGAAGCGATGGGTCGGCCATCGTAATTTTTGGTGCAGGTTTTGTAATGCCCAAGAATAGTTCAAGACCGATTTTAATTGCAGCACCAATGTGTTTGTGTGGAGCAGCTTTCACGCCGAGCATGAACTCGCCAAGTTGTTTTGAACCATACGCAAACACAAAACTGTGCATCACTTCGTTTGCACCTTCAACAATTGGGTTGATCCGCGAGTCTCTCCAAAATCGTTCAACTTCGTTTTCGGTCATGTATCCTTCGCCGCCCATGATTTGCATGGCTTCGTTTGTACAACGGAAACCGTATTCGGAGCAGAACACCTTGCAGACAGCAGTTTCAAGCATAATGTCTTCATCGTTGCGATCAACCATACCGGTGGTCACGTAAAGCATCGCGTCCATCGCCCAGACAAACGCACCCATACGAGCGAGTCGTTCTTTTGTTTGTTCAAATTCTCCAATTGGACGGTCAAACTGGTATCGATATTGCGCCCACTTGATTGCTTGTTCATACGCAACTGCTCCTGCGCCAACCATGCCAGCGGCAAGCGTACATCGGCCCCAGTTCAAACAAGTTAATGCGAGAACAATTCCCTTACCCTCTTTGTGGAGTAAGTTTTCGCGAGGAACTTTGACGTTTGTAAACCGAACTCGACCTTGCCACGTTCCTCGAATACCGCATTTTGCACGGTTTCTACTGAAGATGTCAACGCCTTCCATGTCTGGCGAAACAATCAGCGCGTTAAAACAAGATTTTGTTTTGCCGGTTTTTGGATCTGTCATTTGGTATTTTGCCATCACCGTGAACATACAAGACTGAGCGGCAGATGTTGCCCACTTCTTTTCACCGTTGATGATATAAAACTTTCCACATTCAGAAAGTTCACAAGTTGTGTCTTGTCCTTGAGCATCACAACCCACGTTTGGTTCAGAAAGACAAAACGCACTAAGTGCTTCGTTAGCAATTTTTGGAAGCCAGAATTGTTTTTGCTCTTCGGTACCAAAAAGCGTGACCGCGTTGCAACCAATTGACAGGTGAGCAGACGCCATCACTGCGGACGACCCGCACGATCGACCGATGCGTTCGAGAACCCTGTTGTAACTTGTAACACCAAAACCCTGACCACCATATTCTTTAGGAACGATCATTCCAAAGACGCCCATTTCAAAGTAGCGTTTAATGACCCACTCAGGAATTTCCTGATTCTGATCAATTTCTACACTTGGATGTTCGTTCTTGAAGTAAGCATCAAGTTCTTCGAGCAGTTTGTCGCAACGAGCACGTTCTTCGGCAGATTCTTCAGGAAACGGAAAAATCGTTTCTTCTCGAAGATTTCCCCAGAAAATGTTCTTGACGAAGCCCATTTTTTCTGGATCTGGACCAAGCATTTCTTGAGCCTTTTTGATTTGCTCAATGTCTTTTTTGGAAACATTTTTTAGTTGATCGGTGATGTCTTGTTTAGTCATAGGTGTGTAACTTTCTTTGGATTAACCCTTGGATAAAAATGCCTCTAATTTTTGACGCGCGACGGGTGTATTGCGAAGTCGAACAAGTTCACACTGTTCAACGGCTACCGCATCTGACCAACCCTGTTGAACACCTGCTTCTACTGCGAGGATTACACCTTGTACAGATTCACTTTGTTCTAGGTTGGTTTTTGCTGTTTCAATAGCTTCATTATAATTTTTAGTTGTGTTTTCAATGCACCTTGGAATGGACCGATTTACCGTCTTGTTTTCTTCAAGCCAGTTCGTTGCACCATCTGTGAGATCTTCTGGGGAATTGACAAGCACATCTACCACACCCTCAGGCAGTGCATTACTTTTGAAAAGATTCCCAGTTGCAGTTGCTTCAATTGCAGCAGTTGGTTCGATTCGTGCGGGTAACATTTGTGTGCCTCCCCAGCCCGGGCAAATGCCAAGCCCTGCTTCTGGCAAACCAACTGGATATGGTTTTTCGTTGCCTCCAACTGCAGACGCGACAATTGCATCACAGTGCATTGCGATTTCTAAACCCCCACCAAGCGCGGCACCTGAGACGAGTGCGATTGTCGGGTAGGGGAGTTTGGCAAGGCGGCCAAAAACAGTTGTTCCAAAAGCGAGGTACGCATGTAGTGCTGGGTCGTCAAGGGCGTCAATTTCTGCGAGATCTGCTCCTGCGACGAAAACTCTTGAGCAATCTGAACATAGGAAGAGTCCGTTGATATTAACTTCTTCCTCAATTGCATCAAGGGTTGCGTTAAGTCTTTGGATGAGGATTCGGTCGAGAACAACAACAGGTCTTCCGCCGCCGTCAAGCCAGAGTGTGACGATTCTATGGTCGTTGATTTCGTATCGAAGGAGAGATATTTGAGTGGTTGTAGTCATTGTGAACCTAAGCAGATTCCCCGAAAAAAAGTGTAAAAACAGCGAATGAGCCGCGCCCCTTATTCTACATGAAATCCGCTCCTAAGCCTACGCCCTCGTCGGAAGTCTGCTTGAATTACTGCCTTTTTTCGGGAACACGCGTGGGGTCAGAGCAGGGGTCAGACCCCGTACCAGGGATGGGGACAGAGTAGGGGTCAGACCCCTCAATAGACTGTAAAACTGTGTTTATTTGTAAATAAACACGGTTTTTTGGGATAGGATTCATATACCTGCCCCAGATCATTACTCAGATCATTGCCTCGGTGTATGCACCGAGCAATACACCGAGCAATACACCGAGCATTACACAAGGCAATACACAGAGACGTGTTGCGAGGAGGGTGCAGTGTTAAATAGAGATATCGGACGTAAAACCAGCGTTATTTGGTATCAGCGCGTGTTTGGACAAAATACATCGTTGCCGGCGAATAGTAGATTTCACCTTTTTCATGGCGTCGAATCTGTGGGCTGGTGGGTTAGCCGTAGAGTTTTTTGAGTCGAGTTTGCGCTTCTTCAGAAGCAATGACCTCAGCTGAGAGGTCGGCTCCTCGGGCAAGCAGGGCATCATCAAGTGAGCCGTCAACTTCGTTGAGCCACGCCTTTGTAGTAGCCAATGCGGTTTTGCCACCACGAGCAAGATTTTTTGCAAAAGCCTCGGTTTCCTCGATTAGATGATCAAGTTCGCACAAGTGTGTTGTAAGTCCAGCTTCAAATCCCTGTTTTCCGGAAATCGTTCCCCCTGCGAGCAACATAGCGCGGGCGCGACCTGCTCCGATTTTTTTTATCAACCACGGTGCTACAACTGCTGGGCAAATCCCCAAATCAACTTCTGGATAACCAACCTTCGCTTCGGCGTGTGTAAAAGCAAAATCACATACCACCATGAGTCCGCATCCACCACCAATTGCAGCGCCCTGTACACATGCAATTGTTGGTACGGGTAACGCACGGATTCTCTGTGAAACCTTCGCTAAATCACGAAGCATATTACCCATCGCTACAGGGTCATCAACAACGCCTTTGAGGTCCATTCCTGCGCAAAACGATCGTCCTTCTCCAGCAAGAATAAACACCCTCATCTCTTTTTTTTGTTCGACTTCGTCGAGCCCGCAATGAATTGCTTCAAGCATTTCTCGTGAAAGCGCGTTTCGTTTTCCCGCTCTATTCATAGTTAAGGTTACGATATTTTCTTGCTCGGTAATTCTAATCATCTGTGCAGGATACCTAACTATGGCATGTTCATGCGAATCAACTTTGCAAGCGCTTCGCCGGGACAAGGCTGCTTCATGAGTGATTCACCAACAAGCACAATATGCACACCATGTTGACGCAATCGATCGAGATCTTCTGGATTTGTTATCCCCGATTCACTCACTACAACACTTGTGTCCTCAACCACATCAACCATTCTAATTGTGTGAGAAATATCAGTTTTCATCGTTTTTAAGTTCCGATTGTTGATACCAAGCAAACTGTACCCAGCATGTGGAAAACCAATATGTCCCTGTATTTTCAACAGTTCATCCATGCTGTGCGCTTCAACAAGGCTCGTCATCCGCAATTCATGAGCGAGAATCATGTAATCCATTAACTGCCCCTCAGAAAGCACCTCGCCAATGAATAACACAGCGTCTGCTCCAGCTGCACGAGCTTCCCAAATTTGATATTCGTCGATAATAAAATCTTTGCGGAGAACAGGCAGTGAAACAACTTCGCGTATTTCTTTGATGTAATCTAGTTTTCCACCAAAAAAGTGCTCGTCAGTCAAGCAAGAGATGGCGGCCGCGCCAGCCTTCTCATACGCTGTAGCAATGGAACTCACATCCAAGTCATCTCGAATCAATCCAGCAGACGGACTTTTGCGTTTTATCTCTGCAATGACGCTCGTACTTCCGCGTGTATGGCCATTGACCACTGCACCGAATAAGTTACGCGGCGGTTCTGTGGAACGCGCCGATTCTTTCACCTCAGTAAGCGGCAGTACTTCTTTTGAAAGTGCGACTTCATCGCGTTTGTGTGTAATGATTTCTTTGAGCGTGATTGGCATAAGAATCTCTGTTGCCAAGGGTACACCACCTTTGGCGATGACGGAAGAGGGGAGCAGTTATTTTCAAACTTTCTAAGGAAATTCCAACGCTTTCAATGCCACTGTGGGTAGCTGTTCTTTTGTTTTTTGGTTCGCTACTACTTGGATCGGTGGGCGCATTTTTTGGCATGTCACACGGTGAACAAAATACCATCGAGCAACTCGCGTGGATTTCTGGAGGCGCGATTTGCGCACAAATTCCGGTTGTTTTTGTGTACTCGATGTTTGTCAAACCACCTAAAATAAGAAAAAACATTGGTGTAATTCTGTTTGCATTTATTGTGTTTACACCACTAGCGCTCGTTACATCTGGCGTTGCGCACTCTTTATTTTCTAATATTGGTTGGGAAGATCCAAATGAAATGGGGCACGAAACACTTACGTTAATAGAAAACTCAGAGTTTTCAACGTACCTCGTGGTTGTTGTGCTTGCAGCCACGCTCGGAGCTGGAATCATCGAGGAAATCGTATTCAGAGGTTTACTTTTTCCATTCATTCCACAGTTTTTCGAAAGTGATTCTATGTGGGGTGCAGTGCTTGCTACGAGTGTGATTTTTTCAGCAATGCACATTGGCTCGGTTCCACTTTCATCGCTGTTTGGGCTTACGGTACTTTCGATTGGTCTTTGCTGGGCTTGCGCAAAAAGCGGCGGTGTTTTTGCACCAATTGTTGTACATATTCTGTTCAATACATTCAATATTGCCTTTGTTCTCTGAATTTGTTTACAGTACGCAACTATGAGCAACCGTGAAGTTATATTGACAGGTGATACACCAACAGGGCAACTACATTTAGGACACTTTGTCGGATCGGTCCGGCGAAGAGTGGAATTGCAGGACAGTCACGAATGTTTCTTTTTACTTGCAAATATGCACGCATTCACAACTCGTTCGAATGAGCCCGAAGAGATACGTAGTGATACCCTAGAAATTGTTCGCGATTATCTAGCAATGGGAATTGACCCAGAAAAATCAGCGATTTTTCTGCAATCCGAAACACCGGCGATTGCAGAACTCACTTTTTTGTTTTCGATGCTGCTCCCTTTTAATAGGGTGATGAGAAACCCAACGTTGAAGGAAGAGATAAAAGTGAAAAATCTTGGGGAAAACTACAGTTTTGGTTTCCCTCTTTACGCTGTTGGTCAAACTGCCGATATTTTGGCCTTCCGAGCTCACGCGGTTCCTGTGGGCGAAGATCAGATTCCACATATTGAACTCACGCGTGAAGTTGCTCGGCGATTTAATAAACTCTACTGCGATATTGATGAAAACGTGGAAGACGATGACCCAATCATGGTTGAGAAGGGCATTTTCCCAATTCCAAAAGCCGATGTTGGGAAAGTGGGTAAATTGATAGGTACAGATGGCATAAACAAGATGAGCAAATCACTTGGAAACGCCATTTTGATCACAGACACCCCAAAGCAAGTTAAAAAGAAGATGGGCAAAATTTTCACAGGGCGTCAATCGCCGACTGAACCTGGCGATGGCGACAATGCCTTGATGCAATATGTTGAAACCTTCATTCCTGACCCAGAAAGGGCGGCCCAACTGAAGGACAAATACGTTCGAGGTGACAATATTGGTGATGGGCACATCAAAGTAGAGGTTGCAGAAGCGATCAGTGAGATGTTAGAACCGATGCAAGCCAGAAGAGAGGCGGTTGGGGATGATGCAACCGTCATAGACATCCTTAAATCTGGAACAGCTCGGGCAAACACTAAAACCGAGGAAACCCTTGCAATGGCAAAAGATGCATGCGGGCTGCACTTTTTTAGTCGAGAACTCGGTTTTTAGTACATCAAAACCCGCGGGAGGGCTATACTTCCTAGGTCATATCAATAGCGTCAAGGCGTGTGGCCTTGCCGCAAGGTTATTAATCCCATTCCGGGTGTCCCGCGAGGGAAGTTTCAAGGATGTATTACATGTTTTCGACCATTTTTACACGAACTCTTCAATTCAAACGCCGCGCCCATTTTATTGTTGCAACATTGCTTACAACAATGATTGGATTTAGTGGCGCACATGCGCAACTTCTTGAAAATGAAATTCATTCACCACTGCATGTTACAGAATCAAAAAGCGTCTTGTTGGACAGTGGTTTGGTCGAGATGCAGGTCGACGATTCGTTGTTGCAAGATATGGCAATAAGAAACGGTGAAATAATAGTTAAAAATTTCCCAGTGAATGATCATGAAACAGTTGACCTTGTTGTTAAACAGTTTTTTCCATACAAGGGCGATATTCACGAAGCGTATTACGCAACTGACAGTAGCGGTAATCGCGTTGTTCGAAAGCGACAAATTGACATTACAGCCAAATGTTTCCGAGGGCACGTTGCTGGATATCCGGAAAGCACTGTTGTCTTTGGTATGAACAGAGAAATGTGTAATGGGTTCATTGAATATAGCGACACAAGGCACGTTATTTCGACCGACCCTGCAACGCAGGTGATTGTCGTGAGCGACCCACTTGCCGAGCAACCTGGTCTTCAACTAGTACGTGAAATGATGCGCGAAGCTGTGGCTAAGAAAACACGAAATCAAGGTGGAGAACGGCTTCTTGGTGATGGTCGTGGTGTAGGCGAAACTCCCCCGGGTGGATGCGCACA
This sequence comes from uncultured Isosphaeraceae bacterium, assembly GCA_964474235.1. GTDB lineage: Bacteria > Planctomycetota > Phycisphaerae > Phycisphaerales > SM1A02. The sequence goes on from CAYYRP010000007.1 coordinate 13,420, forward strand.
AATTAGTTTGTCTGTCGTTTATGGCGCAGATTTTCTTGCTTTGTTTGCTGGGGACCAGCAAGCCGCATACAACTACATTATTACACTTGTTGGACAGGTTTCTGAAGTGTATAGAGGTAACGGTATCATTTGGGTAGAACCTGTTGTGAGCACAATATTTGATGGGACTGGTTCAGTTGATGATGGCGCTCTTCCACAAGTACTCTGTGACTTCGTTGAAACAAGTATTGGTAACACTATTCCAGACGTTACAGGCGCTACTGGAACAGGTCTATCTGATGGTTATCTAATTTTGCGAACTGGTGCAGAAGGTGCAATAAATTTTCAAGGCGCACAAACAACAAAGCAGAGCCTTGGGTATTGGGGTGGGCTTACAGCTGGCATTAATCCAGCTGCAGCAAATCCTCCTCCAGGGCCCCCCGACACAGGATGCCCCAGTGGTTCAAATGTGAACGCTGTTGGAGCAGCAAGTGGGTTGATTGGTGCAAGTGATACGACTGGGTACGACACATACATTGTTGCCCAAGCGCTTGGCACACTTTGCGGTGCAACGCCAACAGGCTCCTTTGGTAACATTACTGCACTTGTTTATAACGCGCTCGCCGGGGCCCCTCTACCGGGTGTTGCTGCAGGTCTAGCTTTTGATTCGTGTGACACAGGTAATGCTGGCGTTGGCACAATTATGAGTAGTTGCATGTTGCCCGGAGGCGCCACAATGGCGACTAATATTGATTCTCGATTTGCTACTTCAAATATTGTTGCGATGAATGCATTTCTTGCAGGCCCTCCGGCTCCATTGGTATCTGGTGGCACACTTGTGCCAGTACCAATTGTGGATGTTGCTGCTACAAATGGCGGGGATGCCGCGAACTGTGCCGCAATTAACGTGACATGGACATCCGACCCAGCAGCAACAGCAGAATATGTGTTTAGAAATACACAGAATGTATTTTCTCCAGCAGGACAGGTTGGTGGTGCGACACTTGTTGCAATATTACCCGGTGGCACAGGCACCTACACCGACACCCTTGTTGTTGGTGGACAACAATACTATTACTGGGTTGCTAGTACAAACGCATGTAATATTGATGAATCGTTTTTAATTGCTGACCAATATAACCCGAACATCATGCAGCCACCGCCTGCACTACCAAATACACCTGGGCGGGGTGTGACTGGGACAATTGGAGACAATCCACTTCCTATTCAACAGGTAATGGCGACTGTCTATGAGGATTGTGATGAAATCATAGTCACGTGGGATTTGAGCCTTCCTGCCCCAGCCGGTTACCCTGCACCAAACCCAGACACGGCAATTATTTGGCGTAGTACTGATGATATTTTTGACAACGCGGTTCAACTTGATACAGCCCCGATGGCTGGAGCAACCTTTACTGACGCAACGGTTCCTGAGCAGGGAGTTACGTACTATTATTGGGTTACTCCACGGGATTCAAATTGTGATGAACCAGATCCGCCGGTTGTAGGTGGATCTGCAGCAGGTGTGTTGCAGGATGACTTGTCAACAGTCACCATTCGTTGTGGTGCATCTAACGGTTCTGTTTGTGACGGCGTTCTTCTTTCGTGGATTCCTGAAATGTCATTGTTGGGTCCTGGTGATGTATATCAAATTTGGAGAAGAGCTCCGCTTGATGTAACATCTCAACAAATTGGCGCACCCCCAGCATTCATCAATGGTGTTCCAAATACCCAATTCCACGATAATTCTGCCCAGCCCGGAATTGAGTATGAATATTGGGTTATTGGTGAAAACGAGTGTTCAACATCAATTGAGACACCCAGCGGGGCAATAGGATATACGGCTGAACTAGAAAAACCTGAAGGTGTCCTAGTTGTGCTTACAGATCCTGGGGATCCTGATTCGCCTTCTTGTGGTGACGTTGAAATTACTTGGAACGAAGTGGCTCGCGCCGATGCGTATGAAATTTGGCGGAGTGATACTAATGATTTTTATGATCCACAAAACCCACCTACAAGTCTTGGAGAAACGACGGATGTTTCCTTTATCGATACCCCTCCTGTTGCGGGTCAAACATTCTATTATTGGGTTGCAAGTGTTTCTTATTTGTGTCCAAACGACCAAGCGTTATCTACAACTGTCTCAGGCGCATCAATGCCAGCCCTCGTACAGCCAACAAATCTTAGGGCTTCGAAGGGTGGGTTATGTGATCGCATTAAAGTAGAGTGGGATGGTTCTTTTGATGGCACCACATTTACGATTTCTCGAAACACGACTGACGATTTCGCTTCTTCTGCTGTTGTGGGATCTATCGATGACCTGGGATACTACGAAGATTTAGAAAGTGATCCCGGTGGACCTGTTTCTGGCACAGCATACTATTATTGGGTTGTCGCAGACAACGAGTGTGGAACAACAAGTGAAAGCGATAGTGATTCGGGATTTCTTGGTATGCAATTAGCTGCACCTGAGGGTTTAGACGCCACGTCTGGATCGTACTGTGCTGGTGTTCAGTTGACTTGGAATCGTCGCGTTATGGCGCAATCGTATCGCATTTACCGTGATATTAATGACGACCCAAGCTCGGCAGATATGCTTGACGAAGTATTGCCGGGCATTTCAACGTATATCGACGCGACAGCAGTCGTTGGCGTGCCGTATTTTTACTGGGTTGAGGCCGTAAACAATTGTTCTGAGGGCGAGCCACCAATTTTACAAGCTACAGCAGCCGAAGGCTTAAACGGTAGTTTGCTCGGCCCCTCTGGCGTGCTTGCTTCAGATGGCGAAGATTGTGGTTTTGTGGAAATCAGTTGGACAGATATACCAATTGCAAACAATTATGTCGTGTGGCGTAATGCTACTGACGACTATTTAACGGCCGTAGTAATTGACAACATTGCTGCAAGTCCATATACCGACAACACTGTTATCGAAGATACCCCTTACTATTATTGGATCACGGCAGATAGTCAGTGGTGTGTTGGTGCAAATCAAAGCGCAAGTGTAATTGGTTCGGCATTACCGGAACTCGCTGTTGTCACGGGAATATCTGCTGAACAAGGTATTGATTGTGGTGAAGTCTTGGTGACTTGGGACGTGGTTACTGCCGTCATTGATTATGATATTTACAGAAACGATACCGGTGTTGAACCAACACCAGGTGGTGGTGATCCCGACGACACGCCAGTTGGTACAAGAACTGAAGCGTTTTTCTCTGACGATACTGCTGTAGCAGGCACCCAATATTATTATTGGGTACAAGCAACAACAGCTTGTGGCGAAGGTGTTCTTAATGAGGTGGCCACAGGTTTTCTCGCTGAACCTATTGGCGCGCCCGCTATGGTTGGGCAGTCTGACAGTGACTCCTGTACAGACATCACCATTATTTGGGAGCCAGTGTTTGGAGCAGATAGCTACACACTTTATCGTGGAACAAGTAATGTATTTGGTGAAGCAGAGATTATTGATGATCTAATTACCGAGATTTTCTACATTGACGGCTCGCCTGTCGGCGGTCAATCATATTTCTATTGGGTGAAATCCCACAATGGATGTGGCGATAGTCCCGAAAGTATCTCTACAGAGGCAGCTAACCACACGCTTGACAGTGCGACTATCAACACGGTTTCTGACGACCTTTGTGGTGTCATAGATTTAACATGGGCACCTGTTTCTGGTGCAGATGAATATCACATTTATTATTCACAAAATCCAGACCCACAAAACCAAGTTCCAGCTACCTATCTTGGAAAAACAACAAACACATTTTATACTGATCAAAGTCCACTATTAGACACAACGTTATATTATTGGGTACGAGCAGTTGTTAATCTTGCGGAGACTGATTGTGTTTCAGACTGGGGAGGTTATGCAAGCGGCATTTCTCTAGGTTCAATCATTATTCCACAGGATTTATCCGCAACAGTAGAAGAGCATTGTGACGAAGTTTGGCTGAGTTGGAGTGTTGCAAGTACAGCAGATACAACTTATCGAATTTACAGAAGTGAAACAAACGATCCAGCAGGTACCGGTATCGTGATTGGTTCAACAACAACAACAGACTTTATTGACACCACTCCAGTTCAGGCTACAGCCTATTACTATTGGGTAACCGGAGAATCAAGTTGTGGTGTTGAAAGTGACTTTAGTGCAGAGACTTCTGGTTGGACCGAAGTTACTCCTGTTGCTCCAACTGATGTTGCTGCAACCGAAGCGGGTACATCTACTTTTTGCAATTCGGTTGAATTGACGTGGCTTCCTGCAGAAACTGCTGACGCATATATTGTTTGGCGATCTGAAAGTCCTATTCTAGGAGATGAAATATTTATTGCAGAGACTGTTGACACATTCTATTCAGACGTTTCTACAACTCCCGGCACTGAGTACACATACTGGGTAACAACCAAAAATGATTGTGGTGAAAGTGATATAAATATTGTAGATCCTGCAAGTGGCTCAAATGGCGAATTGACACCACCAACAGACGTAGAGGCAACCGACGGAACCGCAAATTGTGGTCAGGTTGATTTAACATGGACAGCAGTAGACCTTGCAACTGGATACTTTATCTATCGAAGTGACGATGCCGACTTTGCAAACGCCGTGCTTATTGGTGTTGCAGATGGTCCTTCATACATTGATTATGTGCCGACTGTATTTGACCAACCAGCGTACTACTTTGTTGCATCGGTAACCAATGCATGTCAAACTCCGTCCCTGCATTCTCCAGCAGAGGCTGGTTCGGCCTTACCACCGCTCACTATACCTACTGACATCATTGCTTCTGTAGGTACTGATTGTGGCGCAGTGCAAGTGAACTGGACAGAAATTGCTGGCACACAAACATACTCAATTTATAGAAATGAAACAGGCGTTGCGCCAACTCCAGGCGAAGCTGATCCCGACGATACGCCAATTGGTTCTTCCCAAATTCCTCCATACGTTGACGACACCGTTGTTGATGACACGGAATATTATTATTGGGTACAAGCAAATAACACGTGTGATTCAAGCAACTTAAGTTTGGATTCTATGGGTGTTGGAGCGGTGCCAATTACGACCTCTCCAAACGCGTACGCAACACTGAACTCAATTTGTAACGCAGTAGAAATTACGTGGGATGAGTTGCCATCAGCGACGCTGTATCACATCTACAGAAACATTGAAGACGACTTCGATACTGCGTCAGTTATTTCACAACAAGTGTTGGGTACTAACACGTGGCAAGACATAACGGCTGTTGCAGGTGAGACATATTATTACTGGGTATCTGCTGAAAACGGCTGTGGCGAAAGCCCCATTGCTGGTTCCGGTAGTCCTGGCATGATTGGCGAGACTACACCGCCATCAACAGTTGATGCAACAGACGGTGAGTGTGGCATTATTACTGTCACGTGGTCTGCATCTGATGGCGCATCTAGTTATGACATTTATCGAAACCAAACCAACAACTTTGGGACGGCAACCCTTGTGGGTTCAACTGGTGAACTTACATTTGATGATACATCTGCATTCCCGCTTATTCCTTATTATTACTGGATAACTTCAACGGCACCTGCGTGTAACGCAAGTGTTGCAAGTACGGCAACAGTGGGCTCATTTGTTCAAAATGTAGAAGCACCTGTTTCGATTGGTGCAACGTATCAGACAATCTGTAATAACATTCTCGTCTCTTGGACGCACCCCGGAATGGGCACAACATTTACCGTGAGTCGAAACGATGTAGATGATTTTGCAACTGCAGCAATTGTGAGCAGTGGCGCCTCGGACCAATCATATTTAGATACGCCACCTCTTCCTAACACACAATATTTCTATTGGGTTCAGGCGAATAATTCTTGTGGCGACAGTGATGTTGCTAGTTCTACTGCCGTGATCGGTCAGGCTGTTGGTGCTACAGATGCCCCAACATCTGTTGTTGCAAGCGATGGCTCAAGTGATCTAATAGATTGCTCTTGGGTTGAAGTGCGGTGGGCACCAGTTTCTGACGCTGACTTGTACAACATTTATAGAAGCACTGAAGACGTTTTTGAATCAGCGGGTGTTGCCATTGGTACGGCCGGACAAAACGAAAACACATTTACTGACACGACTGCCGAAGGCGGCGTGACATATTTCTACTGGGTTGTAGGCGTGAACATTTGCGGTGAAAGCGCAAATGAGTCCGCTTCTGATAGCGGCTACAACGGAGTGCTTGCAAATCCAGCAAACGTGCAGACATTTAATGATCCTGCAGACGGTGTTGGTTGTGGCGAAGTACTCATTACATGGGATGCTGTTGCGGGAAACACTGGATACCGAGTGTATCGCTCAGATGATCCAAACGATCCTAACCCTTGGTTCCTTGACTTTACTTCTACAGAGTCATACGTAGACATGTCTGCGGTTCCTGAGGTTTCGTATTTTTACTTCGTTGCAACGGACAACAACCAATGTGTTGAAGTGCCAGGGGTAGGCGAACACGGCATGGCTCTTCCATACACATCAATCGTTCAAGATGTTGTTGCGAATAATTTGTCTTGTAACATTATTGAACTAAGCTGGACAGCCGAACTATGGGCTGCGACCTATACGGTTTCAAAAAACACTGTTGATGACTTTGATACTGCAGCGTTACTGGGCTCTACAACGTTGACGACGTACACTGATTTAGATGTTTCAGCGAATACAGAATATTTTTACTGGGTAACGACAGATCACGATCTGTGCGGAACAAGTTTGCCAAGTGAAGTTGCTTCAGCAGTTGCTGCTATTCCCGTAGTACTCAATACAACTGCTACATCTGGTTTGTGTGAATCGGTTGAGGTGAGTTGGGATAACATTGCCGAGCAAGCGACGTATCACATTTACCGAAACATTATTGACGACCCATTCTCCGCAGCCGACGTAGCCACATCTGATGGCAGTCCTTATCTCGATACAACTACACTTGGTGACACGACGTATTATTACTGGGTTACAGCAGAACCAACAGACTGCGCTGGTAACGAAGGCGAGTTTGGAAGTTCAGCAGTTGGTCTTAGTGTGGGCGATCTTGCATCACCACTCAACGTCTTTGCAAGCCAAGGATCGCAATGTGGTTCTGTGCTTGTGCAGTGGACGGTTGCTGGGTATCCAGCCTCGTTTACAATTTATAGAGCCGATGGCGTGGATGCTCTTTGGGCAGACGCCCAACCACTTGCTGGAGCAATCGTTGTTCCGCCTGCGTCACAATTCGCAGACTTTACTGCTATTCCAGGTGTTACATACACCTACTGGGTCGTTGCAAACAATGATTGTGGCAGTAGCGATTCATCCTTAGATGGAGTATCTGGTTTTATTGGCGAACTTGCCAACCCAACAAACCTCGCTGCAACTGACGATGAATGCGGTGTTGTAACAATTACTTGGGACAGTGTTGATCTTGCAGATTCCTACATCGTTTCAAGGTCAGAAACCGATGACTTTACACAATCAATCATCTTGCCCTATACAGGCGTTAACCCAACATACGTAGACTCGGATGCAGGAACAACTCCTGGCCAACAATTCTTCTATTGGGTTCAAAGTGTAAATGATACATGTACAACCCCGGCGGAAAGTTCTGTTGCTGGTGTTGCGCTTGCGAACATGGCTATTCCAGAAAACGTTGCCGCGACTTCGGGAACCCACTGTAATGAAATCTGGGTATCTTGGGATGCCGCAGGGATCGACACGCTTTATACCGTGCATCGTTCTGATTTAAACGATGAGGGCACTGCGTTGCCTATTGGAACAACCGAAAACAACACTTATGTTGATGACGACGTAGTGCTTGTTGCCGGTGACACTTACTACTACTGGGTAACTGGTACAAACAGTTGTGGCGAAAGTGTGATGAGCCTTGCTGCTTCTGGATATTCCAGCGCTACGCCAGTTGGGCCAACCGAAGTCTCTGCAACCGACACTGGACTATCCATTTATTGCGACAGTGTTCTTGTTGAGTGGTTGCCCGCTCCAACAGCAGAGACGTATGTTGTGCACCGTTCAGCTTCAGGCGATATCGCAGATGCTCAAGAAATTGGCGAAACGCCGCTAACTTCTTTTGAAGACACTTTGGCAGAACCAGACCAAGAGTACACCTATTGGATTCTCACTCGAAACGCATGTGGCGATAGCCTTATTGGTGACGCAACATCTACAACTGGTTCTATTGGTCAAATAGCACCACCAAACGACGTTGCTTCTGCTGCAGCACCTTGTGGTCAAGTAGATCTTTCGTGGACACCAGTGACAAACGCAACGGCGTATGAAATTTATAGATCGATTGATCCTGACTTTACAAATGCGGTAATCATTGGCTTATCTGATGGTCCAACTTATTCAGACTTTGCTCCAAGCGATTATGACACACCTCTCTATTACTTTGTTGGTTCAGTAGGCGTGTTCTGTACAACTTCTACCGAACAATCAACGGCAACAGAGGGTATCGCCCAGCCGCCGCTTGACATTCCAACTGACACGGTCGCTTCTGTTGGCGCAATCTGTGAAGAAGTGTGGGTGAACTGGACAGAAACAGCAGGTGCGCAAACGTACGATATTTATCGAAACACAACCGGTGTTGAACCAACACCAGGGGATGTTGATCCAGACGATACGCCGATTGTCACGGTACAAATGCCTCCATACACAGATGCTGTAGGCGCTGACGACACCGAATTCTATTATTGGGTTCGTGCAAACAATTCTTGCGGTTCAAGTAGCCTGAGTTTGTTCACAAGCGGTTTGGCTGCAATTGATATTCCACAATCACCAGTTGCTTTGGCAACACAAGGATTGTTATGTGATTCAGTTGACATCACGTGGGATGAGGTTGATACCGGAACCCTGTACCACATTTACCGACACACAGTAGTCGATGAACCCCTAAGTGCTTCTGAACTTGGAACAGTTCCAGTGGGCACCACGTTCTGGCAAGATTTGACAGCACTTCCTGGTATTACTTACTACTACTGGGTAACAGTTGAAAACGGCTGTGGCGAAAGCCCTGTGGAGGATGATGGAACAGATGGTTGGATAGGACAATTATCTCCACCAGCAAACATCGTTACATCAGAGGATTTATGTGGTTCGGTTGCACTGAGCTGGGACACTGTTGTTGGTAACAATGGGTATCAAGTGTACCGTGGTATCGACCCCTACACACCTGATATTTTTCTTGGTTCTCCGAGTGCCGAAAGCTGGGTAGATTACCCGGATGATCCAAATGTTCCATATTACTATTTTGTAACAACACTTCAAAATGGTTGCGAAGGACCACAATCTTCGGGCATGTTTGGCATGTCACTTCCAGAAATGACACCTGTACAAAATGTTCAGGCATCAAACGTTTCGTGTAACTTTGTTACGTTGACATGGACGCCAGAATCATGGAACGCGGAGTACACGATTTGGCAATCCACGGACAACGTCTTTGTAGATGCAACAGCAATTGGCACTACTACCGATGCATTCTTTACAGATGGCACAGTTTTTCCGAATACGCAATACTACTACTGGGTAATTGCAAACCACACTGAGTGTGGCTCAAGCCCAGCGAGTGTTGTTGCAAGCGCAATTTCCGATGTACCACAGGTACAAGGTGTCGCCTCTACCCTTGGTGTCTTCTGTGATTATGTTGAAGTGAGTTGGTCCGATCTTGGCGAAGGCGCAACGTACTATATTTATAGAAACGAAACAGGCGTTCCACCAACACCAGGTGTAGATGCAGAAATTGGTTCTTCTACAACGTCCCCATATCAAGACGATGATGCAACTGCGAATACGGAATACTTCTACTGGGTGACAGCGGAACCAGATTCGTGTGGTGAAGAGGGCACAGTGTTGAGCGATCCATCTGTTGGGCGAGTCGCAACCTTGCCAACTTCACCAACAAACGTTACTGCGACATTAGGTACGCTCTGTAGTTCGGTTGAATTGCAATGGGGAGGCGCAGAACATGTTGACCAGTACCGCATCTACCGCGCAGAAAGCGGTGCGTCATGGGCTGATGCAAGTGAAATTGGTACAACAGCCTCACCTTCGACTACCTTCATTGACAACACTCCTGCAGAAGCGACGGACTATACATACTGGGTCGTTGCAGAAACAATGTGTGGATCAAGTGACCCCGAAGACCTAAATGGAGTTCTTGGCTATAGCGGAACAATTGAAAACCCAGCGATCACGAGCGTCAGTGATGACCAGTGCGGCGTGATTGATATTACTTGGGATCTTGTTCAGAATGCAGATGAGTATCATATTTACTACTCACATTATGAAGATCCACAGGTACCAGTTCCCGCAACATACCTTGGTGTAACAACAACGAATTTCTATACAGACGAAAGTCCACTTCCAGATACTGCGACTTATTATTGGGTTCGCTCAGTTGTATATTCAGATTCGGGCGATCCTTGTGTAACGTTTTGGGGCACACATGGCACAGGCATGGCGCTTGGTCCAGTGATGATTCCAGAAGGCCTGACAGCATCACTAGCAGAACATTGCGACGATGTTTGGCTCAATTGGGATCAAGCGGGTACAAATGAGACTACATATAAAGTGTATCGAAATACAACCGGTGTTGAACCAACACCAGGGGGTGTTGATCCAGACGATGCGCCGATTGGCACTACGACAGGAACTGCTTATATTGATTCGCCGCCAGTACAGGGCGACGCTTACTATTACTGGATAACTGCAACGAGTAGTTGTGACGTTGAGAGTGAGACGGGAAGTGTTGCATCTGGTTGGACTGCGACCGATCCGATTTCACCGACCGATGTGTTTGCGACTGATTCTGGAACTTCAGCATACTGTGATTCAGTTGTTATTACATGGCTACCACAAGATGACGCAGATTCGTATGTTGTGTATCGAGCAGATTCAATTGATGTGAACAATGCGGCGTTCCTCGATGAAACTCCTGATTTTACATTCACAGATGCGACAGCTTTGGCAGGTGTTGAATACACCTATTGGGTAACAAGCAAAAATGTTTGTAGTGAAAGTGCTCTTAATGATGTGACAGGTGTTGACCAAGGCTCGCTTGGCGAAGTTCCACCACCAACGGATGTTGTAGCAACCGATGGAACTGCAAGTTGTGGTCAAATTGATTTGATTTGGACCGCCGTGCCAGATGCATCTGCATATTTTGTTTATAGAGGTTTGACATCTGACTTTGCAGGCGCAGTACTTATTGGTGTAGCCGATTCACCAATGTACACAGATTTTAATCCCGAAGTGTACGACACTCCAATGTATTACTTCGTTTCTTCCGTGAACCCAGACTGTCAATCCCCAACGCAACACTCGACTCCGGAAGAGGGTACTGCTCAACCACCAATCACGATACCAGAAGATGTCAACGCGACAAATGGTACGTCTTGTGGTGAAATTTGGGTCTCATGGACAGAAACGCCAGGCGCGTTGTCATATAAGGTTTATTCAAACACAACTGGTGTTGAACCAAATGTCTTGGTAGACCCACCGTCTGGCTCAGTACAAGCCCCACCATTTGTTGATGAAGCCATTATTGATACGCTTGATCATTATTATTGGGTACAAGCAGTTAATTCTTGTGGCGATAGTAATGTTGGTCTTCATGCTATTGGTGTTGCGGGGACAGCTATCGCGGAATCTCCAGCAATTGATGTCACTAATGGATCAGTTTGTGATTCTGTTGACATTACTTGGGACGAAGTAGAGACAGCAACGTATTACCGAGTGTATCGAAACACTCTAGACGATAGTGCTACAGCTACTGTTATTGCCCAGCCATATGTTGGCACAAGTTTTTGGCAAGATACAACAGCGGTTGCTGGTCAAGAGTATTACTACTGGGTCACCGCTGAAAACGATTGCGGAGAAAGCCCGCTAGCAGACGACGGTCTTCTTGGTTCAACTGGACAGCTTGAACCACCTACGCAGGTGACTGCAAGTAATGATGCGTGTGATATTGTCACGATTGATTGGGATGAAGTTACAGGCGCGGTCGAATATGAAGTGTTTAGAAATATGGCAAACGATTTTGCAACTGCACTATTGATAGGCACAACTGGCGAGATTACATTTGCAGACGCAGATGCTCTGCCAGCAACTCCATATTATTACTGGATAACTGCCGCTTCCTCTACTTGCCCAGCAAGTGTTGCAAGTTCATCGGATATAGGTTCAACGTTGCAAGGCGCAGAAATTCCATCTAGCGTTTTGGCTTCCCAAGATGTTTGCGGCGAAGTTCTTGTGACATGGTCCCACCCAGGAAATGGTGTTACGTTCACGATCAGCCGAAATGAAATAGATGATTTCGCAACAGCTGGCCCTCCTATTGGTTCTGGCTTTACCGACCAACAATATTCTGACACCACAATTGTTGATGGCACAGAATATTTCTACTGGGTAGAAGCAATTTCAACAAATGGTTGTGATGACAGCGCCGAATCTGTTTCAGCTTCTGGCGAAGCAATTGGTTTCACCGAAGCCCCAACAGATGTTGATGCAAGCGATGGTGAAGCGTGTGATTCGGTTCAAATTCAATGGACTCCTGTTGATCATGTAGAAAATTACAATATCTATCGAAGTACGACCTTTGACATTAATACCGCTGGTCCTGCTATTGGTTCAGTAACACAAGACGCTGTTGTGTTTGACGACACAACTGCAGCAAACGGTATTAACTATTACTACTGGGTTGTTGGCGAAAATACTTGTGGTGAGGGTGCGGCTTCGATTGATGAAGAGCTTGGCTTTACAGGCACACTTAATAATCCTGAAAACATAGTTGCAACAAGTGATTGTGGTGCAGTGACATTGATCTGGGATTCTGTTGAGGGAAACAGTGGATATCAAGTGTATCGATCATCTGTACAAGATGATCCAAACCCTCAATTTATTGCCGATGTTACAAGTAATACTTATGTAGACACTTTGGCTGAACCCAAGACTCCATACTATTACTTTATTGCAACTAGTCATAATAGTTGCTTCGTAATTCCGCCATACGGTGAACAAGGAGTGGCTCTACCTGATAACTCTGCCGTTGAAAACGTGTCTGCTTACGCGGAATCTTGCTCACTTATTATTTTGGATTGGACAGCTGAATCGTGGGCTGCTGAATATACGATTTGGCGAGATACGACAAATGTATTTGATATATTAGTAAACACACAGGTTGGTTCGACGAGTGAAGCATTCTTCAAAGATGCTACAGTTGATGCAAACACGCAGTACTACTACTGGGTAACGACAGATCATGCAACATGTGGTCAAAGCCCAGCGAGCGATTCTGTGACTGCTGAAACACTGATTTCTGTTGTTGCCGATGTAGCAGCAACGGTAGGTGAATGCGACCTTGTTGAAATTAGTTGGACGACGATAGGCGATCAGGCGACATATCACATTTATAGGTATACAGCCAACGAACCAAGCAATGCAGTAGAAATAGGCACAAGTTCATTAAGCCCTTATCGAGATACCGATTTGCTTGAAGGTGTAACACAATATTATTACTGGGTTACAGCCTCACCTGTTAATTGTGTAGACGAAGAAGGAGAGTTCAGTTCTGTGTCGATAGGGCAATCTGTACCCTCACTTCCAACTCCGGATCCAGTGAGCGCAAGTCAGGGTACGTTGTGCGGAGAAGTGCTTGTTGAATGGACTGCTCCAGAACACACAGACTACTTCGAAGTGTATAGATCAGACGACATCGTTCCTGATATTGATGATGCGCTTCTTCTTGGAACAATAGATGGAGCACTTAATTCATATTCTGACACGTCCGCGTTCTCATCAGTGACTTACAACTATTGGGTTGTTGCTGTAAATGGTTGTGGAAGCAGCCCAACGCAAACAGAAGACGGTGTGACTGGGCATGTTGGTGAACTTGCAAACCCAGATATATTTACAGCTTCTGGCGATTTATGCGGAGTTGTATTATTAGATTGGTCTGATGTGCCAGCAGCTGATTCGTACATACTTTCTCGCTCAGACACAGATAGTTTTGATGATTCTGGAGAGATTTATACTGGACCAGATACACACTTTGAAATAAACGAACCCCCAGACCAAACGCTCTATTACTGGGTACAAACGGTCAACAACGATTGTGTTACAGATGCGGGTAGTTCAGTGGTTGGATTAGCCCTTGCTGTTACTGAAATTCCTGCGAATGTAGAAGCTTCTCCAGAAACACATTGTGGTTCTATCACAGTGACATGGGATGCTTCACAACAACAAGTTGATACGCTCTATCAGGTTTATCGATCACTTTCAGATGAATTTGATCCAAATGGACAGATAGGAGAAGAAACCACCGCCACAACGTATGTGGATTCAAGTGTTGAAGGTGGCACACCATATTATTATTGGGTGAAAGGCACAAATAGTTGTGGAACGAGTCAAGAAAGCCTTGTGGCCTCTGGCGTTCCAGCTGATTCAGCAACTCCTCCAGAAAATGTTGTTGCAAGTGATAGTGGGTCAAGTTTCTTCTGTAATCAAGTTGTGATTACTTGGTTGGCATCACCAAATGCGGATAGTTACATGGTGTATCGTTCTGAAACTTCTGATATTCAAGCAGCCGAGTTGTTGGAAGAGGATATCACGATCACAAGCTATATAGACAATACAGCTCTGCCTGTCACTGAATATACATACTGGATTGTTGGTGTAACCTCTTGTGGTCCTCATGGTTTACTAGAAGCAAATGGTGACACGGGTTCTCTTGGTCAACTCCCTCCCCCAACTAATGTTCAAGCATCAGACGTTGGTGACGGTGTAGCAAACTGTGGCTCGGTCCTCGTCACTTGGGTTGAAGTGCCAGGGGCTATTGCCTATAGAGTATATCGCTCGATAACTCCTCTTTTCGAAGATGCAGTAGAAGTAACGGATTCCGAATTTCATGCCCAAGGGGATTCCTATACTGATTATGCCATAGATGGTTTCTACGACATTCCACTCTATTATTGGGTTGACTCAGTAGGTATCTTCTGTGGGGCACCCGACGTGGTGTCTGCACCAACAGAAGGTTCTACTTCACCTCCACTTGCAATTCCTACAGGGCTTATCGCCTCACACGGTACTGTTTGTGGACAGGTTCAGATTCAGTGGGATCCTGTTCCAGACGCATTAAGCTATCACGTTTATAGACATGACACAGAAACGGTTGATGATGCGGTGTTCTTGGCGAGTTCTGATACGAATAATTATTCAGATCCAGTTGTATCTGGAACGTACTATTATTGGGTCAAATCCATCAATACTTGTAGTCCAGATGGCAGTGCACTTAGCCAAGGTGATTCTGGTTTCCCCTCAGACGAGATAATACAATCTCCAACTGTGTCAGCAACACAGGGTACGGTGTGCGATCACATCATTCTGAATTGGAATACCGAGTTGTCTGCAAACAGGTATTTCATTCACCGTGGCCTAGAGAGTGATGGTTCAGACATGGAAGACATTGGAGAAGTTGCTGCTCCAACCACTACTTATGATGATTACAATGTTGAATTTGGTCGCACATATTACTACTGGGTTACAGCAGAAAACAGTTGTGGTTCAAGTGAACATAATGTAAACGGTCAATCTGGTTGGGTTGGTGACTTGCCAGCTCCAACAAATGTACAGGCAAGTGATGGCGAATATTGTGGCAGCATTTTTGTTACGTGGGATGAAGTAGACAATTCTGTTGACTACAACATCTATAAATTAGAAGTTGGTGATCAAAATGAGCCAGGTTATATTGGCTCAAGCAATGGTGCAACGACATTCACAGATTTTGATGTGGATGCAAGCACGCAATACTATTACTATGTCAAATCAGTAAATAACAACTTGTGTGGAGAAAGCCCCTTAAGTTCGTCTGATCTTGGACAATCTTTGCCACCGATTGTAATTCCAGACAACATTGATGCAACTTATAACGAGCAGTGTGGACAAATTACTGTGACATGGGAACATGATGCAGAATTAACCACATACAATCTCTGGAGAGGTGAGGAGGACAACATTGATGGTGAACTCACTACCGAGATTGCAACTGGGATTGTTGATACGCAATTTATTGATTCAATTTATAATGACGCGCATCCAATTGTTGACGGTGTCCCATATTTCTACTGGGTAGTAGCATTTAACGAATGCGGATTGAGTGAGCCTTCACAGCCTGCCGCCTTGGGTTATGCCGCAATTACAGAGATTTCTACACCTGAAGGTCTTGTCGCATCCCCGCACTGTAACTCGGTTACATTGGCTTGGATAGCAGTTGAGGGAGCAACATCTTATGAGTTGACTCGTTATCAAACAGATGGTGGACCAGGCGAAATAATCTATGTTGCAAACGATGGATCGCAAACAACATATGTTGATTCAGATGTTGTCTCAAGCGTGACATATTATTACGAGGTTGTATCGGTAAACGCTTGTTCCTCTTCAGATCCAACTGAGCAGATAGCCTCATCGCCCACAGCTGCAAATCCACCAACTGGGATTGATGCTTCTGACTCTGACGATGGATTCAACTGTCAGGTACTCGTTAGTTGGGACTGGGACGAATCACCTGCCACCTTTATAATTTATAGAGGTAGTGACTCTGATAGTGCAAATGCCCAAGAGGTCGGCAACGCATCACAGTCGCCGTGGATTGATTACGCACCATTGTCATCTGCTTATTATTTTGTAAAAGCAAACACTGTAGAGTGTGGCTTGGGTGATTTTAGTACAGGAGATATTGGTTCTCCAGACCAAGGATATCCAAATCCAGCTAATGTTGAAGCAACGAATGGCGAATTCTGTGATGGAATTTTAGTGTCGTGGGATCAGGTTCCTGGACCGGGTATTACCTATTGTGTTTATAGGAGTGTTGCAGAAGCCCCGCAAACAGCAGAAAAATTGGAATGTGCTATATCATGGGATTCCGTAGGCTGGCCTGATACGAACGTCGAGGCTGATACACCGTACTGGTACTGGGTAACTACAGAGGTCAATGGTACAGAATCTTGCGAGTTGGGCTCACCAGATCAAGGCTGGCCTTCCGAGGAAGCCGGTGTTATTCATGATCTTAATGCTACAACGTGTAACCCAGATTATGTCATCGTGACTTGGTGGGGCACAAACCTTAAATATGATGTGGCTTGGGTAGTAATGCCTCAGCCTCAGGGCCCACTTGAGACTCAAGTCATCGCATATGGTGTTCAGTCGCCATATATCGATGCAAATGCTCCAACCGGCGGATATTACTATGTCAGACCAGTGACTGCATGTGGCGCAGTTGGTGAATGGAGTGATTGGGTTTATGGTAATCCAGCAAGTTGCTTCGGCGGTGATCTTCCAGAAGGCTTACTTGGTACAGATCCAGGTGATCCTACGATTTTGATCGTTCCATCAGATCTTAACAATGACAGTGGTCATAAACCTCGCGGTGGTTCCGATGGTCGAATTGGCAACAATTCTAAAGGCGGCCACGCGGATTCAGCTGAAAGTGTAATAGACTCGATGCCACCTTGGTCACTCTGCCTCGTTGGTGATGCTGAAATCACAACTGATCCAACCTTCATTCTTGGCGACACTCGTTGGTCACTACCACTTGGTGGCAATTGGCGGCTCGTTGGTCGAGAAGGGTATGCGGATCTATTCTTCCTTGCCGGATCAGATTGGGAACATGTCCGATCACTCAGGGTCAAGGAAATTGAATCAGGCGTCGCTTCTACCTTGCTTGAAGATGGTCTCGCAGCAGTTGTTGGGACGGTTCCAGAAGCCGGAAACAACGTGTTGATTACAGGTGTCTCTTCAGATGACTGTGACAACGACGGCGTTCCAGACGGTTGTGAAATTCTGCTCGGGCTCTCTCTTGACATGAATATCGATGGTGTCCCAGACAGTTGTTCTGCAGATCTCAATGGAGACGGCGCTGTGGATAGCTTTGATCTCATCGAGGTGCTTCAACACTTCGGCGAACCAATCGAAGGGTACGGCGACGTAAACGACGATGGTATCGTGGATCAATCTGACGTCTTGTCGATACTGAGTGCGATGTAAGGTTCCTTTAGGTTTCTAAATGCAGCAGCCAGCGTTCTACGCTGGCTGCTGTCGTGGTACACTCACCATGTGAAAAATACAATGACAATTCTAATACTTGCTGTTCTTGTTGGATGCCAAGCGCCTCCTCCGGATATCTCTAAGGCAACGGGACAATATCCATTTAATTTACACTCTGCGAACTCTATGCCGATTCAGGTAGTTCGCAACCAAGAGCACATTAAAATCGTGAACAGTACAGCTAGCGATTTTAACAGCCCAATTCTTTGGATCAACCAACAATACACACAACAGATTCCATCAATGCCGGCGGGCTCAACAGTCCGAGTGAACCTCTGGAATTGTTACGATTCTCTTGGTGACCAGTTTAATGCGGGTGGATTTTGGCGAACCGACGAGCCGACGCAACTTGTGATCGCAGAATTACAACTTGGCGAAACACAACCACTTGTTGGGCTTCTTGTCATCGGCGAAGAGTGATGTCGCGGTTTTCAACTTCGGTCTGCGTAGACTCTAGAATTACTGATAAATTACCAACTTTTGACGCACCTTTTTTTCAAGCGGGACTCGCAGGGTACAGTGACGCGGCAATGCGAATTGTAGCAAGAGAACACGGATGCCCATTTTGTGTAACAGAAGCGCTTCTTGACAGAACACTCATTTGTGGAGGTAAAGGGAGAAGGAAAGAAGACCCCGAATTTCTTGCTAGAGAACACGAAGAACAAGCGTGCAGTTTGCAAGATCATCCGATTGCTGGGCAGGTCATTGGCATGGAACCAAAAGAAATGGCTGAAGGTGCATCTATTCTTGTTGAGATGGGGTACGACGTAATTGATGTAAATCTTGCGTGTCCTCCAAAACGCGTTCGCCGCAGAAATCGTGGCGGGTATTTTTTATCTGCACCATCTAAGGGTGTTGAAATTCTCGCAGCGGTACGGGAAGTCGTTCCAGAACATATTCCTACAACCTTAAAGTTGCGGCGTGGGTTTGATGATTCGGTTGAATCGGTTACGAATTTTTACACTATATTTGATGGCGCTGTAAACCTGAAATATCTTTGGGCAACAGTGCACGGTCGTTCAGTGGAGCAACGATACAACGGCCCATCTTGTTGGGAATTTTTAACATCTCTTGTCAAAGAACGTCCTGAAGCGATCGTTTTTGGCAGCGGTGATATTTGGTGCGCAGAAGATATTTTTACAATGATGGAACAAACAGGCGTCCATGGTGTTTCGGTTGCACGAGGCTGTATTGGTAATCCGTGGATTTTCGCACAAGCGAGAGCGCTAATGGAAGGGAAAGAGCCGGAACCCCCGTCGATCCATGAGCAGCGTCAAACGCTCCTTCGCCATTTTGAACTGTGCACGCATTTACACGGCGAACAGGCCGCCTCTCGATTGATGCGCAAGTTTGGAATTAGTTTTTCTCAGTTTCACCCCAAACCAGACGAGGTTCGAAAAGAGTTCATTAATATTCATTCCGCAGGGGAGTGGATGTTTGTTTTAGACACGTATTACTGCATTTCTTGAAGCGATGTAATTGCGAGGTTGTTTTTGTCTCGGACAATTGCTGAAAGTTGTAACAGTTGTTGTTGTAACTTAGTAGCTTGCTTGTTCGTGGATGCACCACATCGTGGAGACCATGGGTCAAATAAATACGTTGAACGCGCTGACCGAATTAATGCAATAGTTGCTTGGGTTTGAGAGTTGTGCCAAGCTTCCCACTGTGTGAACCGTTGTTGCAAATCTGGGTTTGTTTCTTCAAGTTCAAACACGGCGTCGTGAACACTCTGCCCAGTATCAAGTTTTGGATACGCAGCAAATTGGACAGCAGTGTGTGTCATGTAAGGCTCTATAATTTGTTGGTATTGAACCCACCGTTTCATGGCGTTTGCAGTGAGTTGTTCGCAAAGACGTGCGTCTCCAGAAGAAATTGCTTGTAACGCCAAGTACCGTTCTTTAAGGTCTACGCTGTAGTGTTCTTGTAAAAACAAATCGACTGCGTTATGCGTTTCTGTGGAAACATCGACGTCATCGAATTGGGAGAGGTCAAGCCACACAGTGGCTGGCCATGGGTTTGCAGCCTCTCTTGATTGTAGAAGTACACTCCTTGAAAGAGTACGGCTTGCCTCTTCCCAAAGACCTTCGTCATCGAGGAGTGCAAGTGATTGGGTTAACTCTTGAAGGTACACGCCCGCTTGCTGCTCGTTTTTCAGTTGATCACTCTCATCGGTCTCCGCAACTTGATCAAGATACGCATCAAAAATCGCATTGGCGATACTTTTATGTTCACCTTTGAGCAGATCACCACACAATTCCATAAATTGCGAACGATCACAGACGGGCTGCAATCCCACTAGGTAAGCAATGATGAGAGAACTCCACATTCTCGCATGATAAGGCTAATAAACAACCCGCGGGGTTGTTTTTTTAGGGCCGAGGGTGGTATTTTGCAACGACGGCTTTAAGTTGTGAGCGGTCGATGTGCGTATATATTTGAGTAGTGCCAATATCGCTGTGTCCAAGGAGTTCTTGAACCACACGTAAATCCGCACCACCAGCAAGCATGTGCGTTGCGAAGCTGTGCCGCAGCGTATGTGGATGCACGTTTTCTAATCCAGCACGCTTGGCAAGTTTTCGAATTATTTGCCAAGTTGCCACGCGTTCGATCGGTCTCCCCGTATGGGACAACAGCAAACGGCCTTGATCACGCCCATCATTAAAACGCAAAAGGTGTGGTCGAAGTTCTGCAACATACTGTTTCACTGCTTGGAGTGCGGGTTCACCAATCGGAACCAAGCGTTGTTTGTTTCCTTTACCAGTCACAAGCACAACGCCCAAAGTTTCGTTTACTTCTTCTGGTTTAATGCCCGACACCTCACTTGCACGCATGCCCCCAGCATACATAAGTTCAACAAGCGCGCGATCTCGCAACCAAAGCTTCCCCGTTTTTGGATCGGCAGCATTGATTAACTTTTCCATTTTCTTTGGAGAAAGAACATCTGGAAGTTTTTTC
This sequence comes from uncultured Isosphaeraceae bacterium, assembly GCA_964474235.1. Classification (GTDB taxonomy): domain Bacteria; phylum Planctomycetota; class Phycisphaerae; order Phycisphaerales; family SM1A02. The sequence continues at coordinate 34,442 of CAYYRP010000007.1, forward strand.
CAACGCGTCGGAGTTTCAAGTAATCTTGAAGCGTCAATTTCAATTCGATGTGATGCGTGTAGATAACGGAATAACATTCGAATTGTCGAAAGGTGCCGAGCGACGCTTGATGATTGCAAATTATTTTCTCGATGCAACCTTCGAATATGATCTGCAAGGTGCGACGAAGTTACTTCTGAAGCACAAGATATACCAAGTGAAACAAGATCATCTCGCAACTGTTCTAGGTCACGACGATACGCATCAAGTGTTGCGGGTGAAAGGCCGGCCTCAACACGAAGATACGCTAAAAAATCACGAACCTGTTGGTCGTAGTTCGACAGCATGATCATTAATCGTTAAATCCAAAAGTGTAGTTTTTTGTTTTCCAGTAAATTTCCGATATACCGAACACGTTTGGTATGCACCAAAACACACGCTGCATGCCTGATCAAGTTTTCCTAAGGTGAACCGACTAGAGCACGCTGGATTTGTGTTTTCTACATAGGGGCAACAGGAAGAGGTGTTTTGCTCGTTGTACAACATCGCGAATCTTCACTATCGGCTTGATGTACGTTTTGGGCATAAAAACGCTTCTAGTTCACTCTTGACCAGGTTTCAAAATTGAGTTCATATTGATTTTTATTATCAGCAGGGAGGTTTACGCTGTTTTCACATCGCCAAAGAGGTTCGCCAATATGTGGAAAGGAAGTGTCGCCAGCGAGTGTGGTATCAATTCTTGTGATGTGTAAACATTCACAATGTGGCATTGCCTCTCTATAAATCTCCCCTCCTCCGATGACAAAAACTCGGCGATCACCCGCGACCGATTCAGCTTCTTTGAGAGAGTGAACAACTGTGGCACCTTCGGCTTCGTAATTCGCCTGTCTAGTGATGACAATATTGACACGATTTGGAAGCGGGCGACCAATAGATTCCCAAGTTCGCCTCCCCATCACAATGACGTGATCCGTGGTGAGTTTTTTAAAATGCGCTAAATCCGCTGGAAGATGCCACGGCATGTCACCGTCTTGTCCAATGACATTGTTTTTTGTCACTGCGACAACAATTTCCATCACACTGCCACCGGTGCTGAAATATGCGGGTGCGGCGCATATCCAACCAATTCAATGTCGTCATATGTAAAATCAAAAACAGATGTGATCGATGGATTCAGTTGTATTGTTGGAAGTTCTTGAATATCTCTTGAAAGTTGTTCGCGTGCTTGTTCAATATGGTTTGAATATAAATGCGCATCACCGAACGTGTGTATAAAATCTCCAAGTTCTAAATTGGTCACTTGCGCAACCATCATCGTCAACAATGCGTACGAAGCAATGTTAAAAGGAACACCTAGAAAAACATCTGCACTTCGTTGATATAACTGACACGAAAGTTTGTTGTCTGCAACATAAAATTGAAACATCGTGTGACATGGTGGCAGGGCCATCTTGTCAACTTCGCCAACGTTCCACGCGTTGACAATATGTCTTCTTGAATCAGGGTTGTTTTTAATTCCATCAATCAAATTTGTGATTTGATCAACAGATCGCCCATCAGTTGTTTTCCACGAGCGCCACTGCGAACCATAAACTGGACCAAGTTCGCCATTTTCATCAGCCCAATCATCCCAAATTGAAACACCATTTTCTTTGAGGTATGAAATGTTCGTTTCACCTTTGAGAAACCACAAAAGTTCATGAATAATTGAACGTGTATGGACCTTTTTCGTGGTAACAAGGGGGAAGCCCTTGGCAAGGTCAAACCGCATTTGCCACCCAAAAATGCTGCGAGTTCCGGTTCCGGTGCGGTCTTCTTTTAGCGAACCATGGTGAAGAAGGTGATCAAGTAATGCGAGATATTCTTTCATAATGAGTCTTTGTCGAAGATACCATACACTGAGGTACAAATGGACAAAATTATTCCACTACTTGAAATTCGTGACCTTAAAATCACATTCCCACCAAAAAAATCACCAGTTTTTGCGGTCCGCGGTGTCTCTATTTCAATTGAAAAAGGAACCACGCTTGGCATTGTAGGGCAGAGCGGTTCAGGCAAATCTACACTCGCTCGAGCAGTGATGCAGTTGGTGCAACCAATAAGTGGTGACATTTTATTTGGCGGGGTTGCTGTGGGGAGCAAGTTGGATAAAAAACAAATGCAAATGGTATTTCAAGATCCCGGTGGTTCACTGAACCCGTATGCGAAAGTTTCGTCGATTATTTCTGAACCCCTTCTTGTACACAAAAAAGCAAAAGGCAAGGAGCTTCGAACGATCGCGACAACATTGTTGAAACAAGTTGGATTGCAGGAAAGCGATGCGGACAAATATCCACACGAATTTTCTGGTGGGCAAAAACAAAGAATAGCAATTGCGAGGGCAATTGCGCTGCATCCCGAACTACTCGTTTGTGACGAACCAACATCTGCGCTTGATGTGAGTGTGCAGGCAAAAATACTAAATCTTCTTTCAGATCTGCGAGATGAACTTGGTTTAACGATGATGTTTATTTCACACGACCTTGCAGTTGTGCATCACTTTTGCGACCACGTCGCCGTCATGCACGAAGGAAGGATTGTCGAGTATGGAACGGTAGAAGAAGTCATACACAATCCAAAACACGCAGCAACCCAAGAACTCATGGCTGCATGTCACGGTCGTTTGGAAAACAATTCCGATTCACCATCGTGCATGTTGTAGGGGTGTTTTCCTAGGTTATTTGTGGATACATTTTGCATCCATGTTTTTGCAACGTTCGAAATCGCCTCACCAACGTTCGAAGTTGGTTGTGCAAATGAAGGTTGCCACGGTGTCATCCCGGCTAGATCTTGCATGACAACAACTTGTCCATGACACGCGGTGCCAGCACCGCAACCGATGACGGGAATTGTAGTTGCTTCTACAACAGCGCAAGATACTTCTTCTGGAACTGCTTCAAGAAGGAGCATTGATGCGCCTGCCTGTTCCATTGCAATTGCATCTTCAACGATTATCTTCGCGGCAGCTGCAGATTTGCCCGCAGTTGTGTACCCGCCGGTTTGTTTGGCTTGTTGCGGTCGTGAACCAAGGTGTGCAACTGCAGCAATGCCCGCGTCACAGACCGCTTCAAATCGCCTTGTCCATTTTCCATCAACTTCAAGTTTTACTGCATCAGCAGTTCCTTCAGTTAAAAACCGCCCAGCGTTTTGGATTGCTGATGGTTCATCAACTTGATAACTTAAAAAAGGCATATCACCCATCACGAAGACATTTGGCGCGCCGCGTTTCACTGCTGCAGTAAGCGTAATAAGAAAATCGAGTGGTGCATGGATTGTGCTTTTGTATCCGAGAATCATTTCAGCTGCGGTATCGCCAACGAGCATCGTCGGCAAGCCTGCACTGGCCATGATTTTCGCCGTTGTTGCGTCATAGCAAGTGAGACACGCCCACTTTGAACCTTCCTTAGACCACCTACGAAGGGATCGAAGGGTGACGGGGTTTTCAAGGCATGAAGCGATCGGCGTGGGTTTTGTTTCAATGGATGTATTTGTAGTCATAGTAGCCCCACAGTATAGAAAAAAAAGAACCTAATTGCCAATAAATCTTGCAAAAATAGCCTTCGCCCGCCCCACATCGTTCGTGCCATGGACAATGACTCGCCCGTCCTCAAAACAGAGCAAAACGATGTTTTCTCCTTCTTCGGAGAGTTCCTCATGCAGAGCGCCTCGAAGTACGGGTCCGGTGCGACGAAAAGAACCTTGGGTTAAAAGCCGGTCAGACAATTGGTCAAGATCAATTTCACCGCTACTTGGAATTTGAACTGCCTTTTGCCCACAAAGTGCCGCGGCTTCAAGGGAAGAACTTGACTGTAAAAACTCGTAGTTGTTTTCGGAACAGCACGCGCAATCTTCATATGGATGACCAGTGTTGAGTCTACTCGACTGTGTGTTCCAAAGATCAAAGACGAGGAGAGTTGGGGAAACTTTGTCACGATTGTTTGATAATATTTTTATAGCATCACTGCACTGGCAAGATGCAGCAATGCCAATGGCGGGGGCGATGATCCCTGCGGTGTCACACGTGTCTTGTGATCCTGCGGGTGGTGGGTTTGGAAAGAGACAGCGCAAACATGGTGTTACGTGTGGAATAATTGTCATCACATTTCCGCTTGCTCCGATGACACCGGCGAAGAGAAATGGAATGTTGTTTTTTACGCTGTAATCATTAAGGATATATCGCGTATCAAAGTTGTCGAGTCCGTCGATAATGATGTCTACGCCTTCAAGTAAACGGTCAATATTTTTTGGTGTTAGATCCTCAACATGTGTACAGATTTTTATTTCACTGTTGATTGCTAGTAATCGCTCCGCTGCAGCGGTTGCTTTAGGTTGATGTGAGTTCGCGTCTTCTTCTGTGAACAAAACTTGTCGTTGTAAGTTTGTAAACTCGATAATATCACGGTCGATAAGTGTAATTTCCCCAACGCCGGCGCGAGCGAGCATGTCCGCTGACATGCAACCAAGTGCACCGACTCCGACAATGGCAACATGGCTCTTGCGAATTGCATCTTGCCCATCGTCACCGATACCCGCAACAAGTCTTTGTCTGTGATAACGATCGGAAACTGTCATGGTGTAGATTTTACAGGTGGTTTTCTATCACGACCAAGAAAACCGTCGGTGGATTCGGCTGTTTTTTTTAGGAGACGAAGGAGTCGTTTGAGATCAAACTCGTCCACAGCAGTTGATTGCCAATGTGGAACGATTGTGCCGTCAAACGAAGTGTCAACCCTAGAGAGCGTGAGTCGATTGATTCCAGAGATTCGGGAAGCGATTGTGTTGAGATTTTTGTACCCAACTTCAGGAAGACCACCATTGGCATTAATGTTGGTGAAAGCTTTTTCTGCCTGAGTCATAGGTGAACGTGCGTTCCACCCCGCAGAAACAGTTGCGGCAATTCTTTCAAGATGTGCAAGTGCTAGCCGAGACGGGTTGTTTTGTAATTCTTCAATGAGCCACAGCCGAAATTGATCGGCAGGCTTTGTTTGTGATTTTGCTATTTTGTGTTGTGCATGTACTTCTTCTAGTTTGTTTTTTAGCGAAACAATTTCCGGTCTATTGAGCGGTCTTCCGCCTGTTGCAGCTCTAGCAACGGAGTCACAAAGAATCGTGTTTGCACGAGGATTTTCTGGATATTTTGGTAATTTTTCAAGCAGTTTTTGAAATGCAAGATCTGAAAGATTTTCTAAGTCGATATCGAACGCGGTAAGTTTCCATCGAACATACGCGTCAACGAATGTGTTGTTGTGTGTTGGTTTGAGTATTCTTTGTTCAAAAATACGGGTGTCAATTTCTCCGGCGTGATTTATTCGGAACCGCCTGTCTGGAGAGTCTTCGCAACTGAGCACTGTTTCACCGTTTGATGTGAGTTGCCTGATCACATCATTTGCATTTTGCACGGGGTTTGCAAAAAGAAATGTCGCTGATGCTAAAAGAAAAATACCTACCACGCGTGCATGGTAGGTATTTGAAAAGTGTCGTGTGGGGTAATTTTTAAAAAGCGAAGTGTGAGAACGCCTTGTTAGCTTCGGCCATTCTGTGTGTTTGTTCACGAGTGTTCACGGCCTTACCCTCGTTTTTCGAAGCATCCCAAAGTTCTTTGGAAAGGCACCTTGCCATAGGTTTCCCTTTTTCAGCACGGCAAGCGGTGATGATCCAACGGAACGCGAGGCTTTGCCGACGGCGTGCGTTCACTGGCATTGGGACTTGATAGTTTGCGCCACCAACTCGTTTCGAACGAACTTCGACGTTTGGTCGAACGTTTTCAAGTGCTTTGTGAAAAACATCGATTGCACTCTTTGGAGCATCATCACCAGTTGGTTTTTCTTTTTTCAATCGAGTTTCAAGTTGATCGAGTGCATCGTACATCACACGTTGGGCGACAGCTTTTTTGCCATCCTTCATGATGCAGTTGATAAATTTCGCGAGTACTTTGTCACCAAATTTTGGGTCTGGTTTTAGTTGCTCTTCTGATTTAGTAATTCGTCCTGCCATTTGTTTTCCTTCTTTGGCTATCAATGGTTGAAATGTTCAACCCTTTGTTCACCACAGTTCACGTAATGTGAGTAGGGGAGCGATCCCTGAACTGTGATTACTTGCCTTTCTTAGTTCCGTATTTGGAACGACCTTGTTTACGTGCATCGACGCCGAGCGTATCGAGTGAACCTCGAACGACGTGATAGCGAACACCAGGAAGGTCACGCACACGACCACCACGTACAAGAACGATGGAGTGTTCTTGAAGGTTGTGACCTTCACCACCGATGTACGCAGAAATTTCTTTACCGTTTGATAAACGAACACGAGCAACTTTACGAAGCGCGGAGTTCGGCTTCTTTGGTGTCACCGTACGAACTTGAAGACAGACGCCACGTTTTTGTGGTGAGCCTTCAAGGTCGCGAACCTTAGATTTAACTTTAGGTGTCTTGCGTGGTTTTCGTACGAGTTGATTAATCGTTGGCATAAAGAGGTTTCCGAGTATTTCTAATTCCGTTGCCTATAGTTAGGCGAGCCACATATCATACCAATAATCGTGACTGAGGCAAGCCCTTCACACTTTGCTAACAGTCCGATAACAAAAACCTTAGACATACGCGGGGACAGAGCGGGGCTCAGACCCGGGGACAGAGCAGGGG
>CAYYRP010000007.1:41194-96902 GCA_964474235.1 uncultured Isosphaeraceae bacterium
CGGGGACAGAGCAGGGGCAAGACCCCATTCGTGCCCCAGTGCTATCAAAAAGCGCTGTTCTGCATTAATTACAAGATTTGGTTACCAAAGTGAAATTAGGAACAAAAGATCATTGATGCCCACTTCGCCATCGTGATCGAGGTCGCTGATGCAATTTGTACAATCGCCCCAGTTGTCGATAATTGCAAGTAGGTCGGAAATTCCAATCGCACCGTCTCCATCAATATCACCAATAATTGTGTGTTGTAACCAAACTGGATTAGCCATTCCAACAAAGCCACCATTCTCGGCCCGAAGCGTCACAAATTGATCTCCCGAACCAAGATCTAAATCAGAGAGCGTGTAATCAAGGGAATAATACGGGATACCATTTGGTTCAATCGTGTGCCGAATCTCGCCATTGACAAGTACATGCAAACGATAATCTCCGGCGTAGCCCATCGAACTATTCGTGCGAATAGACACAACAACTCTTGACCAACCATCTGGGACGAGAGCAACACCGCCCGTGATTGCACCATTGACATTGACCCACGCCAACGGACCGTTTGATGGAATACACCGACCTCCAAGCATCGCGTCTTTTAGGTTTGAGCGAGTGACTTCTTCCATCGCAACATACGTCCAACACCGACCTACTTTGCCAGGCTCGTGCGCATCACTGTTGCCAATGCCAACTGGAAATTTATTTGGCCATCCGCTGCGCGTTGGTAACTCGCCATTGACAGGCGTTCCAATTCCACCAAGAAGATCGTGCCACTTATTCCAAGTTGACCAGTCGTCATCAGCATATTCTCCCTCAGACGAACAAATCAATTCCATTCCAGCCCAACCATTTGTACCATTCCCCCAATCCCACTCATAAAATGTTAAGTACGCCCAATCGTAGGGATGCGCGATAAATCCAAACGCGCCCGCATTATTAACCCTGTTAATAATAGTTTGTTCAGATTCACAATCAGCATGTCCATACACAAGTCCATCGGAAGGATTTGAAAGCATGCCGGGCAAATCGTTTTCAAGTGGTAAACACAACATGTGTGACGCTAAATCCCAAAAACCTTGTTGGCCAAGACCCATCTCTTGACTATAAACAGACAACCAATCGTGGTCAGCTCGGTACTGCTGACATTCAGCCTGTCCCCAATTAAACTGAGATTCAACGTACCAATCACGATCGCCCCAAACCTCAGAATATGTAATGTTTGAATGATCAGTAAAAATAGCCCAGTCAAGCCCAATTGCTTCGGCGCCTTGTGAATATTCATACGGCTCCTGTTCGGTTCCTTCGAGAATCACTGCATCAACCGAAAAAGAAGTATGAATATGTTGATCACCAGCGAACCACCACATTGCAGTGGAAGAGCGTGGTTCACTCAATACAGGTTCGCAATGTTCATCAAAATGCACAACCATCTCCGGAGGACCACCTTGGGGAAGTGGTGATTCGAATTTCGTATCAATTTCTTTACTAATAATTTTTGGTGTGCCATCAACAACCAATTCGACCTCGATCGCTGTTGGAATACAATGGGTTGACATCGTCCATTTTGCAATGATTGCGTGGTGTCGAATTACACCAATTGCTTTACCAAACGCATCGTGCGCTTGTTCCATAGCAGCTCGATCTTTATTTTTATCAGCAACAACCATTGCCTCGCGAGCGTCGTGCACAGTTTGATACTCTGTCAAAAAAGAACCGAGCGGTTTATCGTACACTTTCGATCCAGTTTTTCCTTCGCACCCAACCACTCTTATCTCTCGCAACACAACGTCTTTTTCAGAACAAACATTTAACACTTTCACCGAAAGTGGAAATACACCGCTTTTGCGAATCACCCAAGGCGAGTCAACTGAAACGTACATCCCATTATCTAAATTTTCTTTTTGCACCCATTCAGGTGTTAAGTCATGCGCAAAAGCGATCCCAGCAAATACTAAAACCCCAATTCCAGCAGTATTTTTTTTTAATATCCTCATAATGGAAACTATAAGAAAAAAACACTTTTATTGCAAGAATTTTTCTGCTTCTGATGAGGCAAGCACGTCACAACGCTCGTTTTCAGCGTGTCCATCGTGCCCTTTGACCCAATTGGTCGTGATGTTGTGCGTTTCTCTCAGCCCTGCAAGCGGCTTCCATAAATCTTGATTTTTAACAGGTTTCTTCGCCGCGTTCTTCCAGTTTCTCTTAAGCCACCCATCCATCCACTCCGTGAGCCCATCGGTCACATATTTGCTATCCGCGTGGATAGAAACAACAGAGGGTTCTTCTAATGACTCAAGCGCGCGAAGCACGGCTGTCACTTCCATTCTTTGGTTCGTTGTTTCAGGTTCACCACCACTTTGGACAACTTCTTCATCCCCGCACCGCAAGATAAAAGCCCAGCCGCCGGGACCCGGATTGCCAAGACACGCCCCGTCTGTAAACAGTTCATATTGCACTCGCTTTGTCATTCTTTATATAGTAACAAACGGCGCACTTTGGTACCCTACACATATGGCAATGCAACGAATAGAAGTTCGCCCCACCCAAGGCAATGTTGATCCTAGAGGCGAGGACGCGCTGCAAAAAGCCCACGCTGCTGGTATTGAAACATTGCCCAGGCAAATTGACACAACGGCTGTGTATCTCATTGAAGGTGATCTCGACGATGCATCTCTCGCTCTTTTGGAGGGTGAATTACTCTGCGATGCGGTGACCGAAACTTCAACAACTGGAACCTCATCGCCGCACGCCCAATCAATCATCGAAGTACACCCACTTCCCGGCGTGATGGATCCAAGCGCGCAAGCAGTGGAACTTGCTATTGAACGACTTTTACATAAAAAAGTAGTCGTTCAAACTGGCTGGCGATATGATTTTCATGGGATTGAAACAAATGACGCCGAACAACTTGTACGAAAATGTTTGGCAAATGAAATTGTCACAGGTATTCATACCACGCCGTTTTTTCCAACTGAATTCGAGCACGGGCATACACACGATATGTCCGTCCCAGAGGTTCCCCTCACAACATTGAATGACGAAGAACTTGAAAAACTTTCTCGTGACGCACACATGTTCTTGGACCTTGAAGAAATGCAAACAATCCAAGTGTTTTACCGAAACCTCGGTCGTGAACCGCGTGAAATAGAATTAGAAACACTCGCCCAAACATGGTCTGAGCACTGCGTCCACAAAACACTCAAGGCAACAATTCACTATACCGGACCATGTGCAGAAGGTAGGCCCGGTCACGACTACCATGAAGGCGGCTCAGTCACCATCAATAATTTATTGAAACACACAGTGGCGGCTGCAACGCATGAACTCATGGCAGATGGCATCGATTGGTGCTTAAGTGTTTTTGTAGACAACGCCGGCATTATTGCATTCGATGACGATCACGCTGTGTGCTTTAAAGCAGAAACACACAACCACCCATCCGCGCTCGAGCCGTACGGCGGAGCAGCAACGGGAATTGGTGGGTGCATTCGTGACATCATGGGAACTGGGCTCGCAGCAAAACCTATCGCGGCGACGGATGTTTTTTGTGTCGCCAATTTTGACCACGACGTACCAAAAGGATGTTTAAAACCACGCCGTATTCTTGGCGAAGTTGTTCGCGGTGTTCGTGATTATGGAAACAGGATGGGCATTCCAACACTCAACGGCTCAGTTTGGTTTGACGATCGGTATGTCGGCAACCCGCTTGTTTTTTGTGGTTGCGTTGGTGTGATGCCACGGGATCTCATTTCGGGCGACGCACAACACGGCGATCGAATTATTGCAATCGGTGGACGAACTGGTCGTGACGGTATTCACGGCGCAACATTTTCTTCTGCAGAATTAACTGACACACATGCAGATGAATTTTCACACGCGGTTCAAATAGGTAACGCGATTACTGAAAAGAAAACACTCGATGCAATTCTTGAAGCGCGTGATTACAAAGAAGGTTGTTTGTACAGTTCGATTACTGACTGCGGTGCAGGTGGGTTTTCGAGCGCGGTTGGTGAGATGGGCGAACAAATTGGTGCGACGGTGCAGCTTGAAAAAGCGCCACTTAAATATAGCGGGTTGACACCTTCGGAAATTTGGATCAGTGAAGCACAAGAGCGAATGGTTCTTGCTGTTCCAGAGGAAAACGTTGCAAAAATCGCAGAAATTTGTGAGCGACACGACGCTGAGATGTGCGATCTTGGTACGTTCGGCACTCCCGAAAATGAGTTAATCTTGCGGTACGGGGAAGAAGAAGTGGGAAGGCTAAGCATGTCTTTCATGCACGATGGTCTTCCTGGGACAACAAAAATTGCAACATGGACGCGACCATCAGAAAAAGAATCTGGTGACAAAGAGATTGACGTGCAAGCACTCCTCCCTCGATTACTCGCGCACCCAAACATTGCATCGAAACAGTGCATCATTGAACAATACGATCACGAAGTCCAAGGCCGAAGTGTCATAAGGCCGGTTGTTGGACCAGAAGGAAATGGTCCTTCTGATGCAGCGGTGATTACGCCAGTTATTGGCTCCTCGCGCGGGCTTGCGATAGCAAATGGGCTTGCAACCGCACTAGAAGAAGATCCATACACACTGGCTGCTTCAGGGATTGATGAGTGTGTTCGTAATATTGTGTGCGTTGGTGGCGATCCAACACGCATTGCAATACTCGACAACTTCTGTTGGCCAGGCGCGAAAGACGAAGAGAGTTTGGGCAGACTTGTCCGTTGTTCTCACGGTTGTTACGACGCAGCAAAAGCATACCGAACACCGTTTATTTCTGGTAAGGATTCACTTAATAATCAATTTACGACAGAAGATGGCGAGACAATTTGTATTCCGCCAACGTTGTTGATTTCAGGTTTTGGCATTGTGCACGACATTCATGCGTGCACAACGATGGACGCGAAAACTGCCGGAAACATATTGGTGTTGGTCGGTGAAACAAAGAGTGCAATGGGCGGTTCGTTTGCATTACAACTTGAACCAGAGATGCATTGTGATACAACTCTTCCATCCGTGTGCTTGGCGAATGGCCCAGCAAATGCACAAGCAGTGCACAAAGCAATTACAAGTGGATTGGTTCGATCCGCCCACGATTGTTCTGAAGGTGGAATTCTTCTTGCAGCATCTGAAATGGCTTTCAGTGGAAATCTCGGAATAGAACTTACACTTCCAACCGACCTTTCGCTTGCAACAACATGTTTTGCTGAAACTTCCTCAAGGTATCTCCTTGAAGTTTCCCCTGAAAAAATGGACACGTTACTTTCTGGGTTAGACTCTACGCACGCAACAGTTGTTGGTACCTTTACGAATGACGCGACAGTTTCAGTGAACGAATACTCATGGAATATTGACGACCTTCGTAACGCGTGGCTTGGAGGGTTACAAATATGACGCGTGCACTCATCATCACTGCGCCAGGAATTAACTGTGACCTTGAATTGGCCGAAGCGTTTCAACTCTCTGGCGCAACACCAACTTTAGTTCACATCAACAAGTTGATGCGAAACCCTTCGTTGATTGATGGCGCAGACCTCATCGGTTTCCCCGGTGGTTTTAGTTACGGCGACGCAGTCGCAGCCGGAAGAATTATGGCGAACCTCATGCGCGCGACTTTGTATGAAGCACTTGTAGAAGCAATTCGTAGGGGCGTTCCAATTATTGCCCCGTGCAACGGATTCCAAATTGCTGTTCAAATTGGCTTGCTTCCTGGACCTCCCCCCGGAAGTGATTACTCAAAAACACCTCTGAAACCCACGGTTTCTCTTGCACAAAATAGTTCAGCAAGGTTTATTGACAGATGGGTTGAGTTTGTAGTTCCAAGCAATACTCGGTGTGTATGGACAAACAATCTTGATGTTACGCAGGAAACTTCAATTATTCCAATCGCACATGGAGAAGGTCGATTTGTTCCTCGTGATGGAGAAGTGTTGCAACAACTAGAAGAATCTGGGCAAATTGCATGTAGGTACGGCGCGAACGATAATCCAAATGGTTCTGTAGGTGACGTGATGGGTATTTGTGATGCAAGTGGACTTGTTCTTGGCTTGATGCCACACCCTGAACGGTACCTTCGGTGGACACAACACCCACAATGGACGCGTCTTGAAAAACAAGAAAACGAACCACTCGGTTTACAAATGTTCAGAAATGCAGTTGCACACGCAAAACAAAACAATACACAAAATTGTGTTGAAGGCGTGGTATGACCGACCACCGAAAGCTTGCTGTCGACTTGTTTAATCAGACGTGGACTCTGCTTGATGATAAAACCCGAACTCCTGAACAAGACGAAGAAATGGTACACGCTGCGCACGCTTCAAGATATCACTGGTCAATTGCAGGAACTGTAAAAAATCACGCAAGGGGAGATTGGCAAATTGCACGAGTGTACGCAGCACTCGCTAGATTTTCAGAAGCGGAACATTATGCGAAGTTATATTTAGAAGCGTGCACACAAAACGAGTTTGATGATTGGGATGCACCCTTTGCGTACGAAGGATTGGCGAGGGCGTATGTGCAAAATCCAGAAAAGGCAAAACAACATTTGGCAGAGGCGAGGCAGTTGGGTAAAAAGATTGCAAAAGAAGATGACAAGCAATGGCTTTTTACAAATCTCGATGAGATTGCCTCGATGATCGATGGGAAGTGACGAACAAAGAAAATGCGGCAAGTGTGGATATGATATTCAAGGATTAGATCCTCGTGTGATCTGCCCAGAATGCGGCACAGACTCTGATAAAGTAAAAGTAAAAACAGGAAAATCAACTGTTGGGGAGGGGATTATGGGCGTGATTGATTCGAGCATTGCTGTGCAGGGGCTAGAACCAGTACCTGACATACGCGTACGCCTCATGCACTTTGCAAAAATAGCTGGGTTTTTTACAATTGCGCTTGTCGTTTTGCAGTTCCTTGTGACTTTTGCCATCATTCCAATTTGGTTGTATCGATTTTCGCTTTTTGGCATGTCGTTCTTTTGGCCAGCAATTGCAGTGGGTTTGATGCCAGCATGCGTTGACGATTCAATGCCACAGCTTTATCGATACATCAGAAAAGCGGTTCCATATTCACAGTGGTGTTGGGCGGCGGGCTATACGCTTTGGTTTGTTTTACATCTCCCAACAGAAGCAGGAACACTAAGCAGTAACCTTGGAAACTTTTACCCATTGATTCTTTTGCACGCGATTGCAGGCATCGGTCTTGTCGCCATTATTTTTTGGTTGCACGATCTCGCATTGCGCATGAACTTGGATCACGCAGCCAAAAGAACTAACCTCGTTGCGATTATGATGGCGACGTGGGGCGTGGTTGTTTTCGTTGCACCATGGAAGGAATATGCAGCAAGTGGCGATGATTCTGCGCAAACAGCACTGTATTGGTTTTACATTGTTGTGTTGATGTTTCCTTGGTATTGGATTCTTATTCAACTGGCTCTTTCCTTTTTTGAATTCTCCTCCGACTCAACTTGGTCGTTGAAATATGAAGGTGATCGAGAAGGGAGAGAAGAGCGAATACGCGAAAAACGCGAAGCAATGGATCAAGAAAACGACCCATTTGTATGAGTAAAAAAGCAGCAAAACCCTGTGGAAACTGTGGGTATGACCTTCGCGGCTTGCTGATGGGGAGACCTTGCCCAGAGTGCGGCAAAAAACAAGCGTCTGCTTTTGCCGGTGGTCCCCAACTAACAGGCGCAAAAGACATTTCTCTTTCACAAATGCCAGAACACCTTGTTCGGCGCATTGCATTTTGTTGTGCAGCGCTGTTTCTAGCGATTGCACTGATCGTTGTGAGGTTCTTTGTACCCGCAATGAACATCAACGTGTTGGTTGACGTTGTAGTTTCGATTTTGTGGGTGTTGAGTGTTTATCTGATTACTTCGCCAATGACGGACACAGAGGCTGTGTGGCGTGGGCTTGGGAAGAAGGGTAGGGTAAGAAAGATTGCAAGGTGGGCAACAGTTGCATCAGTCGTTTTTGCAATTGCACTAAGTGTTCCGCAGGCGAATCCACTGTATCCAATCGCGCAATTTTTTATGATTGTTTCAGGTATCGTGTCCGTGGCGGGGATGCTCTGTTTATTCGGTTTGCTCTCTCAGTTAGCGCAGTGGTGTAGAGATTCTTCAGCACGTCGATGTTTAGATACTGCGGCGTGGGGATCGCCGATGGTTTTTGTCTTGGTCGAACCCTTACGGCTCACACCAGTTTCCCCCGCAGTTGTTTTTATTGGTGAATTGATCGGGTTAGCGTTTATCTTGTGCGGACCTATTGGGATGGCGATGTTGATGTCGTCGAGTTTGAAAGCGGTTGGGCATGCGAGGGAGTATCGGGAATATCTTGAACGCCGCACGCAGGACAAAACCCAGTGGCCCTCGCCCGAGTAGAATCTACACATGGGTACAGAAAAAACACTGCGTTGCGCCGTTATTGGCGTTGGTCGAATGGGCAGACATCATGCACGGGTTTATGCACAACTTGATGGTGCTGAACTTGTTGGTGTTGTTGATGGCGACAAAGAACGCCGCAACGATATTGTCGAAGAGTGGGGCGGATGTGCTTATGAAACGGTAGAAGAATTGATAGAATCGGGGGTTGATGCTGTAACTATTGCAACTCCGACCGTGTATCACCTCGAAGCGGCAGCGCCGTTACTTGAACGCGGCATTGCATGCTTGATTGAAAAACCACTCGCGCCCACCACCGAAGTTGCTGCGGCAATTGCCGACGCAGCCGAAGAGGGTGGCGCAGTATTACAAGTAGGACACGTTGTTCGATACGACCCAGTCATGCGTGCGATCGCATCAATTGAAAACTTACGACCACGATTTATCGAAATGGTTCGGATTAGTCCAATGACATTCCGCTCAACCGATGTTGGTGTTGTGCTTGACATGATGATTCACGATCTTGATGTGCTGACGATGTTGCTTGGCAATGAACCAACTGATATTTATGCAAACGCAGTGAGCGTGATGGGCGATGCAGAAGATGTGTGTAATGCGCGCCTCGTATTTCCAGCGGGTTCAGATGGTATGTCGTGTACGGCGAATGTGACTGCAAGTCGCCTTGCGTTGAAAATGGAACGGAAATTACGAATCATCAGCGAAGACGCTTATGTTTCCGCAGATTTTGTAAATCGATCTGTAACACTGATACAAAAAACCGCGAATGACCCACAACTAACCGAACTTCGTCGCCGTCTTGCAGATGGCGAAGATTTATCTTCCGTTGATTATGTTGACATCATAGATGTTGAAGAAATGAAAGTTGGCGATGCTGATGCATTGACATTGCAGGTTGTGGACTTTTTGAATTCAGTCCGTACTGGTTCACCGCCAGAAATCGACGCCGAAGCTGGCTCGATGGCAATCCGCACAGCAGAACGCATCGTGCAACAGGCAACCGCCGCTGGTGCTAAATCCGTTTATTGACCCGGAGTCAATGATTCGTTTATGTAAAACAACCCGCGGGGTTGTTTCTACCAACCCGAACTAGGACGGGGCGGGGCTACATCCATGGGCTTTGGCATGTCTTCTTTGCGCCCTGTGCAAATGATAAACATTTCGGTTGAAATCGCGCGCGAAGCTTTTGGTTTAAATCCTTTTGCAATTGAAAAACAAGATTCACACCGTTCCATTAGTTCTTTGTATGCGCCGCCCTCCAACACCTTCATGACAAGATTGCCTTTTGGTTTTAACAGCGTGGCAGAAATATCTAACGCGGTGTGACATAATCGAACTGAACCATGATGATCAATTGTTCGGTTTCCTGTCGTGCTTGGTGCCATATCACTGAGCACAACGTCAAACATGTCGTCACAGAATGTTTCAAGTGAAAGTTCAGTAACGTCTTCTTGCATCGTAGTGACGTTGTCGAGCTGAAGATTTTTGATCTCTTGAAGGTCAACACCAATCACCTTGCCCCGAGGGCCAACTCGTTTCGACGCAACCTGTAACCAACTTCCAGGCGCGGCGCCTAAATCTAAAACGAAATCTCTCCTTTGTAAAATGCTTCGCTTGTCATCAATTTCAGTCAATTTGTACGCTGCACGGCTGCGATATCCATTGCGCTTTGCTTCCCGAAAAAAATGATCATGGAGAACTCGTTGCGAACTCATCAAAAAGGAAGCCAATCGAAATTCCACGGAAATTTGTTTGCCATTGGGTTTTTTACTACCTCAACGGTGGCATTTCCGCCAACCGTACGAATGTTAATTACATTTTGTCCGTTATTAAGCTCAGCTAAAACGTGTCCCTTTGTCGTGCCCTGTAACACATTTGCTGTTCCAGTCATCACGTCTAATCTTGCTTCTCCACCAATTGCACTGATGTCGATTTTACCTGTCGATTCCTGCGATACACGATAGACAATGTCTCCTCGGTGGTTTTCAATAGAAACAGTTTTTGTCATTGGTTGGTTTGTTGCAACTAAAATGTTTCCATCGCTTGTGCGAATATCAATGGAACCAGAAACACCTCGCAAAATCACATCGCCATTACGAGTATGAATTCGTACTCCCTCAACACTATTTGTGATAATCGACACGTCTGCTCTCATCAAGTTGAGATCATTGTGGATTGCAGATGTTGTAACGACAACTTCTTGCCCTACAACGGTATTCACCACATCTGCTTCTAGAGTGATCCATTGCATCAAATCTTCGAACTCTAATGTCTCCAATATTCGCCGCTGCACCGTTACAGAGGTACCAACGCTCGAACCGTCTGCAGTAATCGAGACATCGCCGCCAATCGTTCGCACATCGATGGAGATTGGACCCTTCGTACTGAGAACTGTTTGTTGTTGTGGAACTCTCGTTGATGCGTTACAGCCAAGTACAGCAAATAAGGTGAGAATAATAACGATGAATCGGGAAGGTGTCATGTGTAATTGTGATTGTACCGGCGGTACAATGCCAAGGATGAAAGATACAAATACAACTGTCGGAAAAAACACCCACAAGTTGCCAATTCATGGGGCAGCCAACCCATCAACACACGAACAAGGCACGGCTCCTCAAAGTTTTGCTTTGGATGCAAACATCGGTGGTCCTTTGACATTTAGTTCACCTGACACACCTGGAATGCCTGCATCTTCTACAAAAACAGCCCATGATTTCACACCAGACCAAGGAAGTACCTCAGTTACACCAGTAACGCAACTCGAACACGCACGCGCTGGCACAATCACCGCCGAAATGGAACGGGTTGCACAGCGTGAACCACATCTCACCCCCGAAATGGTGAAAGAAGAGATCGCAGCGGGTCGAATGATTATTCCCGCAAACGTTGTGCATCTTGCAATGGATTTAGATCCGATGGCGATCGGTCGCGCATCGCTCACCAAAGTAAACGCAAACATGGGCGCATCCCCAGTTTCGTCTGGCATCGATGAGGAATTAGAAAAATTGCATTGGTCTGTGAAATGGGGCGCAGATACTGTGATGGATCTTTCAACTGGCGGTGATCTCAATGCGTGTCGTCAGGCGATTATCCAGGGCTCAACCGTTCCAATTGGCACAGTGCCAATTTACTCGATGATCATTGATAAAAAAATCGAAGATTTGTCTTACGCGATGATCATGGACGAACTTGAAAACCAAGCGAAACAAGGCGTTGACTACTTTACGATTCACGCCGGCGTATTACACGAACATATTCCATACATCAAAGATCGTTTGATTGGTATTGTTTCGCGCGGCGGTTCACTTCTTGCAAAGTGGATGATTCATCACAACAAACAAAACCCAATGTACGAATGTTTCGATGATATTTGCGATCTAATGCGACAGTACGATGTTGCGTTTTCCCTTGGCGATGGTTTGCGTCCTGGTGGACTTGCAGATGCAACTGACGAAGCACAAATACGTGAGTTGGAGGTGCTTGGTGAGTTAACAGAACGTGCATGGGCAAAAGGCGTGCAGGTGATGGTTGAAGGTCCGGGCCATGTTTCGTTTGATCAAATTGAATACAACATGAAATTGCAACGAACACTCTGTCATGGTGCACCGTTTTATGTTCTCGGTCCACTTGTGACAGACATGTTTCCCGGATACGACCATATCACGAGTTGTATTGGTGCAACTGCTGCGGCGTACCATGGCGCTGCGATGCTTTGTTACGTCACGCCAAAGGAACACCTTGGATTGCCGAAGAAGGATGATGTGAAGCAGGGGTGTGTTGCGTATAAAATTTCAGCGCACAGTGCTGACGTTGCACTGGGCATACCGGGGTCTCGAGACAATGATGATGAGTTAACAAAAGCACGCGCGGCGCTGAACTGGCAAAAGCATTTTGATTTAAGTTTCGACCCTGATTTTGCTCGTGCAATGCATGATGAGGATATGGATGTTGACACAGATTTTTGCGCGATGTGTGGGCACGATTGGTGCAGCGTTCGAATAAGCAAGGAAATTCAAGAATTCGCTTCTGGCAAAGACGCCGATTACGCATGGGATAAACCAAAAGTTTCTGCGGCATTAACCATCGAACAAAAAGAAATTTTAGAACAACGCGGTGTGTTAACGCCCGAAGAAGTGCACAAACTTGCGGATAAAGTCAGGGGCAGTGTTTCATCAACCAATGGCAAGGCGTCGTGTCATAGTGATGTTACAGACGAAGACACGGCTAAGGCGATGCAAGAGTCTTAATTATCAAGCTCGTGACTACATAAGTACACATGTACGGAGTTAAATCGCTCAAGCAGTGGATAAGTATGTGGACTTTGTTTAGGGTGAAGATCTTTTTTGGTGTAGAGAAAGCGGTGGACTCCTGTGATCGTTTTAACCGAATCAACATCTAGTTTCCACTCTGCATGTAGTCCAAGGAGTTTGCGATAGTTGTTTTCAAGAATAAATGTATAAGGTGCATTGTCGAGCTGGTGGTAAAAGGCCAAGTACCGGTTGTGCGGAGTTGCGCTTTCATAGTTAATCCAATGAGCTTCCTCATACACTTTGTCTTTGTAATCAACTCTCGCAGTCGTGTCTCGATCATAGGGGCCCGCGTACATAATCACCCTCGCAACCAGATGCTCTTTTGCAATGAATGCGGCATTTCCAGCACCTTGCGAGTGACCCGCCACAATAATTTGTTCCCATCGAGGGTCACCATTCTCATCAAGCCATTTCAACCAATTCATTTGTGGGTGGTATTCATGCAACATATGAAGCAATTCGTTGAGTAACCCAACCACGGACTCCTCGTAATTGCATTCGACTTCCCCAGAAGTGTCAACGCCGTAAATCCGCTCCATGCGAACCCGTTCCATACAGTCAGGATCTTTTGAGGTCCAACATTTATCACTGACGGAACCCTGGTTTTGGTATGCAAGCGAGATTGCCCTCAAACCTGCATTTGCGGCTGATTCTAGTACCCACTCGGATCGAATTTCTGGAAGTTGCCCAGAACCAGGCATGAAAAGGTATAAATACTCTGCACTGTGGTCGTCACTATCCCACATTACCCAGTGGTCACCATAAATTTCATGGATTATTTCGCTGCGATCTGGAGCGACGAATCTAACGGTCATCAATATTGTAAAAACACACACTTTGAACATTTTTTAAACCTTCTAAAACCTCATGCGAGATAGGTTTTACTTTTCCGCAATAATAAGACGAAAAGGTATTGAAAGTCAAGCAAAAAGAGCCGATTCTATACATCTATGCAGGAAAAACAAACAACTAGAATTGACGCACCCGCAGAGTGGCGATCGTCATTAACTGGAATCACGAGCGGTTTCTTGCTTTATGAAACCGTGACGGGATTGGCGATTATGCTTCTTCCGTTTTCACCCTTCAACCAATTCAACGTATTACTCCATACCATTCTTGGAATAGCGATGATCGTTCCTGTGATATGGTATTGCGTTCGCCACTGGGCTGTTCGGCGAAAAGGAAACCTCAGTCATTACCAACTTCTCGGCTACATTTCGGTTGTCCTATTGCTTGCGTGCTTTGCAAGTGGCATAGTTTTAACGTGGCAAGGAATTGTTGGACCAGTTATCGACGCAACATGGGACACCGTCCATCTTGTGACCGGTTTTGCAATGGCGGTCTTTATCATTATTCATCTCGTTTCAATTGTGATTCGAAAAGTAAACAAGAAAGAAACAAAACGAACCCTCGTTTCTGCTCGTGGTCAATATTACAAATGGTCCGTTGGTGTTACTGCGCTGTTGTTTGCAGGTACGTGGATCTGGTCATTCCTTTATGCCGATCCCCCAACAGTTACAGCGTTTGCCGATGAATATAATTGGAAGTATGGAGAAGACCGCCCGTTCGCACCAAGTTTGGCACGAACTGATACGACGCAGTGGCAAGAAGGTGTTCGCAAAGAAGTTTTAGATCTCATCGATCCAGCAAAACACGGATCATTTAACACTGCATACGACGAAGCGAAAAAAGAACCTGTTGGTTTGTTCGCGCATATTCGTTCTGCAGCAAAAGCCGCAGACGTTGGCGAAGCAGCAAACAAAAAGATTGACGAAATTATCAAGAATGCTGCCGATTGGATGCAACACAATGGTGCCATTGATCCAAAACTTCTTTCGGGTTCTGATCGCTGCGGAACAAGTGGCTGTCATACGCAAATATATGAAGAGTGGCTGCCAAGTGCGCATCGGTATTCGTCTCTTGACAAAATGTTTCAAGACGTGCAGACACTCATGGTTGACGAAACCTCTCCTGAACACACACGGTACTGTGGTGGATGCCACGATCCAATCTCACTGTTTGCGGGCGCAAAAAACAGTAGCAATAATTCAGTTGGCGTAGACGTCGGCATCGACGAAGGGACATCGTGCTTGGTCTGCCACAACATTGTGCAAACAGATGTACAGGGAAACGCTGACTATACCTTGCAACCACAAGAGCGATACGTATATGAGCTCGATGATGGAGATGCGGCAAAATTTGTGAGTGACTTCTTAATCCGTACATATCCGAAACACCATGTTTCCTCATATTCGCGTCCGCTTTATAAGACGCCAGAGTTTTGTGCAGCGTGCCACAAACAATATCTAGACAAGGAAGTGAACACAGACATTGGCAAAGTGCAAGGACAAAATCAATACGACAGTTGGAAAAATTCTCGCTGGTTCCACGGAGATCAGGATCCAAAAACACTTTCCTGCCGCGAGTGTCACATGCCTCTTATAGAGTCTATGGATCCTGCTGCGGGAGATATGACCGACTACAACCGCTCTCTTGATGACGGTAAACATCGAGGACACCGAACACTTGGTGCTAACCAGTATATTCCACAACTGCAGGATCTCGAGTTTGCGGATAAGCATACAGCACTCATCGAAGAGTGGATGCGTGGCGAAAGAGAAATTCCAGAGATTGCAGATAAGTGGACAGTTGGACCAGTTGTTCGGATGGAAATCGTTGCACCAGATAGCGTTGTTGCAGGAGAGCAAGTAGATCTAAGAGTTCTTCTTACAAACAACAAAACCGGTCATGACTACCCGACGGGACCTCTCGATATGATTGAAAGTTGGGTTGAGTTGGTTGTAACAGACAAGGCGGGAAATGTGGTGTATAGCACAGGAAGTGTTGATTCTGAAACTGATGAAATAACAGATTCTCAAGTGGTTTTTAAGGCCGATGGTTTTGATCGTAAGGGTGAACTCATTGACCGTCACAACCTTTGGGATTTGGTTGGTGCAAGTTATAAGCGTTCGATGTATCCAGGCGTAACCGATACCTTCGAAGAAACACTGCAATGCCCATCAATGGCTCGTGGACGAATCACCGACAACGCGCGCGAATCAACTCCAGGAAACAGATCAGACGATTTTTCCTTTGAAGCAATCGGCGGAGAAGAACTGACTGTTCGTGCAACGCTTTGGTATCGAAAAGCAAATCCAGCCTTCCTTGATCGAGTGTATGGAACAGAATTAGATGTTCGATCGCCAATCCTTAAGGTTTCAGAAACGTTTGCAACCATTAATGTAGAAGATGAATGAGTAAAAAGCGTTTTACTAAACGACATCAACTCATGGTGCGATGGAGTGTGGTCACAATTGTGATTGCAGTCGCGATTGCAGCACTATTTGTCTGGAAAAACTCTCGCGTTGATCCAATGGCTCGCAACGAAGATGGTTCAGTGAGCGGTCTTACAAGCGTGCTGGATCGGACGGTTGATTCAGAAACTATTACGTTTAAGTTTGAATCGCACAACCTTGTTTTTCCTCATTTTTCCTCGGATCGCAATTCTCTATTGCCAGAAGATATGGGAAGTGGTCTTGCGTGGGGAGATTATGACAACGATGGTGATGACGATTTGTTCGCGGTGAATTTTTCTGGTGATATTGTTTCTGGTGTGCCAACAGGAAACTGTTCGTTATTTAGAAATGAAGGAAATGGAGAGTTCCATGAGGTCTCCCTTGATGTTGGGATAGATATATCAATTTTTGGGATGTCGCCAACTTGGGCGGATTTTGACAACGATGGTGATTTGGATTTGTACATCACAGCGTACGGCGAAAACGTGTTATATGAAAATAACAACGGGAAATTTTCAGACACATCATCCAAGAGTGGCATAAATGACAACCGTTTCTCCGCGGGCGCATCGTGGGGAGATTTCGATAACGATGGTGATCTTGATGTGTATGTCACAAATTACGTTGATTTTATTTATCAAGAATCAGATCATGATGCAGCTCAAAGGCAGTACGGCGCAGAAGTTCCATTTACATTGAATCCATCTTCATATGAAGCTCAAGCAAATGCTCTTTTTATGAACAATGGCGATGGAACATTCACAGATGTAGCGAAGGATGCGGGTGTTGAAGACAAAGATGGTCGATCACTTGGTGCAACATGGTTTGATTTTGAAGGTGATGGTGATTTGGATTTGTACGTCGCAAACGATGTATCTAAAAATGGTGTGTATCAAAACAATGGCGACGGTACGTTCATAGACATAGGAGCAATTTCGCTTGCCGCAGATTATCGCGGCGCAATGGGGTTAGCTGTTGGTGACATTGACACGGATGGTGACGATGATTTACTCGTGACCCACTGGGTTGCTCAGGAAAATGCTCTGTACGAAAACATGCTTGGTGAGTGGGGCGATGAAACACGTGTTTCTTTCATGGATACCGCAGAAGATCATGGGCTTGGACAAATCTCGTTGCACATGGTTGGCTGGGCGACAGGCCTCGTTGATTTAGATAATGATGGGTTGCTTGATTTGTGGATTGTGAACGGGCACACACTTGAAGAAGAAAACAACACCAAGCAGTTACAAAAACAAGAAATGCAACTGTTTCGACAAATTGAAGAAGAAGGCTTTTTTGAAATTGGAATTGAAGCGTGCGAAGCGCTCGCGACCCCATTTGTTGGGAGAGGTGGTGCACACGCAGATTATGACAACGACGGCGATGTTGATATTGCAGTGTTAAAGTTTGGAGAAGGCGTATTGTTGCTTGAAAATACAACTGAAAAGCACGGGCACTGGTTGCGGGTTCATTTGTCACAAGAAGCCAAGAATAGATTTGCAATTGGTGCAACAGTTTCTGTAAAAACCGGCGATGTGATTCGTTCAAAACAAGTTGGTGTAGACGGCAGTTATTTGTCGCAGCACCAAATTGATGTGCAGTTTGGTATTGGCGACTCCGAATTAGTTGATGAGCTGATTGTCACGTGGCCAGATGGTTCAACAACCGTGCAAACAAATGTCGCGGCTGATCAGACCGTTTTAATCGTTCGTTAGGGCGTATACAACTATTTTGATCTCCTTGACATTGGGCAAAAAAGGAAACACGGGTTCATTCAATGTGGAACGGTTACGACAAATTCGGCGATTAGCAGCAATCTGAACCAGAACAACAACACCCATCATTGTCTGATTCAGGTGTTGGACCCGTATCGGTATTCCCATCAGCATCAGCCTTGCAAGCAACAACAGTCATGGATCGGAACTCGATTCCATTGACAGTTTGCCATGGATCTGCTTCATGTTTAACAACAGATATTTCATCAAAACCAGCATCGGCGAACGCATGCACGAATGCGTCGTCTTTCATTGCCCCTGAAATACAACCACTCCATAAATATTCGTCTTTTTGCATTTCTTCGGGAACGTCTATGTTTGAAACAATGTCAGAAATAACAGCACGCCCTCCGAGAGCGGTGACGCGGTACAACTCTTTGAACAGTGCAGGCTTTTCCACATTCGAAACAAGGTTGAGCACACAATTTGAAACAACTACGTCAACCGAGTCACTTCCAACAACGTCTTTCATGTCAACAATGTTTCCCTTATGAAACGACACGTTTGCGTACCCAATTGTTTCAGCGACAATAGGCGCGAACGTATGTGCAACAGCAAGCATTTCGTCGTTCATGTCAACACCAATGACCTTACCGTTTTTTCCAACGATTTGGCTCGCGATAAAACATATTTTGCCCGCTCCAGAGCCAAGATCAAGCACCGTTTCGCCTTCGCGAACATACTTACTAGGGTCCCCACAGCCATAATCACAATCGATCACTTCCTGTGGAATTGCTTTGAGCCACTTTGCGTCGTAATCGACAGGACAGCAGAGAGCGGGCTCAACCTTGGTTGCTGCAGGTGAATATCGTTCGTGGCAAGCGTTTTCAGCGTTTTGTTTGTCCATCATAATCTCCTTAATAAATGAAAGAATATGTATTGTATTGATATAAACCGCACTCTACCGATTAAATCTTGACTTACTTTGCAGAAGGGATACACTCAGGTCATGGACAAAAATATTATCTATTGTGCGACGTTCTCAGTAGTTGTGGCTGGTTCTACGGCTATTTACGCAGAAACACGTGGAAGTACGAATTACGACCGCTGGAGCGAACAGGATGTCAGAGTTCTTTCCTACAACCTGCACGGTGATTTAGACCCACAATCACTTTCACAGAATGGTTTTTCTCGTGTTATTTCTGCGATTGATCCAGATATTGTGATCTTCCAAGAAGTAACGGGAAGTTATGACGATGCGAATGAATTTGCGAATTGGCTCGATCATCAGTTGCCACAAAACAGCTGGGAAGTGCACGTTGGAATCAGTGCTGGCGTTCGAACGATTGTTGCTTCGCACTACCCCATGTCCATGCAAGCGCAGGACACCATTCCAGAAAGTTCAACACGTGGCGTCACGATGTGCCTCGTTGATTTACCAGACAACCTCTTTGAAACCGACGTGTACATTCTTGGTGTGCACTTTAAATGTTGTGATTATCCCGGAGATAACGAAAAGCGCCAAAAAAGTGCGGACGCTATTGCAACATGGATGGGCGACGCAAGGTTGCAAGGTCGTAACATTGATTTGCCTTGGGGTACACCAATGATTTTGACAGGTGACATGAATTTGGTTGGTGATCCACAGCCCGAACTTACGCTGATCACAGGCGATGTTATTGAAGAATCAGATTATTGCACAGACGTAAAAGGCGATTGGGACAACAGCGATTTATTAGATGTTGCGCCAACTGATCCAAGCAGTGGTGATGATTACACGTGGCAGGGAAGTGATTGGTATGACCCAAGTAGGCTAGACCGATTTATGGTGACCGAAAGTGTGATGCACATTGCAAATAATTATGTCATGAACAGCGACACGATGTCCTCGTCTGAACTCAACGCTCTTGGTTTGAATAGTTCAGACACGCTACCATCTGTGACAAGCGATCATCTACCGATCGTGCTTGATTTTCGACCTTCCCAGCAAGTTGTTCCTTGTAACAGTGATATCAATGGTGACGGCTTTGTTTCAGTAACAGATTTGTTGGCAGTGATTGATGGTTGGTCCCCAACAGGTGATTGTTGCCCGGGTTGCCAAGGTGATGTTGATGGCGATTTAACCGTTGATGTTGCTGACGTGTTGCAAGTTGTTGGCGACTGGGGCTTGTGCCAGTAAAAAAACTCACCCCCGAAAAAAACCGACAAAGCCCCGGAAAAAACCACCCCAGAAAAAAAACTCACCAGGGGTGAGTTTTTTATACCTTTCAATAATGTAAGAGTTTTTTTAAAAGATTTAGCGGGCGTAACTATTCGCCATGCCAAGTGTCAGAGTGAATGTCGTAGATCAACGCTTTTTCAGCAGCATTTTCAGGAGAGGAAGAGATGCCAATGTCTAAGAAAGTTGAAAACACTTCAGACTCGATTGGACGAACGGAGATGTCGTCACCCCGTTCAAACAGCGTCGCCATAAGACCTAGATCAGGAGTAGAAGTGCTGCAGTTTAAAAGGGTGCTCGCGTACTGTCGGAATGATTCTGCAACGAGTGCGAGCGTATCATCATAATCACGAACGTGCGCGGAAATTCCACCTTGAGCAACCGAAGCAATCATCGAATGCATTCTGCATTCAGCTGCAAGGGGTGATTTGCTCGAAGAAACAGATGCGATGATTGCATTCGCGTCACCCAATTCGATTGGGCCATCAACACAAGCAACCCAATTTGTGGCACCAGCGCCGCATAAAATCGTGGACTGTTCGAGCGATTCATCTCGTGTGAGAGCCATCATTGCATCTCCCGGATCGAGTGATGAAATAGTAATGTTCCATCCTTCGCTATTTTTAACTAGAGAAATACGTATGGGGCGAACAAATGCAATGAGATCTTGTCGATCATTGTCAATTTGGTTTGGGTTGTTGCTTGGATTGTTCATTTTTGTTCTTCCTCTGTGTATTAAAAAACCCGCCTTTTTTGGGGCGGGGCTTGTCAGGATTGATTGTCATTGTTGACTATCGTTTTCGACGTGCTCCCGCGTTGGGATTGACGATTGAGTTATATGTAGTGCCAATGGCGAGTGAGAACTCCGTCATAGCTTTTGACACGTTGCCCGTACAAATGAATTGCCAACAATTCATCATCCTTTTACCAACAGAAACCTCTGTGTGAGCGATAGCCCTATGCTTGCGCGTGGCAAACAACTTAGCGAGGCGTTCTTGTTGGTTGGAAGGATGTTCCATACACCTACTATGCACCATGAACTAGATTTGTGAAGCGAATAGTTAAATTTTTTTATATTGGTACCATTCACATTCTTGAATTTCATAATAAGCAAAGGAATCAATGTCTATGCCAACAAGCAAAATCATCCGTAATCTGCCCAGAATGAAGGAAATCGTCTCTGTAGCGGTCCGTTTTGGTTTTGGTGAGGCACTCCGGGGCACAAAATTGGGCGATTTCCTTGGTCGCATGAAACCAGATCAAGCGATTGAAAACACGCTCCCACAAGTGAGGTTTCGGCTTGCACTTGAAGAACTTGGTCCGACTTTTATGAAATTAGGACAAGTGTTGAGCATGCGGCCAGATCTTATCCCCCCAGAATGGTCAGAAGAATTGACGCATTTACAAGACAGTTGCCCGCTGGTCCCTTGGGAAGCAATAAAAAAAGAACTAGAATTTGAGTACGCCAGCAACCTTGAATCGAAATTTGCATCTATTGAAGAAACACCAATTGGTGATGGATCAATTGCGCAAGTTCACCGGGCAACGACGCCATTTGGAAAACATGTTGTACTTAAAATTTTGCGACCACAAATAGAAAAAACAGTTCGTTCAGATTTACAAGTTCTTGAAGCACTTGCGACATTACTCAATCGTCATGGAGCAAAACTTGGTTTTGATCCCAAAGAAGTGATCGATACGTTTGCAGAAGCGCTCGAACATGAACTAGATTTACGGCACGAAGCGAACAGTACAAAAATGTTAGCAACATCAACGGCTGATGACACCGCAACTTTTCCAAAAGTTTTTACTGAACTCTCTACGCACCGTATTCTTGCAATCGAAGAAATCCATGGTGTTGAACTTACGAAGTGGAAAGAAGCGGGGTTTACCCAAAATCAACGAGATAAAATTGTTACAAACGGAGCGCACGCTGTTGTCAAACAAACGCTTGAAGTTGGTTTCTTTCACGCTGATCCACACCCAGGAAATATATTTGTTCTAGAAAACGAAAAACTTTGTTTTATAGATTGTGGGATGACCGGTCGCGTCGAGGAATCGATGCGAAAAGATTTAGCAATGTTACTCTACGGAGTTTCTGAAAAAGATATTGATCTTGTGACTCGATCTTTTTTGCGTCTCGGCGATGTGTCTCCTGATGATCTTGATGAAAAACTGCTACGAAAAGATTTACAGGATTTTATTGAGAGATTTACACAGGGATCGCTTGCAGATGTTGATATGGGAAGCATGCTGACAGCGTTTCTAGAAGGATTGCGAAAGCACAATGTAAAGTGTCCAGGCGATTTGATCTTGATGATCAAGGCGCTTATTACAATTGAAGGTGTTGGCAAACAATTATCTCCAGAATTCAACTTGATTGATCACGCAAGACCAACAATTGAAAAGTTGGTGAAGTCACAGTATGGGTTTGGAGCGATGAAAGAGCGCAGCATTGCTTCAGCACAACTCTGGGCGCAACTGGCAGAACGCTTGCCGGATGATGCAACACGAATATTAGATCGAATTCGACGAAACAAGGTTCGGTTAAATATTGATGTAGATTCAATCGAACATATGACCGATGCTGTTGACAGGACGTCGAAAAACATCAGTTGGGCAATGATTATTTCTGCGCTGATTGTCGGTTCTTCGATTATGGTGCTTGCAAACAAGGCAGAAGCGATGGATACTCGCGGATATTTGGGGTTGGCAGGATATTTGTTTGCAGGAACGCTCGGTGTTTGGCGAGTGATCCAGCAAATGCGTGGAAAGTAAAGTTAAAACGAGCATGAAATTCCAGCCGTGAGGTGTAAGTACGTATTATTTACATCAACATCGACAACGGAATCGTACTCGTGATGCACACCTATAGAGAAGTCAAGGTTGTTCACTTTGTCGATTTTGATATTCCACGACGCTTTTGTAACAATTCGGTAATTAGAAAAATTTTCAAGGTCTGGAAACCAAGTTGTATCCGCTTTGAGTGTTTGGTTGTTTTCTAATTTTCAATCAAGGGCAAGTCCAAGTAAGCCTTCGGGAATGATGCTCTCGTTTTCAGATTGAAACTCTTTCCTAAAGCCACCACCAAATCTCTCCATTAGTTTTACGGCCTCTTTTTCATTTTCAGTGTTGTATATTTCATAACCAACGCCAAGACCACCAAGGATTCGTTGATCCCACGACTGGAATTCAGCCCAATCAACTTGTACGTTCGTGAAGAAATCCTACTTTGAATCAGACCGAAACCATTTGTTTTCCCAAGCCCCTGAAAAACGGTTGGCATTTTTTGTGCCATCGGTTTTTGCAATGCGATAACTCAGGCCAAACACAACTTCGTGCTCGTTTACTGTTTTGTCGGCATGGTATGGGGTACTGATGTCTACATTAATTGTTTGACCCGTTTGATACCCTGCGCCGAGTTTGATTGTTTGGTTCCACGTGGGTTCATCGTTGATAAGTTCGGTGGTATTATCTTCACTGATTGTTTCGGCTGGCGATTTGTTGGGTGTTGTCACTTCAACTGATCCGATGTTTTCTGGAGCAATATGCAATTCACCTAAGATTGGATGAACGACATGTACGGACGTATCGTTTTTATCGATAATTAAAACTTCAAGTGTCTCGCCGTTTGAAAGAGTGAGTATATCTGCTCGAGTAGTAGTAACGGTAATGAAAATAAAGAGAACGTTACGTATAAGTAGTTGTGACATCTATATACTGTACTTTGTTGAGCCAATACCAATGACGAAAGAACAAAATATATCACCTACAAACAACGCAGTTTCCACAAGTGGCAGAGGAGGCATTTGGTTGCCGGTTGTTCTTGCAACAATTGGAGTGGGCGTTGTTCTTTCAGGTATTTTCGCCGGATCAACAGGACTATACGGAGATGTTGGAGAGATTACTTTTTCGATTGGGCTGAACGAATCGTGTAGAGAATTGGTTCGCCTCCTCATGTTTTCTGTATTGCTTCTTGCAGCGCTAAAAATCAACTGCTGGCGAGTACACCGTCACTTAGGAAATGTGTTACTTGCAGCAGTGCGATGCTTGGCAGTTGTCGCACTGATTGAAGCAGTGCGCATCGTGCAGATTCCACACGGACCAGTGCGATTTTTACTCGTTATTGCTGCTCAATACGTTGTTTGCTTTGTAGTGATACTCGGTTTGTTTTCGATGACAATTAGAGAAGCCGTTTTGTTTGTAACAAGTTGCACGGTGGGCGTAGCTTTGCTTTGGCTTGGGTCAGAAATCGGCATGTGGACTGCCTAACTTTGTGAGCGAGTTATTTGATATGCGCGGTGTTGATCCCACGGATGAAAATGTGGCGCGATTGGAGTTTCTTTGTATTTTGTATCACACTCATAACAAACAAGGCGCGGTTTGTTAAAAATCAAAACAGCAACATCAAGTAGAAGAACAAAAATCATTGCTGAGAACATAGCCCATGTCGTCAAAAAACCAGCAATACCAGCAACACCGCCCGCAAAAGCAAGCATAATGACAACGCCGGTGATTTTCGGAAACGCTCGTTCTCGATACAAATCGCCTGAACAAATAATGCAACGGCGCAACCGGTCGGAATCATCAACAGTTGCATCCCAATGTAAAAATAATTGATCGCCGTTCGGTTCTAGGGTAACTTTTGATGGTCGCTCAACAGGATCGACGGAAAACCGGTTTGTTTTTGATCCTTCCTTATAAAGTTCAACGAACATGTTGCACATCGTATGTAAAATCGCTTGCAATACGGGCTAAAATCCGCGATAGTGAGCAGGTGGAGATGCGAAACATGATTGGAAAACTTGCTGGCAGGTTCATCGTTTTTGATGGTCCTGATGGGTCAGGGAAATCAACCCAAATTTCAAGGTTTGTAAAGCGTGCCCGTGCAGCTGGTTTAGTTGTTTGTGAAGTGAGAGAGCCCGGCGGAACGTCAATTGGAGAGCAAATTCGTACGATTTTGCTCGATCCAATCAATGCAGAGATGACCCTTGGCTGTGAAATGCTTCTGTACATGGCCAGCCGATCACAATTGGTTGAACGAGAGATCAAACCGGCGCTTGAGAGGGGGGAATTGGTGGTTGCAGACCGATTTGTCAGTGCGACATTGGCGTATCAGGGAACTGCGGGGGGGCTCGAGGTCGAGTGGATTCAAGCAGTAGCAGAGGTTGCCGTGGCTGGGGCTTGGCCAGATTTGACGATTATTCTTGATGTGGATGATTCGGTTGCCGCTCGAAGGCTGAATCCGCTTCTTGATCGAATGGAATTAAAGGGTCGAGAGTTCCACAGAAAGGTGCGAGAGGGCTTCTTGGATCAAGCAGTACGTTGGCCAGAGCGTTATACCGTGATAGATGCAACAGTTGACGCGGATTCGGTCGAGAAAAACGTGCAAAAAACCATAGATTCGTTCGATTTTTGCAGGAATTTTCCACAAAAAAACGGGTATTAACGAAAAAAACTCAAAAAAATTGATTTATGTAAACCTTTGTTCCCGCGATAGTTACAACTCGCGAGCTTTCGGTTTTGTGGTGAATACGACGTAAACTTGTGGTGCTTTTACACCTTTTGCCGATAGAGGTGGAATCCCCCGGACCCGCGTTGTGGTCCAAATTTGTCAGGGATGGCTAATATTGCCCACAACAGGCTGGGTCGGAAAAAGGAGTTTTATTATGAAAAATGCACTAGAAACGATTAAAAGTTGGGCTTGGGGTTTTATTGACCTCATGCTAATTTTCATTGCCGTAGGTGTACTGGTACAAGTAATTTTCGGGAACACAGCAACTTTCTTTGATGGAATGGTTGCAAATCTGATGGGCTTGATCACTGAGCTCGGAACAAATGGCTTTGTTGGATTGATTGCTCTTGTGATCATTATCTCACTTTTCAATCGAAGAACTGCATAACAGTTTTAGATTGAGTTTAGAGGTTTCATACCCTCATTCATTTCCTCCCATGTTCAAGGATGAGCGATGGTGTAGGAAGACAGACTGACCAAATATACTCAGCCGCAACTGCCCTCGTTCCACGAGGGCAGTTGTTTTATCTGCAGTGTTTCTCTTGCTAGAGCGGCATTCGATCTCCGCTTGCTGCCTGTCACTTCGTCACTTTCCATCGATGACCCGTAGAGGGTCATCTGCTTCAAGTTCCTTGTGTCAGATTGCAATCGCTGATCTCGGTGCTCGCTCTAACTCGTTCAACACTGCCGTTTTGCTAGAGCGGCATTCGATCTCCGCTTGCTGCCTGTAATAAACTCACCGAGGGTGAGTTTATTTCCAGCGAATGACGACCTTGCCGAATTGTTCGCCTGATTCGAGGCGGGCAAACGCGGACTGCGCGTCACCCGCATCATGGACAGAATCGATAACGGGTCTCATGCCGTTATTAAGGAGAGAGATGATTGACCGAAACTCATTCATATCGCCCATTGTGGAACCGACAATATTGAGTTGGTTCCAGAAGATCCGCGCTAAGTCGGTTTTGGGTGCTGCCCCAGCAGTGCAACCGCAAGTAACAAGTGCGCCACCGCGGGCAAGCGATTTGATGATTGGGAAATGGAGCGGTCCACCAACTGAGTCAACACAAATATCAACGCCGCGCTTCCCAGTTAACCCACGAACTTCTCGTGACCAATCTTCGCCGGTATCCAATACAGTTTCGTTTGCACCAAGTTCTTTCGCTTTATCAAGTTTCCATTGGTGTCTCGACGTGACGATCGTGCGACAACCAAAGTGTTTACTAATGTTAAATGCCGCAAGTGCAGCGCCGCCACCAATGCCGGTGATAAGAACAGTTTGTCCAGCTTGAAGTTTTGTGCGTGTCACGAGCATCCGCCACGCAGTAAGGTGTGCGAGACCAAATGCAGCCGCTTCAACAGGATCGGCATCTCCAATATCTAGCACGTTCTGTACTGGTGCAGAAAAATATTCAGCGTTTGTCCCGTTGTCATGCTCTCCGATCATGCGGATGTCTTCTTTCGATGGTGACACATTTGGAAGAACAGGTTCTGGTTGTCTGACCGCAGCGTTGAGTAAGACCCGCTTTCCTAGCCATGATGCATCTACGCCTTCCCCAATAGTACTCACGATGCCGCAACCATCGGAACCACTGACCCGAGGATAAGTAAGTCCAAGCCCTGGCATACCAATACCGACCCATAAGTCCAAGTGATTAAGTGCGGATGCCTCGGTTTTTACGACGACTTTCCCCGCACCTGCGGAAATATTTTCCCAATTATCAACAACCGAAACGTTTTCCGCAACAGGTGTTCCCTCCGAAGTTATGGTTGCAGCTTTCATGCCGTATCCTCTCGCTCTTTTCTTATTTTTTGCAGTAAATCTCTGGTCCGAATGATTCCCTCAAACTCACCAATATTTGTGCCTTCGTATTCAACACCGATCCACCCACGGTACCCAGAATCTAAAACGATACCGAGCATCTTGCGATAGTCGGTGTGTATTTCATTTCCGTCTTGGTCAAAATCATGTGACTTTGCACTCACCGCTTTGGCAAAAGGCATGAGTTCTTTCACGCCTTTATATCGGTCATATTCTTCTCTCGTTCCCCAATCAAGAATAAAGTTACCAAAGTCAGGAAGCGTTCCGCATCGAGGATGATCAACTTCTCTCATGACCGAAGCAAGCCAAGCGCCATTTGAACTAAGCCCACCGTGATTCTCAACAATGACGTTTAGGTTTTTTGTGTCAGCATGTTTTGTTAATCGCAGCAAACCATTTGCGGCAAGTTTTCTCTGTTCATCTGGAGCACCCTCAGACTGCGCGTTGACACGAATTGAATGACAACCAAGTTCAACAGCTGCGTCGATCCATTTGTAATGATTCTCGATTGCCTGCGTTCTTTTTTCGTCATCTGGATCACCTAAATTTCCCTCTCCGTCACACATGATGAGCAAACTTGTAACACCGAGATCGTCACACCTAGTTTTTAACTCACGCACAAATTTCGCTTCCGGTTTTCGATCAGGGAAAAACGAATTAACGTATTCAACAGCGTCGATACCAAACTGCTCTTTAGTGATGCGGGGAAAATCAATCGATTGAATATATCCTGCAAAAAGTGCTTGGTGTAATGACCACTGTGCAAGCGAAATACTAAAAAGAGGTTCAGTCATTGTTTTTGTCCTCCGATTCGTTGTTGTCTAAAAAGCAGTGAAAACCTACACACGGAACACGTTCTGGTTCATCACTAATATGTATTTCTTCGATAAGCCCATGTACTTGTTGTAAATGTTCTGAAGTGAGTGGGATTGAAATTACTTGTTGCCCAGCAGAAGAACCCGTGATCGTTGTTAAGACCGCAACAGTTTTTTTGTCCTCAAGCGCAGCCATGACATGTTCACCAACTTGTTTTACAATTGGTTGTAGGGGAGTAACGTACGTAGGGATGCCTTCGCCTTCTTCTCTGCTTTTTTCTATTTCTTTTTTTGATTCTTCTTTTGTCATGCTATTACTTTCTCTGCAAATTGACGAGCAGCAATCATGGCGTCAGGAATCTTTTCAGGATCTTTACCGCCAGCTTGTGCAGTATCAGGTCTTCCACCACCGCAGCCCCTGCAAACTTTTGCAGCCTCTCGAACCCAGTCGCCAGCCTTGAGCCCTTTCTCAACGAGTTGTTTGTCAACTCCGGCAACGATTGTGACCTTTCCATCATCTACGTGTGCAGTAAATAACATCACGGCGCCACCTTCTCGTCTCGATCGAATAGCGTCGAGTGCACTTAAAAGTGTATCTTTGTCACCCCCATCGATTGCTGCAACAACAATTACTTCATCACCCTCGGCAATTTCTTGTGCTTGCGCTAAAACATCGTCTTTTCTTGAAGAAGCCGCTTGTTTTCGTGCACTTTTTGCTTTTTCATGTAACGATATGAGTGCATGTTTTGCAGCATGCCTATCTGGTTGAGAAAGAGTGAGTTCATCTACAAGTTGTGAAAGTTCATCAAACTCTTGCAGCAGTGCATGCCCGCTTAGACTTGACGCCTTTGAAATTCGTTCAAGCATGGTTTCACCAGCTCCGAAGGCAGCTTCCGCAGCAACACCGGTTAGTGCAAGAATGCGTCGAACGCCTGAAGCAAGAGATTGTTCATGAACAATCACAAATTGTCCAGCGGCTGCGCATGAGGGCAAGTGTGTGCCACCACAAAATTCTACCGAGCAATCATACCACTCTTTCTTTGTTGGATTTTCAAGAAGATCGTTAACGGTTGCGCCGATACTCACAACTCGAACAGGGTCTGGATATTGTTCTCCAAAGACTGCGCGGACACCGTAAATTTCTTTTGCTTTCTCAAGAGAAACTTCTTTCGCGTTTACGATTGAATCTGCGTTGATTGATTTGTTTACAAGTTGTTGTACAAATTCAATTTCTTCATCAGTCATAGCATGGGTATGTGAAAAATCAAACCGCAACTTATCATGATCAACAAGTGAACCCTTTTGTTGTACATCTTCGCCCAAAATTGCTCGCAAAGCATGATTGAGTAAATGTGTTGAAGTGTGATTCGCCTCGGTTGCGATTCTGTGCTCGTTGTGTACGGTGGCGGTTACTTGGTCATCACAACGCAGTTCACCATTAACAACTCGACCGATGTGAAGAACATAATCGCCGCATTTGTGCGTTTCAAGCACGTTAAACTGGCTTCCACCATTTCTTAACTCACCTGTGTGATGATCGGTAATCAAGTGTCCAGTGTCACCCACTTGCCCGCCCGCTTCAGCATAAAAAGGTGTGTGGTCAAGAATAATTCCATGTACGCACAAATCGTTTGCGATATCAGTTAATTCTCTTCCATCCCAAATAGCTTTGATTTGCGCCCGACCTGACCGCCTCAGATATTTATCGCTATCTTTTGTTGGGTGTATCTGCAGAGTTTGAAGAGAAGCAAGTACATCTGGTGGCAATTGCATTTTTTGATCTGTTGAAGAAGTTGCGCGAGAAGTTTCCCGAGCAACCTCCATGAGTATTTCGTAACCATCTCGATCTACGATCATTCCTCGTTCTTCTGCCATGACCTCGGTTAAATCAACTGGAAAACCAAACGTGTCGTGCAAAGTAAACGCGGTTTTTGCGTCAATCGTTTTGCTGGCACCATTTTTTACTGCTTTGTCGAAAAGTTCTAAACCGCGATCAAGTGTTTTGAGAAAACTTTCTTCTTCATCTTTAATTACCGCAGCGATGTGCGTTGAATTTTTTGTAATTTCTGGAAAAGTATCGCCGAGTGTTTCAACGATGGAAGGCACGAGTTTATACAACATCGGTCCATCAACACCGAGCGTTTGGTGTGCATGTCTTGCGGCGCGGCGAAGAATGCGGCGAAGCACAAATTCTCTACCAGCAGCGCCGGGTCTACCACCATCTGCAAGCGCGACAGTGAGACAACGAATGTGATCTGCTATCACGCGGTATGCAATGTCAATGGGACCGTCGTCTGATCCTTGATACGCTGTTGATTCAGTAATTTCTTGAATAGAGTTGAATATTGGTGTCCACAGATCGGTGTCGTAATTACTTGTTTTGTTTTGCAATACACGAACAATTCGTTCAAGGCCCATGCCAGTGTCAACGTGTTGATTTGGAAGTGGCGTGAGTTTTCCTTCGTCTCCTCGGTTGAATTGGATAAAGACAAGGTTCCATAATTCAATGACGTTCGGGTCATCCAAGTTTACAAGGTGTCCACCACTTTTGTCGGGTGTGCAATCGTAATGTATTTCACTGCAGGGTCCACACGGTCCTGTTTCACCCATTTCCCAAAAATTATCTTTGCGTCCCCAACGAGTGATGTGCGTGGGATCGATATCTGTTTTTTCTTTCCATAAACTTTCCGCTTCAATGTCTGCATTAAGCCCATCTTTTTCGTCGCCTTCAAAAACAGTAACGTACAAACGAGATTTGTCGAGTCCCCACACCTCAGTAAACAATTCCCACGCCCACTCGATCGCTTCTGCCTTGAAATAATCTCCAAATGACCAATTGCCAAGCATTTCAAAAAATGTGTGGTGGTATGTGTCGCGGCCAACATCTTCTAAGTCATTGTGTTTGCCACCAGCGCGAATACATTTTTGCGAGTCAACCGCGCGAGTATAAGGCCGTGTTCCTTGGGCAAGAAATACATCTTTGAATTGATTCATCCCTGCGTTTGTAAAGAGCAGGGTGGGATCATCATGAGGAATCACGGGGCTCGATGGCACCACAGTGTGTTGGCAGCGATTCTCAAAAAAATCAATGAATTGGCGTCGAATTGTAGATCCACTTAGCGTCATAACTTTAGGTGTATTCCTTCTTTTTGTCCTAGAAAACAGAATTGTACCCTTTGGCCTAACGACTCGGGGTCAAGTCTGGGGTCGAGTCCGAGGAGTCAAAAAACGGGGTGATGGAAACGTCACGATTCTGGTATCCTGTAGGGTTCAGATGACGCAAAGACGATTCATTATTGGCGGTAATTGGAAGATGAATACCGATCTTGAAACCGGCATGGCATTGGCCTCGCAGGTGGCGGATGCTGCAAGCACTTTCGAAACTTGTGATGTGGTTATTTATCCTCCATTTCCCTCTTTGCAGGCGATAGACTCGGTTATTTCGAATTCACCAGTTACCCTTGGATCGCAAAATTTTTGGCCCGAAGCAAGCGGCGCTTTCACGGGTGAGGTTTCCTGCAACATGCTCAAGGATCTGTGTGTGACGAGCGTCCTTGTTGGGCACAGCGAGCGGCGGCATGTTTTACATGAATCAGATGCACTGATTGGCAAAAAAGTAGATTTTGCTATTGAGCAGGATTTCCAAGTCATCCTCTGTGTTGGGGAAACTCTTGAGCAGAGGGAAGCAGGAAGCACGCTTGATATTGTTCTTGGTCAGGTGCAAAGTGGCTTAGAGTCGGTAAACCATGAATCGATGAAAAATATAGTTATTGCCTATGAGCCCGTGTGGGCTATTGGCACGGGCAAAACCGCTTCTGC
The DNA here is from genome assembly GCA_964474235.1 of uncultured Isosphaeraceae bacterium. GTDB lineage: Bacteria > Planctomycetota > Phycisphaerae > Phycisphaerales > SM1A02. The sequence goes on from CAYYRP010000007.1 coordinate 73,086, forward strand.
AGAAGATGCTCAAGCGGTACACGGTGCAATTCGCGAAGCACTCGCATCAAGGTATGATGACAATGTGGCTTCCTCAACCCGTATTCAATACGGCGGATCTGTCAAACCGGAAAACGCGAAGGAATTGTTCGCTTGCCCCGATATTGACGGCGCTTTGGTAGGCGGTGCTGCATTGTCTGGTGAATCTTTTGCTGCAATTATTAAGGCAGCCTGTTAATGTTTGCCCAGTTGGGCTTTTTTGGAATTATGAAATGAATCAAACTTTTCTTTATCTCACAATTGGTCTCATTATTATCTCCGTAGCAATGGTCTTGATCATTCTTGTGCAGCGACCACAGGGTGGTGGACTTGCATCTGCATTCGGCGGTGGTGGTGGTGGAAACGACACCGTCTTTGGTGGACGTGTTGGCGACGCGCTCACCATTATGACAGTGGTAGCGTTTGTACTCTTTCTTGGACTTGCAGTTGCACTCAACCTTGTTGAAAGTAAAAGTACAACTCAGGAAGTTGCCCCAACTGCTGAAGTGACTGCCGGTGCAGCGCCCGATGCTACGACTACTCCAGACACAAGTACTCCAGACACAAGTATTCCAGACACAACAGCAACTGAGTCTAAACCTGATCATCCAACCTCAGACGGGTCGAAGTAACACATGTTACGTTCGATGACCGGATTTGGCAGCGCCTCAAGCCGCGAAGACGGCTTGGCATTGTTGGTTGAAGTACGAACAGTAAACAACAAGTTTTATAAGTCTCACATCCGATTACCAGACACATTACAAGGGTTAGACGCAGAACTCGATGCGTTTTTAGCCAGTCATTTTGTGCGTGGAAGCGTGACTGCGTCGGTTAAATATGTAGATAACTCATATAGAGCCGCAGCATCGTTGAACACAGATGCAATTAAAAAATACATTGACCAAATTAGGGAGGTTGATGAAAACTTGACCATCGATGCTGGCCGTCTACTTTCTCTCCCCGGCGTTCTTATGCACGATACTGGCGAGGAACTCATTGAACGAGTTCGACCCATCATTACCAAACTGTTTGAAGACACATGCGCATCTGCAGTTGAAATGCGAACCAGAGAAGGAAAATCGCTAGAGAATGATTTGGAATTACACCTTTGCAAAATCGATGAGCATCTTGCAAACATAAAAGAACGGGCGCCGTTGATTGTATCTGACTATGAACAACGGTTACGGCAACGGATGGAAGCACTCCTTTCTGATATTGGCAAGGAAGTGAACGACGCTGATTTACTCCGGGAAGTTGCAGTCTTTGCGGAACGTGCAGATATTTCAGAGGAATTATCAAGGCTTGGCGGCCACCTGGAACAATTTAGAGAACTCGTTGGAAGTGAAAACTACGATCCGATCGGAAGAACGTTAGATTTTTTAGCACAAGAAATGCTTCGTGAATCAAATACAATCGCAAGCAAGTGTCTTGACGGCGATACGAGTCGTCGAATTGTAGTGATCAAAGGCGCAATTGATCGAATCAAGGAACAAGTGCAAAACGCAGAGTAATAACGCGTGAGCAACGAACCAGACAATATTGATCGAACTTCTCGTCTTGGACCCCTTGCCGAAGATGGTTCAGTTGTAGAAGAAATTAGCGGTCGCGATCTCGCGATAGTATTGAGTCGATACGATATTGGCGCAGTCGATAGAATTTCAGATTACAAACGAGGATCACGGCGATCACCCAAAATGCACATTGTTTCTTCAATGGGCGAGTTTCTTTTAAAACGAAGGGCAGTTGGTCACGACGAACACTCCCGAGTTGTTTTTGCACATACTGTGCAAGCAACATTGGCTGAACATCGGTTCCCGGTTGCTGGGCTTGTTTCTACAACAGAAGGAACGACGCTGGTCCAACACGAGGGACGTATTTATGAACTCTTTCGTTTTATCACCGGAAAGAGATTTGATAAATCGAACCCAGCAGCTTCAGAAGCTGGAAGGGTGCTCGCACATTTCCACAGCATACTGTTAAGTAACAAAAAAGAACCTGTTGTTGGGAACGGAACATTTCATCACTCGCAACAAATTCCAGAGGTACTCGATTCAATTTCTCAAGTACTAACTTCATACGAAGAGGCTTCTGCACTCGAAGGTATTGACGATACGGTGGAATATATTCGTGGGCAGTACGAAAATTCTGCAAAAAAAGTACAAAACCTAGAATGGAATTCCCTTGGATCGCAGTTAGTCCATGGCGATTGGCACCCCGGAAACATGTTGTATGCAGACAATGAAATTATTGCAGTCATCGATTTTGATTCCTTGCGTTTTCAACCACGAATTACCGACGTTGCAAATGGCGCGTTGCAGTTTTCTATGCGAATGGGCACGGCAGAAAAAGTAGAATCGTGGGGTGAAGGTTTTCGTGGGCACACAATTCAGTCCTTTGTACAAGCGTACGATCAGTTTTCGCAAATACCACTCTTTGCATCAGAGCGCGCAATGATCCCAGACCTGATGGTAGAAGCGCTCGTTGTTGAGAGCGTGATTCCAATTTGGAAAACAGGTACGTTTGGAAGTGTTACCGGTTCTACATTTTTAAAACTTGTTGAGAAAAAACTGAGATGGCTTGAACCAAGGATGCAGCGAGTTATTGACGTCATACATCCTCCGCTCAGCGGCGAGGATAGTTTTGCATGAATCAAGACCTCGTCACCCTTATAACAGTTCCTTCTGAATTTGAAGCGAACTTACTAGCGATTGTGTTGAGAGACAACGGCATTGAAGCATTTGTGTTTGCATCTTCCGCATCTGGAATAGGTGTTCCGTTTAGTGGGGGAACAATAGGTATTCCATTACAAGTTCGCGCAGACGATATCACTAAAGCGACGCAAGTTCTTGCCGCAAACAAGCGAGACTCAATTGACATTGATTGGGATGAACTGGAACTTGAGGGTTCAAATATCGACGTTCACGAATCAGCCATGATGAGCGTTCCAGCAAAAGTCGCTTTTTTTATTACGGCGATCGTTCTACTCGTAGGAATGGCGATCGCCTTGTTTTTGGCAATCTCTTAATTCGAAAACTGGCTTAAAAACTCCGCAATTGCTTCTGAATCACTCGGGCCCATTGGACCCACGGGAGTCATTACAACCCAATCGGTTACATCATCAACAGTTAAGTTTTCTTCATGACCTTCCGGAAGTGAAGTTGCATACTTTGGCTCATGCGCGAGCGCGCCAATTATGTTTGGTGTTTCAACTTTTGTAATTCGAAACCAAAGGTATTCACTTGGCGAATCTTCCTCTTCAGTGTTTGTCCAAGGAACTTGCACCATACATGCGGCGTGTTCGCTTTCACCGATTTGCTCAGCTGCATCAAGGAGCATCTTCCACTCGCCTCTTGCAAGCGCTGCTTGCCGTTTTGTATAGCGAGCAGTTTTTGCTACAGCAGTATCTCCGCAGCGAAGAGCCTCAAGTGCTTCTAGTGGAAAAACAGAGGCACCATCTGGCGAAGCTATCGCAACTGAAGGAATAATTCTAGTTTCAAAACCAGGCATTTCTTTTTTCAACATGCCAACAGCAGTGTCACATCCTAAAAGTGAAACAAGAATGTCGGGTCCAAGCGACATCACTTGTCCAACAGGAGGAAGGGGAGATTCAAGTGTAAGCGCTGCAAGCCCGTCTATAACATGCGCTGCTTCAGATGTCAAAATTGCAGGAACACCGAGCATTTCTAACTCAACTCGACCACTCCTTGCTAAACCATGTGTTGTCACCCATGCCCACATATCTTCTGGGTCACAATCTTCTGGGGCTTCAACAACTCTGGTGATCCACATAATTTCTTCGGGTGGTTGCGTTGTGTCGTTAATAAATAACTTGTCAAGAATTGGCCGTGGAAACCACCTTCCCGTTGCCAAGTCACAAACACTTTCAACACCCAAGTCTGCACTGGAAAAAAGGCGCATGATGTTTGAGAAATGTGTGAGTGGATCTCCGGAGTGCAAGACGGTTTGAGCAGCAATGATCCAGCCGTTTTGTACACCCGATGCTTCTCTGCTTGCCTCGTTCAATTCTTCTACCCAAATAACCATATCCGTTGGTAAACCAACAAGCCGGACACGCATCGCCCAGAGCATATCGTTATCTTGAGTTTCAATTTCTTCTGCTTCTATTGATTCGCCAATAAAAGTTGCGAGCGCTTTGCCAACAGATTCAACTGTTGGTTGATCGGCGGTATTCACAACTGCTCGAAGATCAGTTGGCAACGGGTTTGCAAGTAGCCAAGGTGTATCTGCAGCAGCGGGGGCGAATTCAACGGTGTGTGTTGTGTTTGTCATCATTAGTTTGCAACTATGTTAATTATTTTTCCAGGTACAACGATAATCTTACGCACAGTAAGACCTTCAAGGCATTCTTTAATTCGTTCATCATTCAACGCGGCTTGTTCAACCTCTTTGGAGTTTGCTTCGGCTTGCACCATTATTTTTCCACGAACCTTCCCCATGATTTGCACAGGAAGTTCAATGGTGCTTGCAACGAGCATTGTTTCATCAAAACTTGGCCACCGCGAGGAACAAACATATGAATCTTCGCCAAGGCGCGCAAATAGTTCTTGAGAAATATGTGGTGCAAAAGGTGAGAGAACACGAACGAACCGTAGGAGTTGGCTCGTTGTGATGGCCCCCTCATTGGTTGCAGTGTTCACAAATTCAATCATCGAAGCGATCGCGGTATTGTATGCAAGTTGCGGAATGTCACCCGTTACCTTGGCGATTGTTTTGTGTAACTCCCGTTCGACATCTTCATTTGGTTCTAAATTCAAACAAGTACGAAGTTCGCCCGATCCTTCTTCTACACTAAGTCTCCAAACACGCTGCAAAAATCGGTGCACACCAACAATGTCATGCGTATTCCAAGGTGCAGATGCCTCGAGTGGACCCATGTACATTTCGTACAAACGGAGTGTATCTGCGCCGTATTCAGCAATAACATCGTCTGGATTCACAACATTTTTCAAAGATTTGCTCATCTTTGCGATAATTTGTTTTACTTCTTCGCCAGTGTTTGTTTCAATGTATTTGCCGTCCATTTCCTCAACTTCTGTTGTAGGTACAAGTGTTTTGTCACTTCGCTGGAACGCAAAACTTGTAAGCAATCCTTGGTGAAAAAGTTTTTCGAATGGTTCGTTTGATGAAACCTCACCAAGATCAAACAACATTTTTTGCCAAAAGCGTGTGTACAACAAATGTCGGACAGCGTGTTCGGCGCCACCAATGTACATATCGACGCCGTTCCCCATCCAATAAGATTCTGCGTCTTTGTCAACAAATCGAGAATCACACAAGGGGCTGCAATAGCGTAATTCATACCAACACGAACCCGCCCAGCCAGGCATAGTGTTTACTTCTCTACGAACTGGCGTCTCTGGAGAAAGAAGTGAAGGGTCAACACCTGCTTCGCCAGCAGTTGTGTTTACCCATGATTCTGCTTTTGCAAGAAGCGGTTGTGGCTCATCAGAAACAGGTGGGGTGTAATCGTTAATGGTTGGAAGTTCAACCGGAAGCGATGATTCGCTGATTGGATAATGTTTGCCATTTTCATCAAATACGATTGGAAAAGGTTCGCCCCAATATCGTTGTCTTGAAAAAAGCCAATCGCGAAGTCGATAATTCACTTTGCCAAATCCAACACCAGATTTTTTTAGCCAGTCGGTGATTGTTTGTTTTGCCTCAGCTGTTTGTTGACCCTCTATAGAAACTGCTTCACTAGAAGAGTTGATCGCAATGCCTTCACCAGCAAAACAACCATCAACAGGTTCGTTTGGTTGCACAACTTCAATAATTTGAATGGAGTGTGCCGTTGCAAATGCATGGTCGCGATCATCGTGCGCTGGAACCGCCATGATTGCACCGTGACCATACCCCATGAGTACATAGTCAGCGATCCAAATTGGAATTTTTGATCCGTTTGAGGGGTTGATCGCAAACTTGCCAGTCTCGACACCTGTTTTTTCTTTTGAATCTGCCATGCGGTCAACATCAGATCGGTTTCTCGCCTCTTCAACATACGCTTGGACTTCTGGTGTTTTGATCGATTCTACAAACGGATGTTCAGGTGCGAGCACCATAAATGTCGCACCAAAAAGAGTGTCTGGTCTTGTTGTATAGACACGAATAGTTTCATCGCTTCCATCAATCAAAAAATCAATATCTGCACCTTCGCTTCTACCGATCCAATCTTTTTGCATTCGCAATGTTGACTCTGGCCAATCGAGCCCCTTGAGGTCATACAACAAACGATCGGAATACGCTGTAATTCGGAACATCCATTGCCGCATCGAACGTCGAACAACAGGGTGACTGCCGCGTTCGCTTCTGCCATCAATGACTTCTTCGTTTGCTAAAACAGTTCCAAGTTTTGGACACCAATTGACAGTGTATTCTCCTAGATACGCGAGCCGTTTTGAATCTATAAACATGTCTTGTTGTGTTTGGCTAAGTTCATTCCAAGGCGTGCCACCACAAGAAACTTTTTCTTCTTCGATCGCAGAAATCAATTCGCTGATTGGTACGGCCTTTTGCTTTTCTTCATCAAACCAAGAGTCGTATGCCTTAAGCCAAATCCATTGGGTCCATTTGTAGTAATCTGGATCAATGGTTGCAAACTCACGCGACCAGTCGTAACTGAAACCAATTCTTTTTAGTTGCTCACGGAAGGTGTTAATTGCACTGCGTGTAGTTTTTGCTGGATGTACGCCAGTTTCGATTGCGTATTGTTCTGCCGGCAAGCCAAATGCGTCCCAACCCATCGGGTGCAAAACATTAAACCCTTGCATCCTTTTGAAACGTGAAAGAATGTCACTGCCGATGTAACCAACAGGGTGACCAACATGCAAACCTGCACCACTCGGATATGGAAACATGTCAAGGCAATAAAACTTTGGCTTTGTCGTGTCAAAATCAACATCGTTTGGATTGCCAACTTTATTGATGTTTGCTTCATCCCAAGCATGCTGCCACTTTACTTCTATTTCATTTGCAAGAGAAGCGCAGTAGCGGTGTTCGTTTGTTGTTGTAGGTGTGCAAGACATGAATCGTGCAGGATATCTTAGCGGCGCCTTTCTTATGAGTGTTAGGCGTAGATTATGGTTAGCGTTTTTTTGCCAACTCGGTTAAGTGTTTCTTTGCATCTCCGACAAGGTAGAAACTGCCAGTGACGCAGATTAAGTCGTCGCGACTTGTTGCTCTAGCGGCAATTTCAAGGGCTTCACCAAGCGTGTTTGCAACCTGTGTCATTTTTCCGCTGATTTCTGCAAATTGCTTCTGAAGAGTATGCGGTTCTGCTGCACGCGGGTTGCCGTGTGATTTTGTGAAGATGATTTTGTCTGCACCAAGTGAGAGTTCGCGGAGCATGCCATTGACGTCTTTGTCAGCACAACATCCAAAGACACATACCATTGAATCGTATGGAATGTGTGCACCAATACACTTGATCAGCGATTGCAATGAAGAAGGGTTGTGTGCACCATCGATGAGTATTTTGGGCTTGTCCCAAGCAAGTTCCATGCGTCCACTAACAGCAGATTTTCTTAGACTTTCATAAAGGGCAGCATCTTCAAACATATATCCAAGTGTTTTAAGTTTGCAAATTGCAGCAAGCGCGAGACCGCAGTTTCGTGCTTGATGTGCACCTTTTAGCGGAACAGGGGTGTGCATAAATTGCGTTTCTTCTGTGATAATACAAATTCTATTTTGCGGCACACCTTGATTGCTTGTGACAAACCGCAAACTAAATTCTATTTCATCACCTACAAGTTCAAGGTCGCACATTGTTTTTTCAGCCGTTGCGCGTAAAACATTTACAACGTTTTCGTCTTGTTGACAACTGATTGCAGGCGTTGATTTTTTAAAGATACCCGCTTTTTCTTTGGCGATCTCTTCAAGTGTTTCACCCAAAATGTGTGTGTGGTCAAGATCAATTTGTGTAATGAGCGTAAGAATTGGGTTGATAACATTTGTTGAATCGAGTCTGCCCCCGAGACCAGTTTCAATGATTGCAATGTCAACTGCTTTTTCAGCGAAGTACTTGAATGAGGCTGCGGTGATCAATTCAAAGAAAGTTGGTGTAACGTTTCGTTTTTTTGCAGCGGCGACAACTTCAGCGACAATCTCAGTGAATTCATCTTCACTGATCATTTCATCGTTGACGACAATGCGTTCGCGAATGTCGGTGAGGTGCGGCGAAGTATATTTACCAACTGCATATCCGTTACCCAAAAGCATCGTCGTGAGCATTTCGACCGTGGATCCCTTACCGACAGTGCCAGCAACGTGGACCATCGGAACTTGGTCTTGCGGATTCCCAAGTACATCGAGAATACTTCGCATTCGATCGAGTTTGAAGGTATCTTCATCGTATTGAACAACCCGCATTCTTTCATAATCAGTTTGTTCAAGGAGGTAAGCAACAGCCGATGAGAAGGTTTTGATTGGCTTCACCTTCGATTTTGTTGCCTTCTTTGTCGTACGTTTTTTCGTTGTTTTTTTTGCGGTTGCCATAGCCGCGTCATTCTACCATAAATCGAGTTTTAGTACAAATCAACAAGTGTAAACTGTTGTAAAACAAAGACTTATGGCAAAAAGATGGGTTTTTGCATTATGCCCGATACCAGCCTTGCTTCTGAATCTTGGAGAGTTCTTCGAATTACAGGTGAGTTTGTTGATGCGATTGACACGCTTTGTAAACTTCCCCCCGCAGTCTCTGTATTTGGCTCTGCTCGGCTTCCAGAGAACAGCGATTATTACAAATTGGCGCAAGAATGCGGAAAATTGCTCGTTGGAGCGGGATTTGCTGTGATTACTGGGGGTGGACCTGGCATTATGGAGGCAGCGAATCGTGGTGCGATAGAGGCCGATGGTGTATCGGTGGGGCTAAACATCTCGTTGCCTCAGGAGCAAGACGCCAATCCTTATCAAACGGTTGAGCTTGATTTTCGCTATTTTTTCATCCGCAAAGTGATGTTTGTGAAGTATGCGAGGGGGTTTATCATTTTTCCAGGCGGATTTGGGACGCTTGATGAATTTTTTGAATCACTCACTTTGATGCAAACCTTGAAAATTAAGCCTTTCCCTGTCGTGCTTGTTGGATCTGACTATTGGAATAGCCTTGTTGATTGGATAAAAACTAGGTTGGTTGGCATGTTTGAAACGATCAGTGAAGAAGATTTAGATTTATTTCATATTGTCGATGACCCAGCAGAGGCTGTAAAAATTGTACTTGACGATTTTACGGGTCGTAAACTTGCAGCCGAAAAACTCCCGCGCTTCGAAACTGATGAAGACGAGCCAACTGGCGAAGGAACCCGAACTGGCGTTCGGGCTCGCCGCGGAACCCATTGACCCGATGGCGCATTGGCTCGGAGCCAACTTGGCTCGGAGCCAATGATCCCAACCTCTATAATGAGAAGTATGAGCGACGAGCGATCTGAACATACCACCGAGGAGACGCTCGTAGACGTTGGAAACACGGTTTCTCCAGAGGACGAACGTGTTGCGGATCTGATGTCGCACACGATCGATGTTTCTGCTCTTGCCTCAGCGGTAGCGAAGCAAAAAGCAGCAGATGCAGCAGACACCCTAGAAGATCTCGATGATCTTGAAGCCGCAGAAGTCATCGAACTCATGGCAGATCAGTCTGCTTCTGATGCGCTCGCAGAGATGGAAACACCCCTTGCCGTCACGATCGTAGAAGATCTCATTGACGACGATCGAGCGAAATATACTGCAACTCTTCTCTCGTTGATGGCACCAGATGATGCGGTGAGCATTATTCGATCTGTCGATGATCAATATGTTGAGCCAATGTACAACGTAATGGACGTTCGCGATGCTCGGCTTCTGCGACAACTCAGCGATTACGAAGAAGAATCAGCGGCGGGCATCATGACAACTGACTATGTTTCACTTGATGAGACAATGACGATTACACAAGTGGTTGATCTTTTGAGAGAGCGCGAACTTCCCGAACACGTGTTGGATCTCCCCGTCACAAACAAGTTAGATCACCTCGTTGGAATCATCGGTTTACGAACACTCTTGATTGCATTGCCTGATGAAAAAGTTGGCGATGTAATGTCACACAAAGTTGCAGCGGTGCACAGTGACACTGATAGGGAAGAAGTGGCAAGAGAATTTGATCGATACGGGTACGAAATGCTGCCAGTTGTTGATCCAACGCAAAGACTGCTTGGGATTATTACTGTCGATGATGTGATTGATATTATTGAAGAAGAACAAACCGAAGACGTTCAAAAAACGGTTGGCGCTGGCGCTGGTGAAGCCGTCTATTCTGGTATTGCGGAAAAACTCAAAGGCCGAATGCCATGGTTGATCATTTCTGGGTTCATGATGTTGCCAGCAACGTTTATTGTTTTGCATTACGAATCCCTCATTGCAGAAGTTGCGCTTCTAGCTGTTTTTATGCCGCTCATTGCTGCACTTTCTGGAAACGCGGGGCATCAAGCGCTAGCAGTTACTTTGCGAGGTATCGTTCTAGATGAAGTTCGTCGAGATCGAATCTGGCCACTTATTCGCAGGGAGTTATTGGTCGGCGTGATTAGCGGTGCAGTACTTGGTGGCGCCGCTGCAATTTTATTACAACTTTTCGGTGATTCGGTTTTAGCAACTCGTTTGGGCATTGTCGTTGCGCTTGCGATGCTGGTTTCTATGGCCGCTGGTACGCTCACAGGCGCACTTATTCCATTAATCATGCGCCGTGTTGGTGCTGATCCTGCCCAAGCATCTGCTATATTTTTAGTGATGGTAACCGACGCTGTTGCGTTTACAAGTTTGCTGGGCTTTGCAACCATCGCCGTTCATTGGCTACAAGGAAATTAACATGATTCGAGACATTGAAAAAATACTCATCGCCCGTGGCGCTATTTCCGATCGGGTGCGCGTACTTGCTGAAGAAATCACACGTGATATAAACGAAAAGGAAGATGAGGCAGAATTGGTCCTTGTAGCGGTGATGACAGGAAGTATTATTTTTGTCGCGGACTTAATGCGTAATTTACCCATGAAAATAAGAATACAACTTATGACCGCAAGCAGTTATGTTGGAAAGACAACCACAAGCTCACACGATCCAATTGTTGGAAAACTTCCCGATGTTACAGGTAAGCACGTACTTCTCGTTGATGATATTTTAGATTCTGGTAAAACACTTACCCGCATACAGTCAGAACTTAAAACGCTTCACCCAAAATCTGTTGACACATGCGTGTTGTTACGCAAGAAACTACCTTCTGCAATGGCAGTGCCATGTACATATGTTGGTTTTGATATTGAAGACGAGTTTGTCGTCGGGTACGGACTTGATTACGATGATTATTACCGTAATTTTCCAGATATTGGTGTCATTGACCCGTAAATCAAAAAACAACCCGCGGGGTTGTTTTTTCGAGGTTGTTTATGGTTACGCAGGGCTCGGTACGGTTTCAAGAACTTGTTGCACGATGCGCCTAGTTGTATTTGTATCACCGTCATGCATGTATGTGCGACTTACTACACGATGTGAACACACAGGAAGTACGTTTGCAACAACATCTTCTGGAATGCAATAATCTCGATCTTCTAGCAATGCAGTTGCGCGAGCAGCTTGCGCAAGCGCAAGCGCACCACGCGGGCTCACGCCCACTTGTAAATCATCGGCCTGTCTTGTTGCACTTGCTATTGCAATCATGTAGTCAACAAGATCGTCGTTAATTTTTATTTCGTCAACTTGTTGTTGCATTACAACAACCTCTTCACTCGTCATGACTGTTTTTAATGTTTGTAAACTTGTTCTTGCAGGTTGTTTTCGGATGACACGCCGCTCATCTTCTGGTGATGGGTAGCCTAAATTAATTCGCATTAAAAAACGGTCAAGTTGATTTTCTGGGAGAAAGTATGTTCCCTCAAACTCATAAGGATTTTGTGTTGCGATCACCATAAACGGTGCAGGCAGGGGCCTGGACTCGCCATCAACCGTAACAACAGCTTCGCTCATTGCTTCAAGCAACGCAGATTGTGTACGCGGTGTTGTACGGTTAATTTCATCCGCGACAATGATGTTGTTAAAAACTGGACCGGCACGGAAAGAGAATTCAGAACTTGTCCGATCGAACATATTGATTCCAGTGATATCACTTGGGAGTAGGTCAGGTGTGCATTGAATTCGTGCAAACGAGCAATCTATAGATTTCGCCATTGCGCTTGCCAAAACAGTTTTGCCTACTCCAGGGACATCTTCGATTAAAATGTGACCTCTAGCAAGAAGCGACACGATTACTCGGTCGATAGCACCTGCATTTCCCATGTACACTGATGCAATGTTGCGTTGTAGTCCCTGTAGTTTATGCTGTGTTTTGACCATTGCAGTTTTGCGAGTATACACCCATTGGGTGCAACCTAACAAGAGACATTCTGAAACATGCCATTAAACCAAGAATCGCCAATTGCCAACCAGTTAAAGGACATGGTTGTGAACCGCCAACTGCCCTGTGCTCGGTGTGGGTATGATCTCAAATATCTTTCTGCGGATGGTCATTGTCCGGAATGTGGTGAACCAATACGTCTCACAATTATTGACACCATTGATCTAGCTGCTAGGCGACTTCCTCCGATAGAGAGACCACGCCTAACAGGGAATGCACTCGTTTGTATTTCTGTTTTCCTTTTTCTTTCAGTCGGGTGTGCGGTTTTGGTTTTGCTAAGTAAGGCGCCTCATTATTTACCAATTCCAAATCTAATCCGTACATTGAATGACCCAATATGGGTGTGTGTTTCTTCAGCACTTTCAGTTATTGCTTTTGTTTCTCTGACACCAATCATGCGGATGTGTCGATGCGGCTTGATTCAAGGCTGTAAGCTTGGGATTGCTCTCACGGGTTCCGGATTACTTTCGTTTTCGATTCTTATGGGCGCCTCTCGCTGGATTCTTCTTAGTGGGCTAGATAATAATGTAGTTGTCACGTTACTTTTTGATTCAATGCTTCCAGCAATATCGCTTGGAGTCATATTCACTGGTCTTCGCAGATTGGTGCCACGGCTTGGGCAAAGAAGCCGAGAGTTCCGCCTTGCACAAGGAAGCCGCCAACGCATGAACGATCTTCTTGCCGCATTGATTTTTGTAATCATTGGTCGAATGCTTATTTCGCTTTCGTCTCACGATTCAAACCTCGCAACCCTTGGCATGATCATTATGGTCTTGAGTATCACTCTCATCGTCGTTGGCCTGCTCTACATCATCCGAAACACGCTTTGGATCCGATCTGCTCTTTGTTCACCTCCTCCGTTGCTTGGCGAACTCCTCAAATCCCAAACTTGACCCGTAGTCAACTTGACTACGGGTCAAGTTGACTACGGGTCAATTTGAAGACATCTGCCAGCATGGCAGTGTTTGGAACAAGAAAAGCGAAGATTGTGGAGAGAGTGGCATCAAATGGGCGGCTTCGGCTACATTTTGGCGCACCATTTGTACCTATTTGAGGGTGCTGCGGAGCAATGTGCCCGTGGTGATCGAAAAGGAAGAGGTTCTTTCGCCCTAAGAATGGCGAAAAATACCAAACAGGAGACAAACCCATGGCCGCAAAAGATTTGGCCTTTGATGTCGAAGCTCGAAAAAAGATGTTGCAAGGCGTAGAAAAACTCGCCTCCGCAGTCAAGTCAACCCTTGGACCACGTGGCCGAAATGCCGTGTTGGACAAATCTTGGGGTGGACCAACTGTCACCAAAGATGGCGTGACCGTTGCTGAAGAGATTGAACTTCGCGACAAAATAGAAAACCAAGGCGCCCAGCTTGTAAAAGAAGTTGCTTCAAAAACTTCTGATGATGCAGGTGATGGCACAACAACGGCAACAGTTCTCGCTGAAGCAATTTTCAAAAGTGGACTTCGGCACCTCGCTGCTGGAACTGATGCAAACGCATTGGTTCGCGGTATTCGCAAGGCAACCGAAACAGTTACTGATTCAATTCGGAATATGTCAACATCTGTTGAAAACAACATTGAAGCGGTTGCAACAATTTCTGCAAACAACGACCCTGAAGTTGGCAAGATTATGGCAAACGCTTTTTCCAAAGTTGGAAAAGATGGCGTGATCACAGTTGAAGAAGGCAAGAGTCTCGATACAACAGTTGATGTTGTTGAAGGCATGCAGTTTGACCGAGGGTTTCTCAGTCCAAACTTTGTGACCGACACGGACAACATGACTGTCACACTCACTAAGCCACTTGTCCTCATCTACGAAGACAAGCTTGATTCTGCAAAACAAATTGTTCCGCTTCTTGAAAAAGTAATGGAATCAAAACGTCCTCTTCTCATTATTGCTGAAGATGTCACCGGCGAAGCACTTTCTACACTTGTAATCAACAAACTTCGCGGTGTTTTACAGGTTGTTGCTGTGAAAGCTCCCGGATATGGCGATCGTCGTAAAGCAATGCTCGAAGACATCGCGGTTCTTACTGGTGGCGAAGCGATCATGAAGGATCTCGGTTTGGATATCGAAAAACTAAGTCTCGGCCAACTTGGTCAGGCGAAGAAAGTCGAAGTTACAAACAACACAACAATTGTGATGGAAGGCGCCGGAACAACATCAGATATTCAAGGTAGAATTGCACGAATTCGTGATGAAATTTCAAATAGTACTTCAGATTACGATAGCGAAAAGTTACAAGAACGACTCGCAAAACTTGCAGGCGGTATCGCACAAATTAACGTTGGTGCTGCAACCGAAGCAGAGTTGAAGGAACGCAAGGCTCGTGTTGAAGACGCGTTGCATGCAACGCGCGCAGCAATTGACGAGGGTGTTGTTCCCGGCGGTGGTGTGAGTTTCATTCGTGCTATTCCGGCACTTGATAAAACACGCAAGGCTGCAAAGGGCGATGAAAAAATTGGTGTTGATACAATTGCTGACGCACTTGTTGTACCGCTTCGAACGATTGCGGATAACGCTGGCGCAAAAGGCAGCGTTGTTGTTGCAAAAGTTTCCGAACAAAAAGGCAGCCATGGCTTTAATGCTTTGACTCTTGAATATGGCGATCTTCTTACAGACGGAGTCATGACACCCGCAAAGGTAGACCGCTGTGCGTTGCAAAACGCTGCATCCGTTGCAAGTTTGATGTTGTCAACCGATTGTATTATCACAAGCCAACCTCAAGAGGAAGAACCAATGCCAGCCGGCGGTGGCATGGATCCTATGGGCGGCATGGGTGGAATGGGTGGCATGGGCGGAATGCCAGGAATGGGCGGCATGCCGGGCATGGGCTTTTAATTGAAAACCAATTTATTAAAAAAAAACATGGAGGCCATCATGGCAGTAAAACCACTAGAAGACAGAATATTAATTCAACCCCTCGAAAGAGAAACCAAAACAGCGTCAGGTATATTTTTACCTGAATCTGCTACAGAAAAACCAATGCAAGGCAAGGTCGTTGCGACTGGGCCAGGCAAACTTCTTGACAGCGGGGAGCGAGCCACAATGTCAGTGAAGAAGGGTGACACTGTTGTTTTTGGAAAATACTCGGGTACTGAAATTGAAATTAAGGGTAAATCACACCTCATCGTTCGTGAAAGCGAATTATTGGGCTTGATCCAAAACTAATTACACCTCTTACAAAGAAGAGAACATTATGACAGCTAAACAAATGAAATTTGATACAGCCGCGCACGAAGAGTTTCTTGCGGGCATCCAAAAAATGACCAAGGCAGTCGGGCTTACGCTTGGTCCTGCTGGGCGAAACGTCGTTGTACAAAAATCGTACGGCGGACCTTCTGTAACGAAGGACGGCGTTTCAGTTGCGAAGGAAATTGATCTTCCTGAACAATTTGAAAACATGGGCGCAAAAATGTTGCACCAAGTTGCAAAGAAAACAGCAGATGTTGCTGGCGATGGCACTACAAGCGCTACCGTTTTAGCAGAATCTATTTTTAGAAATGGACTGAGGCATGTTGCAGTTGGCGCAAACCCGGTCATTGTGCAACGTGGCATCACGGCTGCAGCGAGAGTTGCAACCACCGCAGTTGATGAAATGTCAAAGAAGTGCAAGGGTCATGACGATCTGAAAAAAATAGCAACAGTTTCCGCAAACCACGACGCAGCAATCGGTAGCATTATCGCTGAAGCGATTGACAAGGTAGGTGGAGAAGGTGTTGTTGAAGTTGAAGAAGGCAAAACTGCAGACACGGCAATCGAATACGTCGAAGGCATGGCGTTTGACAAGGGTTTCCTTAGCCCATACTTCATGACTGATCCAAAAACTTCAGAATGTATTCTTGAAGATTGTGACATTCTGATTTACGAAAAGAAGATTTCAAACCTTGCTGATTTGCTTCCGCTTTTGAATAAAATTGCGGCAACAAGCAAGCCGATGCTTTTGATTGCCGAAGACATTGAAAACGAAGCTCTTGCTGCATTAGTCATCAACCGCTTGCGTGGATCTTTGAAAATCTGTGCTGTGAAGGCGCCAGGCTTTGGCGATCGACGCAAAGCAATGCTCGGTGATATTGCAGCACTTACCGGAGGTACTTTCTTCTCAGAAGATCTTGGTCGAAGTCTCGAAGAAGTTGAATTGAACGAACTTGGTTCAGCCAAACGAATTGTTATTACAAAAGATGGCACAACAATTGTTCGCGGTGGCGGCAAGAAAAAAGACATCGAAGCGCGAGTTGGTCAAATCAATGCACAGATTGAGCGATCAACAAGTGACTACGACAAAGAAAAGTTGCAAGAACGTCTCGCAAAACTTACCGGCGGTGTTGCTGTTATCCAAGTTGGTGGTGGCAGTGAAGTCGAAATGAAGGAACGCAAGGATCGCGTTGATGACGCGCTTGCCGCTACTCGTGCTGCTGCACAAGAAGGCTACGTTGCTGGTGGAGGTGTAGCGTACATTCGAGCAATCGAGGCTGTTGAAAAGGCTCGTAAAAATGCAAAGGGTGATGCAAAACTTGGTTTTGACATTCTTGCATCTGCGCTTGAAGCACCCGCTGCCTTAATTGCATCAAACGGTGGTGATGACGGTGATGTTGTTGTCGAAAAAATCAAAGAAGGCAAGGCTGGATTTGGGTTCAACGCAATGACTCGCGAATATGAAGATTTGGTTAAGGCTGGGATTATTGACCCCGCACTTGTTGTTAGAACAGCAATTCAAAACGCAGCGTCTGTTTCTGGTCTTATGTTGACGACAAATGTCGTGATCACTGACCTTCAAGATGACGGTGACCCAATTGAGAACGCGATTTTCTAAACACCCAAGAGGAGTTGGGCGCTGCTTTACTCAGCAGCGTCCACTCATTTTATGACTGTTACACGCGACTATTACGAAATACTTACCGTTACCCGATCTGCAAATGGCGACGAGATTAAGCGCGCATATCGCCGGCTTGCGATGAAATATCACCCCGATCGAAACCCGGGCGATGAGGAAGCAGAACGCAACTTCAAAGAAGCTGCGGAAGCGTACGAAGTATTATCTGACGAAAGTAAACGTAAAACGTACGACCAATTTGGTCACGAAGGGTTGCGTGGTCGCGGTCACGCTGGGCATGACTTTAACAATATGAATGTTGAGGACATTTTCTCGATGTTTAACGACATTCTTGGGGGTCGAGGCGGCGGCGGTTTTGGTGGTGGGCGTTCGCGTCAACGACGTGGTTACGATTTAGAAACCGAAGTACAAATTTTATTTGATGATGTATTAACCGGCACGGAATGCGAAGTTGAATTTGACCGTGTTGACGTGTGCAAAACATGCACGGGAAATGGGGCGAAACCCGGAACCACACCAACATCCTGCACAACATGTGGCGGTCAAGGAAAAGTCGCACAAGCAGGACTTGGCGGCATGTTCCGAATGGTCTCTGCGTGTCCTGCATGTCGGGGTCGCGGAACCGTGATCACTGAAAAATGTGAGGACTGCCGCGGGCAAGGACGAACACCTGTCCATCGTAAACTTCGCGTTAGAATTCCAGCGGGCATTCACAACGGGCAAGCAGTCCGTGTTGGTGGCGAGGGGGAACCCCCTTCACCAGAAATTTCTCCAGATGGATCAGGAACAAAAGGTGATTTGCACGTTGTTGTTCGTATTCCAGAAGATGAACGGTTTGAACGCGAGGGTGATCATCTTGTAAAAATTGTGCCAGTTGCATTTACACAACTTGCACTTGGTGCAACAATCAGCGTCGAATCTATAGATGCTGAACATGAATTAGATATTCCTTCTGGAACACAAACAAACGAAATTTTCAGAATTGAAGGAGCGGGGCTACCAAGTCTTCGAACAGGAAAACGCGGTGATTTGGTTGTGATTGTGCGACTTGTAGTGCCAGAAAAATTAAGCGAAGAACAACGAGCGCTTCTTACAGAGTACGCAGACACCGAACATGTACCCGTACATGATGGTGATGAATCAAGTGGTTCATTTTGGGACAAACTTAAAGATGCTGTAACCGGCAGATCTTGATGCAAGGATTAACAGATGATGACTGAACACTCAGAACACTCAGAACACCCAGAGCAACAAGTTGAAGTGCAAGAAGATGTGACTCAAGAGGATGCGGAGCAACTTGCTCCCGAAGATCAACTTCGCCTAGAATTGCACGAAGCGAATGAAGCGAAGCTTCGAGCGCTTGCAGATTTTAAAAATTACCAACGAAGGTCCATTGAGAACGAAGCGCGTGCAGTAGAAAGCGGCATGGTTCGAGTTGTTCGATCAATTCTTCCATCAGTAGAACAAATGAATTTGGCGATTGCGCACGGTGGGGACGCCAAAGTTGTTCAGGGTTTCCAAATGGCACTCGACGAACTCATGAAAGGCCTGTCTGAGTGCGGCGTTTCAACCATTTCTCCTGAAGTGGGTGAAGAGTTTGACCCGCAAATGCACGAAGCGATGATGCGACAAGAAGTAGAAGGTATTGAAACAGATCATATTGTTTCATTAATGCAAACAGGTTTTCGTTTGGGTGACATTGTTCTTCAACCAGCAAAGGTATCTGTCGGGGGTTAATCATGCCAACGTACGATTACAGATGCGACGGATGCGGGCATGAGTTTGAATTATTTCAACAAATGTCTGCTCCAGTAAAAAAGAAATGTCCGGAATGCGAAAAACTGAAACTTAAGCGCTTGATTGGCACTGGTTCTGCGGTGATGTTCAAAGGAAGTGGTTTTTACGAAACCGACTACCGTAGCGATTCATATAAAAACGCTGCAAAGGCAGACAAAGAATCGTCGAAGCCCAAAGAGAAGAAAACTGAAAAGAAAAAAAGTTCACCCAAAAGTGACAAGAAAACCAAACAATAACAAACTGTTAGCATTCATACTATGCCATTAAGATTTTCAAATCGAATACTCGATCATCTGAAGCATGGGTCGTACCGACCAGCGCTCGTCAAGGCTATTGCCCGTGATCTTCGAATTGATTCTGAAGATAGGCATGCGTTCGACGAAGCGATCAACCAAGCGATTGCCGACGGTTTCATTGAAATAGGCAACGATGATTGTGTTCGCTTGCCCACCCTTAAAGATGAAATTACAGGTACATACAGATCAAATAAACGTGGATTTGGCTTTGTAACACCCGACCAGCTTTTTCGAGAGGGAGATGTATACATTGCATCTGGCGCATCGTGTGATGCTGTTTCTGGTGACAAGGTAAGCGTCGTTATTTCTAAAAATAATCACTGGAAGGGTAAGGGCCCCGCGGGAAGAATTACCGAAGTGCTGAAGCGTGGAAGGGGTGACTTTGTTGGTTCACTCTTTAAGCGTGGAAATACTTGGTTTGCCCAACCAGATGGGCGTGAGTTACACGACCCGATCATCATTCGTGATCCAAGTGCAAAGAATGCAAAAGCTGGAGACAAAATTGTTTTCGAAATGCTGCACTTCCCAGAAAAAGATTATTACGGCGAAGGTGTGATTACATGTGTTCTCGGTGAATCTGGCCGCCCCGATGTTGAAACGCAAGCGGTCATGCTCGCGTTTGGACTTGCAGAAGATTTCGACGACGCCACGAAAGAAGAAGCACGAAAATCCGCAACAGTATTTGAAGAAGGATCTGATGCGGATAGAGAAGATTTAACAGATACATTTATTTTTACTATCGATCCGCCAAACGCAAAAGATTTCGATGATGCAATTAACATTACTGTTGATCCAGAAACTGGTGAATGGGAACTTGGTGTGCATATTGCAGACGTTGCAAGTTTTGTCACCCCAGAAAGTTCATTGGATGAAACAGCGAAGGCGCGTGGTAATAGTGTGTATCTCCCACGCCATGTTGTTCCAATGTTGCCCGAAGTATTATCGAACGGTGTGTGTTCTTTGCAAGAAGGTGTTCGCCGCTGGGCAAAATCTGTTTTTATTCGTTTCGACAACAAAGGAAAAGTTGTTTCACACCGTCTTCGAAACAGCGTCATTTGCTCTGTAAAACGATTGACATATTTGGAAGCACAAGCGTTGATTGATGGAGATGAAAAGGAAGCAAGAAAACATTCAGTCACTGGTGGCGCGTATACCCCCGAGTTGATCGAAGCACTCACCCTAGCCAATACTCTTGCTAAAAAATTACTCGCTCGCCGAAGACGAGATGGCATGATTGAATTGCAACTTCCAGAAGTAGAACTTGAGTTTGATGATGAAGGTCACGTGATTGATGCGCACCCTGAAGATGACGCGTTTACACACCGCGTTATTGAAATGTTTATGGTAGAAGCAAACGAAGCGGTTGCAAGAACATTTCACGGCATAGAAATTCCAGCACTTCGCCGAATACACCCTGAACCGAAATTTGGCGACATCGAAGAACTTCGTTTGTTTGCTCGATCAGTTGGGGTTGGTATTTCAGAAGAGCCAACTCGCGCGGACCTGCAAAAACTACTCAACATAACCGCAGAAGGCACAGCGTCCCGCGCTGTTCACTTTGCTGTGCTGCGAACACTTTCGCAAGCAACGTATAGCCCAGCAGAAGTTGGACACTTTGCACTTGCAAGTGAACATTATCTTCACTTTACTAGCCCAATTCGTCGCTACCCAGATTTGCTTGTGCATAGAGCACTCGAAGCGTATCTCTATCACACCGACAATGGGAAATCGATCGGCGGCGGAAAAAGCAGACGTTCTTTACTCGGTCATCTTCGAGACGACACTCGCGTTCTTGATGAAGGAGCATTGATTGCAATGGGAAGCCACTGTTCTTCAACTGAAAGAAACGCAGAGCAAGCAGAACGATCACTCCGTACATTTCTTGTTATGCAGTTTTTGTATGAACATCACCTTGGGAATGAGTTTGACGCAATTATTACTGGTTTTTCTGGAATGGGCATGTTCGTTTCATTAGAGAGATTCCTTGTTGAAGGACTAGCGAAGTTTGACATGATCAAACGCTCGTCGAAACGAAACGATAAGTGGGTTAAGATGGAAGGGACAGGAAGAATTGTTGCGCAGCGTTCAGGCGAAGTGCTTTCCGTTGGAGATAGAGTTGTCGTGCAAATAACTGCAATCGATTTACCGACAAGGCAGATGGAATTGCGCGTTACAGAAATGCCACACAAAACTATCGATGACATCGACCCAGACCCAGAGCCTGTGCATCATCGAAAAAAAGAAAAAAGCCGTAAAAAGGGTCAGATTCTCAAAGAGGGTAGAAGCAACCACAAAAAATCAAAACATGGTCGCAAGGGCAAGGGGCGTAAACGGAGGTAGAAGCGTATCATGGGTGGACAATATGGAGATCTGTCATGTCCCAAAACAGCAACATTGAATCTGTCCTTCACGAAACCCGAACGTTTGATCCACCTGAAAATTTTGATTTGAGAATCGGCGGTGCATATATTGATTCAATGGATGCGTACAAAAAAATGTACGAACAATCCATTGATGACCCAAACAGATTCTGGGGATCTGTTGCTGACGAACTCGATTGGTTTGAAAGATGGGATACGGTTTTAGAAGGCGATTTTCCTGACGCAACATGGTTTGCTGGTGGAAAGACAAATATTTGCCACAACTGCATCGATCGGCAAATTGCAATGGGGCATGGTGATGACACTGCGATTATCTGGGAAGGCGAACCGTGTGGAGCAGATGGCCCCGAAGTTCGCAACTTGTCTTATTACGATTTACACGCAGAGATTTGTCGATTTGCAAACGCACTTAAAGCAAAAGGTGTAAAGAAGGGCGACGTTGTCACAATTTACATGGGCATGGTTCCCGAACTTGCGATTGCAACGCTTGCGTGCGCTAGAATTGGCGCACCGCACTCAGTAATTTTCGGCGGATTTTCATCGCAGGCAATTGCGGATCGCGTCGAAGACGCAAAAAGTAAAATAGTTATTACGTGTGATGGGTCATGGCGCCGAGGAAAAATTGTTCCGCTGAAAGATAACGTTGATGCAGCGACCGAATTGACAAACCATATCGAAACAGTCGTTGTACTCAAACGATGTAACAACGACATCGCTTGGGTTGACGGAAGAGATGCATGGTGGCACGAGTTAACAGATTCGCAAGACGAAGATTGCCAGTGCGAACAAATGGATGCAGAAGACATGCTCTTTTTGTTGTACACGAGTGGATCGACAGGAAAACCAAAGGGCATTATTCACACGACTGGTGGATACATGGTCTACACCTATCTCACATCCAAGTGGGTGTTTAATTTAAGACCAGATTGCGATCAAGTGTATTGGTGCACAGCTGACATTGGTTGGATAACGGGGCACAGTTATATTATTTATGGCGTGTTACCAAACCGTGTCCCTACTATTATGTATGAAGGCGCACCGAATTTTCCAGAAGGCGATCGTTTTTGGGACATTGTTGAAAGGCACAAAGTGACACAGTTTTATACTGCGCCAACTGCAATCCGTGCCTTCATGAAATGGGGGGATGAACACCCACAAAAACACGATTTAAGTTCTTTGAAAGTACTAGGAACAGTTGGTGAACCAATCAATCCTGAAGCATGGATGTGGTATCGCGAAACAATTGGTGGCAACAACTGCCCGATTGTTGACACGTGGTGGCAAACTGAAACAGGTGGTCACATGTTGACTCCTCTTCCGGGAACTACCCCAACGACGCCCGGTTCGTGCACAAGGCCTTTCTTTGGAATTGACGCCGCAGTTGTGAACGAAGATGGAACAGAGGTAAACAAGACTTCTGGTGGGTTGTTAGTCGTTCGGAAACCTTGGCCAGCAACGTTGCGTGGAATTTATGGTGACCGCGAACGTTTCCTCGAAACATATTTCCAGCGTGTTGATGGAATGTATCTCGCTGGTGACAGCGCACGCATTGACGAAAACGATAACTTTTGGATCATGGGACGCATTGATGACGTGATCAATGTTTCTGGTCACAGGCTTGGCACAATGGAGGTGGAATCTTCTTTGGTAAGTCACGAGTCTGTTGTCGAAGCCGCAGTTGTTGGAGTTCCGCATGAGATCAAAGGTACTGGAATCGCAGCATTTTGCACGCTGGCAAAAGGTTTTGAACCAACACATGAATTGAAAGCAGCACTAAGGTCGCATGTTGCGAACGAAATTGGCGCGATTGCAAAACCTGACCTTTTGAAGTTTACCGACTCGCTTCCAAAAACACGAAGCGGAAAAATCATGCGACGGTTACTTCGCGATGTTGCCGCGGGAACCGACTCAAATCAAGATGTCACAACTCTCGAAGATTTCACCGTGCTTGCTAAGTTACGCGCCGAGGATTGAATTAAACTAGGAAAAACGGGTTAAGTTCTCTGATGCCACTGTGACCTGCCCCCATTAGTTGTACCAGTTCGTATGTTAGTCAATTGACTCCAAT
>CAYYRP010000008.1:0-45797 GCA_964474235.1 uncultured Isosphaeraceae bacterium
CCCCCCCCCCCCCCCCCCCCCCCCCCCCCCCCCCCCCCCCCCCCCCCCCCAGTTCATTGGGCAAAAAAATCACCCTTGAGTCGAAGACCCAAGGGTGATGGAAGAGAAGAGAAGAGAAGGAACGCAACGAGTACCCTTTCGGGCAACAGTTACACGCAGACGTTCCACCACTTCGCTTTATAGGTTATCGGCAGTTCCACGCGTGCATCACTACTTATTTGGGAAATAATTATCTATTTTCTCAAAAATAATCACAACCTTAGAAGTACCAAAAACTTGCGCAGGGCATTTTTTTTGAGGTTTTTATCGGCTGTTGAGTGTTTTTTCTAAGTCTTTATGGGGCATATGGTTGACACCATTGCGTGGAACATTCACGATATGTCTAGACGTTAAAAATACATTTCTCTCCTCAGCCCTGACACAATGTTGTCAGCCTTTTTGTTGTCTGTCCACTACACTTCCACGCATGTCATCTATTCATAGACACTTTTTGGGCTGGGATCATCCTTTCTTATCTGAAGCCGCCAAATGGCTGCAAGAACACTACTTGCAACAACAACTGGGCGGCAATTCCAACTTCTTGGTCCTCGTTTCTGGGCAAGAAATCGGTCGAAGATTGCAAAGTATTTTGGTTGGGAATGCCGCAAAAGAAAACAGAGCAGTTGTTCTTCCACCTATCGAAACTACTTCGCAATGTTTTGACCGCTTGATGGGAAAGAGTGAACATATCTCTGACGCGACCACAACTCGCATTGCAACTGCGAGCGTTCTTCGAACTATGCACCGTGAGGAACTGCGAGTCATCGCTGGCGACCGTCTGCCTGATGAAAGTGACAACATATCGTGGTTCACACTTGCAGAGCAAGTTTGTTCTGCTTGGTCAACTCTATCCGGTGGGGGTCTTTCGCCGCAACGAACAGAATGGCCAGAAGCTGCGCAAGCAATGTTGACCGAGGGGGCGGAATGCAGATTTGACGCATTACATGCCATCCAAGTACAAGTGCGAAAATTGTTGCTGGATGATGGATTGCATCTTCTTGAAACAAAACGATTGAACTTGCTTGATGATGACCAAGAACTCAATTTCCAAAATATTGAGCACATCGTTTTGGTAGGTACGTCTGACTTATCTGGGATGGTTACAAAAACAATTGATCGTATAATCGATTTAGGAGTTTCGGTAGAAGCTCTTATCCGTGCGCCGAAATCTCATTCTGATGCGTTTGACAAGTACGGTTCTGTGGTCGCGGAGAATTGGTTGGATGAAACGATAGATATTCCTGATGACTGTATTCAAGTTGCCGGTTCACCAAGTAGGCAGGCTGCTGCGGTGATTCGAGAACTTTCAAATGTGCATGACGCCTATTCATCGGATCAAATCATTGTTGCATCAACAGACGAGGCGTTGGTACCAATAATCCAGCGTCACCTTTCTAGTCATGGCATCAAGAACAGGTTCGCAGGAGGTAAACCCGTACTCGAAAGTTCAGCCGCACTCTTATTGAAGGCAGTTGGAGAACTTATACGAACACAAACTTTTGCAGCGTACGCTGCTATTGTTCGACACCCAGATATCGCTGCGTTGCTAGATATGCAAGAGGCAACGATAAAAGCACTTGATAGATACTCAATGAACCTGGTTCCAGAGCACGTGCGATCCTCGGGCTGGTACGTTCCAAGCAGAAGTATGCGTGGTTCTGAGTCCTTGGTTGCACTGCATAAGAAAACATTTGGTTTGCTCGAAACTTGCACAACATTGCAAGAAACGAAGTGTGATTTTGCAACGTGCTCGAATGCAATTCGTTCATTGCTCCTTAAGGTGTACGGCGACGAGACACTTGATCGAATGGATCCAAAATTGGTTACGTTGCAAAAACTATTTGGTGTGATTGATCGTTTTGACACATTGCCATGCTGTGTGTCATCGAGTTTGGGTTTGCTCGATGTTGCAACAGTCATTGATTTGTTGTTAAGCAACGTTGCAACTTCAACAATTCCTGAATATCCAAATGCAGAAGCAATTGAAACAGTTGGCTGGTTAGAAGCGATGGCAGTTGATGCGCCATGCTTACTTGTGGTTGGGATGAGCGCAGATTTGGTTGGCGGTAATAATCCAGGCGATGCTTTTTTCCCAGATTCTCTACGTGGCGCACTCGGATTAGAAACAATTGACCGCAGGCTTGCTCGAGACGCCCACGCAATGAAAGCGATGCAAAGTATGCGATCTGAGAATGGAAAACTTGTCTGGATTGTTGCACGGAAAAATACAGACGGTGATCCATTAACTCCGAGTCCGCTCCTCCTTCGGTGTGAAGATGGAAAGGTACTCGCAAAGCGAGCGAAGCGACTCGTCGTTTCCCTCGATCGCGAAGAACCAGAAGTTCCCAAACAATTTGCACCTGAAAAGGTAGGCAGTGGAATACAAGTTCCACGTCCAGATGATTATGCGTTTGAACCTGTCGGAAGAGTTTCAGTTACTGCATTTAAAGATTACATCGCTTGCCCGTATCGATATTGGTTGAAGCATGTCCTTCATTTGCAAGTCGCAGAAGACGGTGGTACGGAATTAGATCCAAAACTCTTTGGCGGTATTGTGCACAAAACGCTTGAGAAATTTGGTCACGATTCATCTGTGCGTGATTCCTCTGATGAGGGTGAGATTAGAAAATCCCTTTCTACATTTTTAGATCACGTGATGCAAGATATGTTTGGTGAACATATTTCTGGCGCGATTCAAGTACAAGCGGAACTTGCTAGATTTCGGCTCAATGAAGTTGCAAAGCATCAAGCGTTGAGTGTCAATGAGGGCTGGCGAATTCTTTGTAGTGAGAAAAAATTAGAAAAGATTATTATTGTTGATGGAACACCAATGACAATCAGTGGTGTGATTGATCGCGTTGATGTGCACAAAGATGGTCGAATTCGCGTTTTGGATTACAAAACTGGTGGTGCGGCCGCCAACGAAGTGCACTTCAAAAAACGTGATGCGCAGTGGGTTGATTTACAACTTCCTCTGTACCGTTTCTTGCTCTCGGAAATCACAGAACTCGAAGACAAAGATATGAGTGACGAGAATGTTTCCTTGGGGTACTTCCGTGTTGGTGATCAAGAAGCAACCACGGGGATTGACTTGCTTGATCTTCCGGATGAAGCTATGGCTACTGTCGATGATGTGATTACTTCGATCATGAGCGACATCGCAAGTGGTAAGTTTGGCGAAGTACCTACCGATCCTGCGCCAAAATACAGC
The DNA here is from genome assembly GCA_964474235.1 of uncultured Isosphaeraceae bacterium. Taxonomy (GTDB): domain Bacteria; phylum Planctomycetota; class Phycisphaerae; order Phycisphaerales; family SM1A02. The sequence goes on from CAYYRP010000008.1 coordinate 3,251, forward strand.
GACGATTTTGCTTGGATTTGTCAGGACAACAGCATCACAGAAGAAACAGAAGGGGATAATTGAGATGAACGTATTTAATGAATTTGAGATTATTGAAGCGTTGGCAGGTTCTGGGAAAACACAAAAACTCATGTTTCGTTTTTTGAGACTGATGAAAAGCGGGGCAGATCCGAAAACAATTCTCGCAACGACATTTAGCCGAAAAGCAGCTGGGGAAATACGGGATCGAATTATCAAGTCACTTGCAAAATCGGTGCTTGACCCACATGAATTAGATTTGCTTATAAAAGATGTTCCAGAGATTGAAGACGGACAAGAAGGATGCGAGAAATTGCTTCGAGAACTTTCAGCATCGATGCATCGTCTTAATATAGGAACAATTGATAGTTTCTTTGTAAAGACCGCGCAGTCTTTTAGTGATGCGCTTGAAATGACTCCAGGATGGTCAATTTTGGATGAAGTACATGAAGAGGAAGTTTTTTCTTCTGCTGTCACTTCGATGACGAAAGATGCGAAGAACACGAAGCACTTTGCAGATTTGTTGCGATGGAGTAAATCTGGGGCAAAGGTCCCAATTGGCAAAACCCTCAGTGAAATGCAACGACAAGCGTACACTTCAGTTCGTGACAGCGATAAAACTGCATGGTTGTGGGGGCAAGAGTTCCCGACCATGGGGAAGGATGAAGTTGACTCTGCAATTCATCATCTTTCAACGCTGACAACTGAAAAAAAATGGCAAGCAATTGATTTGCCTAAAGCGGTTATGAAATTGCAGCGTGGTGATTGGAAACCATTTCTCTCGACAGGTATGGCGTCGAAAGTACTCGATGAAACATATGTCTACTACAGACAAGATATTGACTCTCATATCGTCGCTGCGCTAGAACCACTCGTGAATCACGCAATTGGGGTGATGGTAAATCGCCTGATCGCAAAAAATAAGGGAACCTATGAACTCATGCATGAACTGAATGCGTGCTGGTCAGAAGCAAAGCATAAACGAGGTTTGTATTCATTTGATGATGTGACATATCGGTTGAGTTTTATCAATGTAATGCAAAATCTCATGGAACTGCAGTTTCGCTTAGACAATTCGATTGACCACATGCTCATCGATGAGTTCCAGGATACTTCGCTCACACAGTGGAGTGTATTAAAGCCAATTATTGATGAAATTTATCAATCAGAAAGTGACCGTTCTCTTTTTGTCGTTGGTGATGTCAAGCAAAGTTTGTATGGTTTTCGTGGTGGTGAACCGGCGCTTCTGAGAACACTTCCAGAACGTCTTTATCGTGCGAAAAGAAGCAAACTTGAAAAAAGCTGGCGATGTTCACCTCCGGTTCTTGATGCAGTGAATACTATTTTTGAAGGTGCCCATCAAGCTGATCTGTTAATAGAACATGCTTCGGGGGCTGCTGAAAATTGGCAAAAGGATTTTATTTACCACGAGTCAGCGAAACCAAACCGAGTCGGCTACGCAGTTATTGAAACGACTGAGTTTGATAAGGATAAATCTTCTCTTGCACTCACAGTTGAAAAAGTTGTGGAGATTGTCTCAAATATACACAAAAATGCTCCAAAAGCGGAGATAGGAATTTTGGTTCGTGGAAATACGAAACAGCAAATACAAAGAATTGTTCACGCGTTAAGAACAAGCAGGGATCATCCTGTTCTTGCTTCGGAATTTGGTGGAAATCCATTAACCGATTCGCCTGCTGTGACAGTCATCCTTTCTGCACTGTTGATGGCAGATGATCCGGGTAATTCAGTTGCACGTTTTCATGTTTGCAGTTCTCCATTAGCGCAACATCTTGAAATTGCGTGGGACAATTCTGATGGCACGTATGAATGTGCCTGCAGAAAAATTCGTAGGCAGGTGGCATCAAAGGGGTATGCTGAAGTAGTCAGTGCGTTTGCAGAGCAACTGATTGCATCGGTAGATGAACGTGAGCGCTTACGCCTTTGGCAACTGATTGAACTCGCGGAGTTTCGTTCTGGTGACATTGGTCCATCAGCTGGATTGAGACCATCAGAATTTGTGAATCTTGTAAAGGAAACACAAGTTCCTGATCCCGCGTCATCTCTCGTCCAAGTCATGACTGTGCATAAATCTAAAGGGCTTTCCTTTGATGCAGTCGTGGTGTGCGATTTAGATCAGCCGATTTGGAAAGCTCCTAAAATTATGGAAGTGCACGATGATCCTTGCGAGCCCCCAGTACATGTTGGAATGTACGCAAGTGAGTATCTTGATAACGCAATGCCCGAATATGCTGAAATGCGCAGCGAAATGAAGTTCCAACAAGTGAATGACGCACTTTGCTTGCTGTACGTTGCGATGACTCGTGCGAAGCACGCATTGCACATGGTGATTCCTAGTAGAACATCGAAAAAACATGTGAAAAAACTCGATGGATTGTTACTTCAAATTATTGGAGAAGATCAGAAGCAAGAACCGGATAAAATTATTTGGACTGCTGCTGGAAGTGACCAAGAGTGGTATCAATCATTGTCTTGCACCAAGCAAGATGAAAAACCAAAGGCGATTGAACCGTTTTCAATGAACGTGCTTGGTGATGAAGAAGTTTTCCAAGGACATGGTGTTGCAAGCAGTTCCCCGTCAAGTTTAGAGGGTGGCGGCAAAGTAAACATTCGAGAACGTTTTGAAGGTAAAACAAACAAAGGTTTAAGTTGGGGAACTGTGACGCATCAATGGTTTGAAGAAATCGAATGGCTTGATGGAACAATCTCCTCGGTTGAATCGTTGATGGAAAGTGCTCCAAAGGAAGCGGCTGCATTACTTGGAGAAGAAACACTTCGAGCTGCAGCGAATTGTTTTATCACTGCGATCAAGAGCAATGCAATTAAAGAACTTCTCACCGAGCCTGAAGGGAAAGTAGCAGTCTTTAACGAGCAGACATTCGCTTTACGTGTTGATAAGGGAAGTGAGTTTGCAACTGTTTTGTTGAAAGAAATGACTGATTTACGGGGATCAATTGATCGTCTTGTTGTTTTTTATAATGAGGATGGAACTCCAACGAAAGCACATGTCATCGATTGGAAAACAGATTCGTTTGATGAGGATGAGCGGGAATTGAAAATTGAGCACTATGCGCCACAACTTGCCTCCTATCGGCTTGCCACTTCGAAGTTACTCGGAATAGAACCAGCGGATGTATTGACGAGCTTGGTTTTTGTGAAGCATCAAGAAATCATTCAAATTGAAGAATAAACCCACGCGGTGGCCTCTTAAAGAGCATTGTATAAAAACTGACATTTTTCTCCTTAATACACTTGCGGGTCAATAAAGCACGTTGTATCCTTGCAGCATTAGTTGAGAATGAGTATCATTTAACACTTGGCGATAGCGAAATGACTTTAATTAGCCCAACAATTGAACACGAATGTATTACTCTCTCTCAGTTAGGAGAGCGAGAGAAGGCAGTTGTGCACGCTGCCGAATTAGATGACAACGAACGCGAAGCACTTGCCGCGATGGGTTTGCATGAAGAGGCAATATTCGAACTTTGCCAACAGGGCCAACCGTGCATCATTCAAGTTGAAGCAACACGGCTAGGACTTTCTCGCGAAGTAACTGAGCGAATTATGGTTCGCCGCTGTGGTGTGTGTAACTAATCGACCCAACTGATGCCAACACAAGATTCGCAACCTAGTGCTGCAACCTCAATTTTATTATTAGGAAATCCAAATGTTGGGAAGACTACTTTGTTCAATCGTTTATGTGGTCTTCGCAGCGCTACCTCTAACTTTCCCGGTAGCACGGTTGAGGCTCGCATTGGAAGTTCAACTCGGGGCTCAGTAAAACGAAAATTTACTGATTTACCCGGTACATATAGTCTTCATACAACAGACGACTTAGCCAAGGTGTGTAGCCACGCACTCGACGGTATTAATTGTGAGCAACCAGATACAGTTGTAGTCGTCGCTGATGCGACGAATCTTAGGCGGAACCTCACAATTGTGAACGAAATACTGCATCACGATGTTCGATGTGTTGTCGCGCTTTCGATGACAGACATTGCGCAAAAATCTGGACTAACGATTGATTGTGAAAAATTAGGCGAGCATCTTGGGTGCTCTGTTGTGAAAGTAAATCCACGATCTGGCGTAGGTATAGATGTATTACATAAAGCACTGGACCATCCACAAAAAGCCAACGTCTCACTTCCGAAGGTTGGGAATTATAAAGAAGTCAATGATTGGGCAAATGACATTATTGCGAACAGTGTTGGCGGAAAATTAGCTGTCACTGGCGGGACTCTGACTGACCGACTTGACAAAGTTTGCACACATCCAGTGCTTGGCGTTTTTGTTTTTGCTGCAGTGATGATTGGTCTTTTTTGGACAATTTTTACACTTGCAGCAGTTCCGATGGATTTGATCGATACAGTTTTTGGGTATCTCTCTAGTATCGCATCAAGTGTTTTGCCAGAAGGGGCGGTGCATGACTTCGTAGTAGACGGTGTCATCGCGGGAGTTGCGGGAACAGTCGTGTTTTTACCACAAATTTGTTTACTCTTTTTCTTAATCAGCTTGCTTGAAGATACTGGTTATTTAGCACGAGCAGCGTTTGTCATGGATAGAGTATTGCGTCGTTTCGGATTACCCGGTCAATCCTTTGTGCCATTTCTTTCTGCGCACGCATGTGCGATTCCAGCAATCATGGCTGCGAGGATTGTTCCAGATCGGCGCGATCGCCTTGCGACTATTCTTGTTGCACCATTTTTTAGTTGTTCTGCTCGACTTCCTGTTTATGTGCTCCTTGTGGGTGTGATGTTCGCTAATCAACCATTCTCAGCAGGACTTGCATTTTTTGGTTGTTACGCTCTTGGCGCAGGAGCAGCATTTTTAACAGCATTCATGATGAGACGAACTGTTTTGCCGGGTAAATCACGTCCAATGGTTCTTGAGTTACCAACGTACAAATTACCGTCCCTACGCACTGCTTTCCTAAACACAATTGACCGCGCGTGGGTGTTTCTTAAAAATGCTGGGACTGTCATTTTGGCTATTGTTGTAGTGTTGTGGTGGTTGTCTGCATACCCAAAAGCTGATCCAGCGCAAGAAGAAACGATTGACGCAACATCGCAGTTATCAGAATCTTACGCCGGTCAAATCGGTCAATTTGTTGCGCCGGTGTTTGCACCACTCGGATACGATTGGAAGTTAACCGTTGGAGTGATGACAAGTTTCGCAGCACGTGAAGTTTTTGTTTCGACAATCGCAGTGCTCGTCTCAGGAAGCGATGATGTTGAAGACGAAACGATTATGGAAAAAATAGAACACGCAAAACGAACAGATGGTTCGCCTGTTTTTGATACACCAACCTCGGCGAGTTTACTGGTTTTCTTTGTCTTAGCAATGCAATGTTTGCCAACGATTGCGGTGACTCGCCGTGAAACCGGTTCTTGGAATTGGGCATTTCTTCAACTTGGATATATGACCGTGCTTGCTTGGGTGTGCGCATGTATTACGTTCCAAGTTGTTTCAGGAATGGTGTCTTGATGCCTGTTGATTCCATTCAATTCTGGATCGTGACGGCTTTTTTTCTTCTTGCGGTTTATATCCTTGTGCGACCACTTTTGAAAAAAAATACGAGTCGCTCTTGTGGCTGCTCCATAAAACCTCAAAAAACCAAACTCACCATACACGGCAAATGAACTAGCCGGGTGTGTGAGTTTATTTGCGGAGGGAGGAGATAGTGAGAAGCAGGGCAGCAAAACCTGCGAGGCCAAGCCACATTCCCCAACCAAGCATGGCGGTGATTGATTCCCAGTCTTTACCATTTGCAGCACTGCCAAAAATTGCAAGTGTGACCGAAAACCCCAATTTTCCGAGCAGGCTCTGAAGGGAAAGGAAAGTCGCTCGTTTTTCTGTAGGAACACTCGGTGCAACAGCGGCATTCAACGGAGCAGTCATCAGTGCTCTTGGACAAGAACGAAGGAGTGTAGCGATCGCCGCAGGAACACTTACGAAGAAATGCATGATTGCCATCATTGCTATTTGTAATCCCGCCGCTGAGAGAAGGGTTACACCCGTACCAATCTTGTTTCGTATGCGAATTGACTTTGATGCGAAGAATGATGCAGCAATCATAGTCAACGTAAGATGAACACTAGATAAAAAAGAAGTTGCTTTAACAACTTGATATTGCGCAGCAAGTTCTTTCAGATATGGTTGATAAAACTCATACGGAATGTGGTTGACGACAATCATAAACACTGCAAACACTGAGAGCCATAACAAACGGATATTCCTAAGTAACCCAATGCATGAGAGAACTTGTAGGAAAAATCCAAGGCGGTGAGCAGCTCGTTCCCTCATCGGTTCTGTAAAACGGAGTGTTATGCAAAGCAGTGCGATCCCGCCAAGCAGTGAGAGTGCATACGCGCCTCGATAATCAGGAATTGCAGCAATCCCCCCAAGAATACCCGCAGCCCCAGTTCCAAGGAAATTGAATTTCATCGCCTTTGCTTCAAGTTCAGGATACGTTTCTTGTTCATCTAATGCTTGGGTTGTCTCAAGCAAAAAACTTGTATCAGTTCCACTATTGAATGCAATGCCACCTGCGAGGAACACTTGCGCTATAGCGAATGCTTCAAATGAGTTTGCAAAAAGAAATAGCGTGTATGCAACGCAAAGAAAAACGCTTGCAGTGATGAGTGTTTTTCGTCTACCAAACTGATCACTGAACCAACCTGAAGGAACTTCAATTACAACAACACTTGCAAAGTAAATTGATGCCAAGTACAAAACCTCAGACAATTCAAGTTTACTGTTAAAGAATAGAAAATACACCGGCAACCAAAAATATGCGTGGAATAGTCCAACATACCAGGGGTAAAGCTTTAGATTGCGGCGTAACTTGTCCATTTAAGCAGGGTTTTGTGGAATTGCTCGCTTGTGTTCAATTGGTTTTGCTTGAAATTGTTCACTGAGTTTTACTTTACGTTCGATCGTTCCACCTTTTTCAGCTACATACGTAAATGTTATTGAGCCATTGCCATCAATAATAAATTGGAAAAGTGTACTTCCTTTGCTACCAATTCCATTGTTGACGACAATTCTTTCAGGACGTTCACTAACTTGTGCCTTAAGTTTTGTATTTGGTAACAAGGAACGAACCGTTCCAGAAGCAGCAACTTTGTTGGCAGGTGAAGTTGTACAAGTAAGAATGTCAGGCATCCCAATTTGATGTTTCGCAGCCATCGCAGTTCGTGATGGTATCAACTTATCATTTGCAACTTCTACTGTTACTTCCCACAGTCGATTACTGAGTTTTTTAACTTGCAACGCGCCCCATGCAACTTTTGGCATTTCATCTGCGTGAAACATTGTAAAGGCAAAGTTCCGGTGGCAACCTTCTTCTAACATCCATGGTGGTGTAACTCGACTTGAATATTTTTTGGTTCCGCCTACGAGGATTGTGCCATACTGTGGATGTTCAACTTCGTGATAGGGAACAAATACATCTTCAAATTGAAGTAAATCTCGGAACGTTTTTCTTTCTTCCTCTGATGGGTTATTTCCATTTGCCATCATCCGCTTGTCAGTCCATAATTCATTTGTGAAACTGATAATACCTAGCGCGTCGTAGGTGAAACCATCTTCACCGCCGTGCACTGTGTATAAATCTTCATGGACTGTCATTGGATCATAAAAGGGGAGCATTTCGCCTCCTTTTTCTGCAATTGCTGAGAAAACCTGTAAATCTGCTCTTGGGTAATGAATGTACTTTGAGTTTGGGCCGTACAAAATCATTCCGCCAGCGTTGTGGTAACTCTGCGCAGCTGCAATATTTGGATGGTCAAAAATGAATTCCCCAATAACCCTCGTCTCTGGGAGACTAAATGGATAATCGGTAGCACCATATTGAATCCACTCTGGTTGCCAATCACTTGGCCAGTTGCGATTCGGGTCGTAACCGCCAATTCCATCTTCATTCACTTGCCCATCGTCGTCATTATCAAAACCTTCTTGACCAAGACGAGACCACCCGCCTGGCGGATCGTCTTTATCTACACGTGTAAAAAACCGAGGATCATCCTCATCAATTTTATATCTACCAAGAGGATTTATTATCCACATACTCGTGATGTGTCCATCTCCATCAAGGTCATCGGCGCCATCTTCATCGGCAACTCCATCGTGGTCATTATCAGTTGGTCTAATTCCTCCGCGAAGGAAATGTGGATTTGCAGGATCATGAAACCATACTTCTCTGCCATCAGGATTTGCCATTGGAACAAAGTAAAATGATCGCTCGTCAATTAATTCTGTAATGCGATCGATAACACCATAACTTTTACAAAGATACCAAATTGAATATAAGACTGTTTCTGCTGCTTGGATTTCATTTCCATGGATATTTCCATCAATGAACATTGCAGTTTTCTCACGATCACTTCCTGTATCAGGATTATTGAGGGTAACTAGCCAAATGTCCCTATCCCCAACACTTTTTCCAAGGGAACGCATTGTTAAAAGTTCGGGGTATGCAGCTGTAAGTTCTTCCATGGCTTTGGTCATCTCTGCATAGTCGTACCAGTGATCGAAGTGAAGATCGACACGAGAAGGGTGCGGTGCTTGTGCAGCGGAATTGCAGATGAAAACAAGAGAACAGAGAATAGAGATAAAGCGAATCATGCATCACCTCCCTTTGTTTGTTTGAGTGGTAGTGTGATAATTTCAGTGCCAAATTTCTCACTGAATAATGTAATTGAAACATTTGACATGGACTTCCATTGGATTATCCAGCGATACCACTTTCGGGTTCCGCCACCATCAAGTGCCCAGATGCGTTGTACTTTTTGACCAGTAATTATAGAGTCATTTGGAACATCAAGACGGACAATAAATGGACGAGCACGTTTGTTTTTCTTTGCCATCGCAGTACCACTTGGGAGCCAACCATTGTTCACGACCGAAACTTTGATTTCCCAGAGACCGTTTCCTAACTCTTTTACAACAGGTGTTTCAAGTGAAACCGCGGGTAGTTTACTTGCAAGATCTACGAGAAAATCAACTTGTTTTGTTGTGATCGAATCGATTTTACTTGTTGGGGGTAGTATTTTAAAATATGGAACCCATCCTCCAATTTCGACTTGACCAAGTTGGGGGTGGTCGAAAGGAGTCCACTCGACAAATCCCTGACCGTCACGTACTTCATCGTTGTACACAAGCCATGCTTCATCGCCGTTTTTTTCTGCATTACCCGTGGTTTCTTTTGAAATTCTTTTTACTTGTACACCAGACATTTTTGCATATTGCTCGATCATTTCTGGTGTAATTTCAGCCATCATTTCTTCTGTCACGGGAAACCCCGCCACTTCTGCTGCTTGTAACAATTCATCAAGGGTTTCTTGAGAGATGTCGCCGACATCAGATTTTGTTAGCGAATCAGTTTCTTTTGTTTCTACTTTTTCTACATCCTCTTTTTTCTTGTCCGATTCATGTTTTGTGTCTGGTAGTCCCCACAATGGAGTTGAAAATGCAGGGACACCATATTGTGCATACGCCCAAGCAACAAAACTCCCATCCCAAGAAGGTTGTTCAACGTTCTTAAGCCCTGTTAACTCTACAAAAATCTTGCTCAGTTTTGCATAGAACTTTTCATCAGCTTTGTCGATGGTTTTTGGTGCGCCCGCGTCATCTTTGCCACCTTCCTTTAACGGTTTTGAGAGGGTGTCGTGTTGTCCATAGACAACAATGGCAGCAATGTTTTGGTGGTCAAGTACAAAGTCTGCAAGTGCTTTTGTCTCTGGTTCAGAAAGTTGCCATGGTCCTGCACCATCACTGTGGTACTTGTAGCCATGCATAAAATTCTTGTTTAGATCAACACCGCCTACGCTGTCTTCATTAAATTTTCCATCTTCATCATTGTCGAGCCCCTCGGTGTAAACAATGAATGATGCGGATTCTCCCTCAAGGGGATCTGGTTTTTTATCTAACCTTGGACTGTCAGGATCAGAAGTTTGGGAAGCTTTTTCAAGATCAGGAACTCGCATCATGGTGATGTATCCATCACCATTGAGATCATCACCACCATCTTCGTCAACTAACCCATCTCGATCATTGTCGAATGGTCTAATGTTTCTCCGTTGACCATGTTGAACAGAGGAAAAATATGATTCAGCACCATCTGGATTGACCTGTGGAATGATGTAAACGGTGTTTGATTGTAAAAGTGATTCTGTTGTATTATCATCGCGGCCGAGTAATTCTTGAATTAAGTCAACTGCAACTTCACTTCCAAGCAAATGGTCGCCGTCAATTCCAGCTACAACAAGAATCGCAGGACGGTCGTTGTGTGGCAACGATCCCTTTGAAATTGTAATAACTTGTATATCTTGCCCGTTTCTACTTTTCCCAATCGTGTTGACTGACACAGCATTGTTTGAACTTGCAATTGTGCTGATAGAGGTACGAACTTCGGGAGGAGTCCGCCAAGTTCTTTCTTGGTTTGTAGGTTGTGCTGCGGTTAACTGCGCGGTCAATAATAAAGTCAATAACATCGTATGCTCCTCTGCATTGCGTGGGTGATGAATGGTAACCTCTAAGTGGAAGAGCCGTTAAAGATTATTGACCCGCCTCGATAAAATAGCAATGCGGCTCCGATGCCAAGGACATTTGTAAGCACGATGTAGAACATCGCTTGCCCGCTACGACCATCGTGGAACAATTCAATTGTGTCGAAGGCGAAACTAGAGAACGTAGTGAACCCACCAAGAACACCAACAACCAAAAGGAGTCGGAGTACTTCGCGGTGTTGAGATTGTGAACTGATGAGTATTGCTGTGATGAGGCCGATGGCTGCGCAGCCGAGGATGTTGACGATCAATGTTCCAACCGGAAAAGAAGATGTAGTCCAAGATTGACCCACGTTTGCGATGAGGTAGCGGAGTACAGCCCCTATAGATCCGCCGAGTGCGACAAAAAGGATGGTTGTCATTTCCATAACGCGCCCAGCAGGATTCGAACCTGCGACCTTCGCTTTAGGAAAGCGATGCTCTATCCAGCTGAGCTATGAGCGCCAATGATGCTGATTGTAACGTGCGATATCCCACCTAGCGTTTGGTTGTGTAAACAACCAGCGGGGTGGTCTATAGTTCTTCTGCGCGAATGCGAATGACAATTTGTCGAACAGCCCGCATGACACGACTCTTTGCATGGCGGACAGCTTCTTGACTCATATTGAGTCGCTCGGCAGCTTTTTCGCAACTCATGCCTCGCCGGCCGTACATCTCAAAGGCTTCCCATGTTTTTGGTTCAAATTTTGGGCGTGCTTCGGTCATTGCTTCGGAAAGTAAATGCTCTGCCCATTCACGGTCAAATGCTGCTTCGAGACCATCTCGTGGATCTTCGGCTGCTTCCATGCCAAAAGTATCAAGATTGCCTTCTTGTTTCTTTCGATAGCGCTGACGGATTGCATTGAGTGTAATTCGCTTTAAATACCCACGAAAGCGCCCCTTACTTGGATCATATTCAAATCGATCGGCGACCTTGAAAAAGTTGAATAACACGGTTTGCATAATGTCATCAGCTTCACTACTTGGCAGCCCAGCATTTCTTGCGAATCCACAAATGATAGGACCGTAGCGGTCTACGAAAATTCCCCAACCCATCTCCCGGTTGACAGTTTCGTCTGATTTTAGTTGCAGAAGCAAATCCATATTTGTTTCGTACCGACCATTTACTGTGCGAATAAGCGTCGGAACCTCATCTCCTTCTTCACCATTTTCTTCGGGCACCCGATCGATTTCTTTAATCATTTCAGGGTTGAGTTCATCGTCTGGTGAGCCAAGTCGAACTAAAAACTTCCAGGGTCCAATTTGGATGAGGTCACCATCGTGGAGTTGAACCTCTTCACCTTCTTCCATCCGAATTGTGTTGAGATACGTCCCGCTTCGGCTTTTCAAATCATGTAATAGCCAGCGATCATCAATCCATTTGAGTGATGCGTGTTTTCTAGAAACATATCGATTGGATAGTTGTGCTGAACACTCAGGGCTCCGACCGAGCACAATTACCTCTTTTGTTGAGGCTGCGATTGAGGGTACAGCTTTACCGTGTATTTGATCAAGGGCAAGTTCGTTTGGTTGTTGGGCATCTGGTTTCAACACTGGTCACCACGTTTATCGTACACTGAGAGTATTATTTTGCAAGTTAGTGAGTTTTTTCTGAGACAAATCACCAAAGAATGGTATTGTAATCGTTACGGTCATGCTCTTTCTGAGATAATGCACCCTAGAACAGCACAGCGCTATGACGAATAATCATCCACCCACAGATCCAGATGCAGAAACCATTGGAATGCCCAGTGATGATTCGGGGAAGGGTAGTATGCCCGAGCCCTCCAAAGTTCCTTCCATGGGAATGCCGAGTGAAATTGGTCGGTATAAAATTTTGGGTGTTATTGGCTCTGGTGGTATGGGACATGTTTACGAAGCGATGCAAGAAGCACCAAGAAGGCGTGTTGCACTCAAAGTTATCAAGAGTGGTGCAGCAAGTGAAATGGCGCTTCGTCGATTTGAGTTTGAAACGCAGATTCTCGCAAAACTGCATCATCCGAATATTGCACAAATTTACGAAGCCGGAACATGGGGAAGCCCTGAAGGAGATGTTCCATTTTTCGCAATGGAATATATTCCAGGTAGGCGTGGGTTAATTGAATATGCTCAGAAGCGAGATCTCTCTCTTCGTGATCGTCTTGCATTATTTACAAAGGTTTGCGAAGCTGTTCATCACGGTCACCAAAAGGGTGTCATTCACCGTGACCTAAAACCTGACAACATCTTGGTTGATACAAACGGTGAGCCTAAAATTATTGACTTTGGTGTGGCTCGTGCGACTGACGCAGATCTTGCTGTGACAACCATGCAAACCACGATGGGTCAACTCATTGGGACGTTACAGTACATGAGTCCTGAACAATGTGATGCTGACCCAGATCGAATTGATACACGTAGTGATGTCTACGCGCTTGGTGTTATTTTATTCCAATTACTTTCTGGGAAACTCCCATACGACCTCCGCCGCCAAGCTATTCACGAAGCTGTGCGTGTGATCAAAGAAGAGCGTCCAAGTTCAATGGCAACGTTGAGTGGAACTTTAAAGGGTGATGTAGATACGATTGCTATGAAGGCATTGGAAAAAGATCGCAATAGACGCTATCAGTCTGCAGCAGAACTTGCAAATGATATTGGACACTTCCTAAACAGCGAACCAATTGAAGCGAGACCGCTTAGCCTTGCATATCAAATGCAATTATTTACAAAGAAGTACAAGCGGACTTGTGCTGCAATGATCGCGTTGACTATTACTATTATTCTGGGCATTTTTGGAACAACGTGGGGAATGTTTGAAGCGGATCGTCAAAAGGACATTGCTATTGTTCAACGTGACATTGCAGAAAAGCGTGCAGTTGAAATTTTGTCAATGACGCAGACTTTCTCAACGGATGTATACGATGGGATTAAAAAAGTAAATGCCGCGATTGAAGTGAGAATGGAGGTTCTAAACGCAGTCATTCTGCACCTCAACGAATTGCGTGCATCTATCGGAGATTATAAAGAAGTGCTTGCTCAAAAAGCATTCGTTCACGGTCGCATTGGGCAAATTTACGCTTCAACGCAAGGAGCACATTTAGGTGATCCAGACAAGGCGTTAGGGCAATTTGATTTATCATTCGATATGTATACCAAACTTGTGAGTGAAGGTCATGACGAATATCGATTACAGTTGGTTGTAACACTGACACGTAAAGCGAAAGTTTACAAGATGACTGATCGCCCGTCTCTTGCAATGCAAACGTATGAGGAGGCGAAAGTAATTATTGATCGCTTAATCGAAGAGAACAGTGATAATTTAGACATGATGCGATTGTATACACAGGTTCACATGAGCATTGCCGATTTGTGGAGCAAAGAAGGAAAAACAAAACTTGTATCAGAAGAGTACGACAAACTTCTTGTTTATTGTGAAACAACATTAAAGCGGTGGCCCAATGATCTTTCCATCAAGCGAGACGTAACGTTACTTTTATATCGTGTGGCGATGATGTACGTGAGAGAGGATAATTTTAGAACTGGGTTATCGTATTACGAACAAGCACTCAATCTTTTTCAAGAACTCGCTGCTGCTGAGCCAACAAATGGTCGAGCTAAACGAGACCTTGGATGGTCTCATTATTTTGTTGGGGACACTCTGCTGAAGATGAAATCTATGGAATCAGGTTGGAAAGAATTAGGTGAGGGGCTCGATGTTATTGTAAACAGATGTGTAGCATTTCCAGATGCAGCAGACGCAAGAAACGATGTAGCAGCCTATCTCAATTCATTGTTGGAATTTCGCATGAATGCAGACGCACCAATAGAAGCGCTTGGAGATTGTAAAAAAGTCCTTCTCGCTCTCCAGCCAGTTGTTGAAAATAACCCAAATAACTTAGCGTTGGGTAATTTGTACCAACAAATTCAACTTTCTCGCAGTGAATTGCAAAAAGAAGTAGCTGCTGTTCAAGAAAAAATAAAATAAAAAGCCCTTTATTTAGGCGATCATGGGGGTTTTTGGTATTTTTTTACTAATACGCTTCACATTATTGCTACTCGGGGATAGTTGGTAGTACATGGATTACGAAATTGAACGAACCAACCTTCTTCTGACCCGTAATACTGACAATTAAACTCTTCTCCTCCTTTTTTCTCTCTCTTCCTCTCCTAACTCTCTCTACTTTCTCCCCTCTCTCTCCCAGATTTCTTCCTTGAAGGAACACAAAAACTCTCCGAAAAATCGGGGAGTTTTTTGTATGAGGTAAGTATTTGGATTTTCGGGTGCGACTAATCCTCGAATGTAGTCGTGCCAAACTGTTCTTTCAAAGAACGAATGCCTCTCTCATCGCCTATAACTGTGAGTTGGTCATTTTCTTCTAGCAGTGTGCTGCCGCGAGGTACAACCATATGTCCTCTGCGATGTATTAATGTAACAAGGCATTCCTCTGGAAAACTTAAACTTTTAATTGGCAATCCAATAAGTGATTCTGTGGAAGTAGTTTTATCTAAATGAATTGAGAGGAATCGGTCATCACGAAGTAAAATTTCTTTCATTTCTTGATTAGTATTTGCAGAGAGCCATTTTGCCATGAACCCTTCTTTTTCAACGTGGCCAGCAAGTTGTGCTAACAAGCGAAGGTGCTGGGAGGGGTCATCTTCAGGGCTGATAAGAAAGAAGATGGAATGGATTGACTGTTCTTCATGATGGCCACTAAAAACATCGCCAACATCAATCACGAGCCCATCTTTTGATCGTGCAATGACCATGATCGGCTGTTCAATACAAGGCAGTCGGAGGTGAGGCAGTGCAACACCGCCAGTAACTGGAGTTGCACCAACTTTTGTTCCGTGTAAAAAGCCTTCAGAAAGATTTTCGGCAGTAACTGGAAGCAGGGTTGCAAGTTCCTCTGTAGCAAGGGTTGTAATATCTTCAAAAGTAGAACCGTGTGCTGCATCGATGACACGAGCCCTAGCGATAATTTGATCAAATGGATCGTGCGATCGTAATCCTTTTTCTTTTAATATTTCTCTCAATTCAACATCGAGGGCTGAAAAGCGCTTTCGTCCGAGGCGTTCGAAAATATGATAAATGGCCCCGTAGCGATCGACCCTTTTTCTGGCATAGATAAAATACCAAACGATTCCTGTTGCCATAACACCTAATGAGAACACAACTGGTAGCCAACCCATTACGAAAATTATTGCGACACATGAAATTGCACCAAGGATTTGAATCCAAGGGTAGAGCGGCACTCGATATCCAGGATCATAGGAGTCAAGTTTTGTCTCCCTCATTACGATTACAGAAATACATAATAAAGAAAAAAGCATTAACTGAAATGCACTTGCCAACTTTGCAATTTTTAGTGGGTCGAGGAATAAAATAGTGAGCGATATCAATACGACTGAAACGAGGATTCCTATGACCGGTGTTCCCTTGCCGTCAACTTTACGAAGTGATAGCGGTAAAAGATGATCTCGACTCATGGCAAGAGGGTATCGTGAAGCACTCAAGATGCCGGCATTGGCGACTGATAGAAACGCGAAAATTGCAGCTATCGCCATGATGTATAACCCAACTGATGAACCAGTTATGTCCGAAGCTACAGTAGAAGCGGGTGTGAGATTTGTGCTTTTTCCTAAGAACGAAACGGAATCTGTGCCACTAACACCAATCATGACCCACATACCGATGACATACACAATGATTGAAGTGCCAATTGCTAAAAACAACCCAAGCGGTAGGTTTCGCTCCGGGTTCTTAATTTCTCCTGCAACACTGATGACCTTGGTCACACCAGCATAACTAAAAAATACCATGCCAGTCGTTGCAAGCAAATCAGCGTAGCCGGTGTTGAAAAAATTATTGAAATTTGAAGACTGGACTTTGAATGTTCCTGCGATCAAAAACCAAAAGAGAATGAGCAAGAGAGAAACAACGAGCACGATTTGGAAAGTTGTTGTTTTTTTTGCACCAAGTAAGTTAATTACACCAAACAAAAGAACCAGACCTATCGCAATCGCTGTGAATAATGATTCGCCACCCGATTCAGGCAAGAACAGTTGAATATACGCACTCATGCCAACAAGGGCGAATGCAGTTTTAAGTAGAAGTGCTAGCCAAATCCCGAGGCCGCCAATTGTGCCAACCATTGGACCTAGACTGCGATCAAGAAAATAATATACGCCACCTGAACGCGGCATCGCGGTCCCTAGCTCGATTTTGCTGAGCATCGGTGGAATGAGGAGCAAGCCTGCAAGTAAGTAGGCAAGGATGACAGCAGGACCAGCAAGTTGCGTCGCAAAACTCGGTAGTAGAAAAAATCCACCACTCAGCGTAGTGCCAGTTGCTAAAGCAAAAACAGCAAAGAGACCAAGACTCTTATCTGCTTTTTTATAGGTTTCTTTTTTCATGGTTCGTATGACATTCTACCATCAACACTTAGGTTGAAGTTGGTTTTGTCATCGCGTGGAAGTCAAGCAATTCTTCCAGTTCATTTCCATCAAGAATTCCTTCCTTAAGGACAATTTCTCGGATCGTTTCACCTGTTTTATGTGCTTCTTTTACAATTCGAGCAGTTGTGTCATACCCAATTACAGGGACAAGTGCCGTTCCAACCATCAAACTTTGTTCAACAAGTTGTTCAGCAATTTCTTTGTTGACTTCTAAGCCCTCAATGAGTTTGCCTTGCATAATTGTTGATGTTCCAGCAAGAAGGGTGATCGTTTCAATGAGTCTCTCAGCGATGACTGGCATGCAGAGGTTTAACTCCAGAATAGAGCCAATACCACCGCTTGCAGCGATGGTAATTGTTACATCGTTTCCAGCAACTTGACAAAAGGTTTGCATTGCTGATTCGCAAATGACAGGGTTTACTTTGCCGGGCATGATCGAAGATCCAGGCTGCGTGGCGGGTAACGAAAGTTGGAATAGGCCACACCTTGGTCCTGATCCAAGCCAGCGAATATCGTTTGCAATTTTGGAAATACTCGTTGCAATTGTTTTTAACTCTCCGTGTGCTTCTACAACACAATCTCTTGTTGCTTGCGCTTCAAAATGGTTCGCTGCCTCTGCGAATTTAACTTTTGCATTTCTAGAAAGTTCTTTGCAAACAAGTGATGAAAACCGAGGATGCGTATTGATGCCAGTGCCGACAGCAGTGCCTCCGATAGGCATATTTTCTGCAAGGCGCATCATTGCTCGCTCTGCTCTGCGTATTCCATTTTCGATAGCAGCAGAATAACCAGAAAAGATCTGTCCCATCCTTACAGGCGTTGCGTCCATGAGATGTGTTCGACCGATCGTGACAATTTTGTCCCACTTTTTCGATTTACTTTTGAGGCCTTTATGAAGACTTTTTAATGCAGGTAGAAGTGTATCGCGAATGTCTATACATGCAGAAAGTTGCATTGCTGTGGGGAACGTATCGTTTGATGATTGCCCCATGTTTACGTGATCATTTGGGTGGATTGGATCTTTTGAACCAATTTTTGCACCTACAGATTTACATGCAAGATTAGAAATAACCTCGTTCATATTCATATTTGTTGATGTGCCTGAACCCGTTTGGAACACATCTATTGGGAAGTGTCGCATCATTCCTTTTGAACGGTCAGGATCATCGAGTGCTTCAATAACATCTTCGCAGGAGGTTACGATTAAACTCATTCGCTCTTCATCGAGGAGTTTGAGTTTGTGGTTCGCAATTGCGGATGCTCGTTTGAGTAAAGCGAAGGCGCGTATGAGTGAGGTAGGCAATGGACGCCCAGAAACAGGAAAATTTAAAACTGCCCGTTGTGTTGTAGCACCATACAGTGCTTGGCTTGGGACTTCCATTTCGCCCATGGAGTCTATTTCTATTCGCGTACGTTTTGTTTGTTTACTCATGGTGTTATTTCTTGTTCTGATGTCGGATCTTCAGACACGACTGAAGTTTGTTCGAGTCCGAGTGTCTCGATTTGTACATCAGTTAGTTGTTGTTCAAACCGTTGGATAATTTGTTGTCGAATAACGACAGCTGCAGCGGAGTCATTCGTTTTCATTGTTTCCCATTCGTTGATCCAAGGCTGAGGATTTTGCCGAACGTCTGCGGCGGAATCCCATGACGAAGCAAGAATTGCTGTTTGAAATTGGAGTGACAGTAAATCTTCATCTGCCTTGCCATCGCCGTACGCTTCAAGTAATCGTAGCGCTTCGTCGGATCTTCCCTTTTTGTTGAGCAACGGGACGGTCCTTTTTGCGATGGCTATTCTTGCTGAAATCGATCGGTTTTCGGATTGTTTCCAAACAAACATGAGGATGTTTATTCGAAGGTCTGTCTCGCCTGCTTTGGACAATATGTCATCAGCGAGGAGGAAAGATCGTGTGTCTAGAGATTTGAGAATGTTGAGAATAGCACTGTCCCATGTCGCTAGTTCAATGGTTGATCGTAATGAAAGAAGTGTATTAAATGCTTTGAGATCTGCATTGGTTTGCAATCCTGAGATGAGAAATGGAAAAATGGTTGGATCATTTTTATAAAGAAGCAATGGTTCCCAAAACCCAACGGCAGCAAACCCATTTGCAACTGCGATTCGAGTTGCCTCTGATTCGCTCTTGAGTAGTTCGATAAGAGTATCTCGATCTTGAGCAGTGCCCATTATTGCTTCAAGAGTTAAAAGTGTAGGTTCATTTTGGTTTTTCTTCGCGCTTCTCACTGTTTGAATCCAAAGCAGGTGATTTTCTGTAGCGTAAGGTGTGTTTTTCAACAAAGAGATCAGTGCGTTGGCTGAAACCTGTACCATTGGAGAGTCTAATCTAGAAAGTACCGGTTCGATGGCATCTGAATGTGGATTATCCCTGAAGAAGAGAATTTCAAAAGAAGCAACCTCTTCATTTTGCTCATTCTTGAGAAAAGAAACGACACGCTGTGGTAAATCAGGGAGATTTATTTCAGGCAATAATTTTGCAGCAGAAAGGCGAACGCTTGGGTTTACATCACCCAACAATGATACAACCATCAGAAGTTCGTCTTCGGTTGCTTCTCCATCTCGATTCAATATAGAAACTCGTTCGATTCCAATCGCCCGTAATTCTGGCAGCCCGTCTTCAAGCAAGGCGGGCAATTTTTTATGTTGTTGATCGATTGAGATTAAAGGCCACAATTCTTTGTACGCAGTAATTAACCTAGAGCGCATTTTTTCATTGTCTACGTGTACGATCACTTCTCGAATACGTTGCGAACTTGTTGGGTTCTGTTTCGAAACCGATTCGCATCCAAAGCATAAAAAAGCAAAGGAAACGACAAGCAGGCTGCGGTTGATGATGGAACTGTCTTGCAAAGTGCTCCTATTGTATGAGATAACTACCTCGGAGGTCGTTTTTGTGCTGCCTCGCTAGGCAGCGTATAATGTCGTGTTCTTATGAGCAATTGGCAAGACGCAGAACAACACGCTGATCGAGCACTTGATTTTTTCGAGCGTGGTCGGTGGTCTGAAGCAGAATCAGAACTTCGCAAGGCGTTGGATATCGATCCAGATCAAGGCGACTGGCACTTTAATCTTGGGTTGACTCTAGAGCGATGTAGTCGCGATGCTGAGGCACTTTCAAGTTATGAGCAGGCATCACGACTTCTTCCAGAAGCAGTTGGACCTCAATTGGCTGCGGGTTCTGCTTGTCTTCGCCTTGCTAGATTTCAAGATGCGATTGATTGGCTTGAAAACGTCCTTGCAGAGGACCAAGCGTGTGAACCAGCGTGGGCAATGCTCATAGATGCTCGCACATCAGTTGATGACCATGATGGTGCAGAAACTACTTTTTATATGGCACAAGACGCGCTTCCAGAAACAAGCGCCATTGTCCTTGTTGCGGTGTGTGAGAGCTTGCTTATCCGCGAACTCTGGGATCGTGCAGCGTGGTGTGCAAGGGAAGCAATGAAACTTGATCAGGATGTTCCGGGTGGTCGAATTCGACTTGCCAGTGCGCTCATTGCAAAGGGCGAAGGGCAGCAAGCCTCCCAGTTACTCCTTCGTGAGTTACGACAAGACCCGGGAAATGTTCAAGCGCTGTTGTTGCACGCAGATTTATTGGTTGACTCGGGTCGTCACCAAGAAGCAATGATGAAACTCCACCGTATTCTTGAATTGGAACCCGCAAATGTCCAAGCACATGTTCGTGCTGGTGCGATCGCGATGGAAGACCAGCGATGGGAAGAAGCGTTTATTGCCTGGGGATTAGTTCGAAGGTTAGATCCCTCTCACCCAACAGCGTCTCTTTATCTTGCAAAGACGTTGCTCGCGATGGGTAGGAACGAAGCCGCTCGCCCGCTTTTGCAGGAACGCCTTGATCGGATGGGAAATAGCGAATCCCGTGAGAGCAAACTTGAAATGGCAACGCTTCTCTTGCAAGCACGCGAACCCGCAATGGCAGTTCCTTTGCTTGATGAATTGACAAAGGATCGGAGTGATACAGAACAACTTCGTTTGTTGGCAGTTGCGCTTTTTGCAAGTGACCAACGTGACGAAGGCGCTGCTGTGAGTAGACGTGTGCTTCGGTTGCAACCAGATTGCATTGCATCGCTGCACAACTTAGCCCTCGCTGCATTCTCATCCAATAGGTATAAAATGGCTTGGGGTTGGGTAAAAAAAGGTTTAAAAGCCGATCCGCACGACGAAGAACTTCGGCGATTGCGATCGAGATTAATTTGGAAATCAATCCGATCTTTTTTCGAAGACTGGTTGGTTCGAAAGTAGTTCCGAAACGCCATTGACCCTTAGGCCGAGGGTGCAACATCGCATAGTGATGTGTGCACATACCGAGACCTGGGGTCAATGATATAAAACTAAATAGGTCTCAGTAGTGCGTCTTTATAAGATTACAACTAGTGCTTACTTTACAGCGTGCCGGAAGTGAATGGCAATAACGCCATAAACCGAGCACGTTTGATTGCTTGTGCAATCATGCGTTGTTGTTTTGCACTTGCACTGAGGCGTTTACGTGAATAAATTTTTCCGTTTGGTGTCATCAACCTACGCAAATCTTCTACTGACTTGTAATCAATATACTTCTTGCCTCGGTTGTCAAGTTTGAGATAAGTCTTCGATCGATTTCGGTTACCGTAATCATTACCCATGGGTGGGATCCTTTCGTCTCGGGTACCCAAACCTCCTCATAGAGGTTCAGAAAAAGAGGGGCAGCCCCCACACACAATTGGTAGGGGCGACGAGAATCGCAGATCATAGCCGAACTTGGTCCACCAAGCAACGCGGAGACGCTTCCGAAGGTATCCTAACCACTCTCATGAGGCCAATAATAGGCATTACAGCTGATCGCAGTGACGGTCGATTCCGAGTTGGAGAGAATTATGCCCATTGTGTTTCAAAAGCAGGGGGAATACCGATCGTACTGCCACCAGTTTTAGGAGAAGAAGAACGATTCTTAGATATCTGCGATGGCTTTATTTTCTCGGGTGGTGATGATCCTGTGATGGAACAGTGGGGCATTGAAACGCATCCGTCAACGACTCGCTGTGATTCGCAACGCCAAGAGTTTGAAACTTCACTCCTCTCACATCTTTCAAAACATCCTGATAAGCCAGTGTTTGGTATTTGCCTTGGTATGCAGTGGATGGGTCTGCTTGCTGGCGGCACGTTGGTGCAAAATCTTGAGTTTGAATGTGCAACGCATCATAAAAAAGGCACGCATACTGTTTCAGGAGAACTTGGCTCTGGGGTTGTGCATACATCACACCACCAAGCGATTTCAGAGTCGGGCTCGTTAACAATCACTGCACTTGCAGACGATGGGATAATCGAAGCCGTGTGCGACACCGATCGAAAGTGGTACGTTGGAGTGCAGTGGCATCCGGAACGAACAGAGGACGAAACACTTGGTCAAGATTTATTCAACTCGTTTTGCAAAGCAGCGATCGCATGACAATTCCTTCACCACTCCATGATTGCATCGCAAAATATGAACTTGACTGGACCAAGCCAGAATTAGATTCACGCGAGGGTGCATCAACAGGGTACATGGATGAACGGTTGCTCTGCGAGTTTTTGCCTTGGGGTGAAAGTGGTTGTTCTGTGCTCGCAACTACTGGTAGTGTTGAACTTGAATATGCCGCACTGAGAAAAAGCGTTGGAGTATTTGATGCAGGAAATAGAGGCACTATTTACTTGCAAGGTGAAGAACGGTTGCCATTTATTTGCCGAATGACAACGCAAAAACTTTCAGATATGAATGAAGGCGAAGCCCGATTGGCATTTATTCTTGATAGAAAAGGACGGATAGTTTCGGATATCATTGTTGTTTGCGAAAAAGAGCGGGTGCTCATCGATTGTGATGTTACAACTGTTCAACTGATCCTTGATCATTTTGAAAAATATATTGTTGCCGATGATGTTGTCGTACAAAACAAAACACAAGAGGAACATCGAATCTGGCTACTTGGCTCCTGCGCAAAAGAAGTCGAGGGGTTGGGAACGGCTCAGTTTCTTTTACCAAAACAATTTTTAGGTATAGATGGCATTGCAATCTCTATTCCTCCAGAAGAAGCCGAAAAAATTTGGCAGGCATTCATGGTGCAAAAAATACGACCTGTTGGATGGTATGCACTGAACATGATTCGAGTTGAAGAATCAATACCAATGTTTAGAATTGATTTTGATCGTGAAAACTTGCCACACGAAACTTTTTTGTGCAATTCGAGAGTACGTTTTGATAAGGGGTGCTATCTCGGTCAAGAGATAGTCGCAAGAATGGAAAGTCTTGGATGTCCAAAGCAACAATTGGTTTCATTGGAAATGATCGGCGATGCACATCCAATTTCAGGCACACAAATTTGGGATCAGCAATCTACTGAATCTGGGAAAACGATTGGCGTTGTTACCTCAAGTGCGATGAGTCCTATGAAAGGTGGGGAGTTCTCAGTGATTGCGATGATAAAAAGTGCTTATTCTTCTGATAACACAGAAGTGTATCCCCTGATTGGCTCTGCATTAATTAAAGCAGTCGTTCACGCACTTTTGCCGAAAGAAGAAATTGCATGAATCTTCCTACGTCAATTGAAATTACCGAAGTTGGTCCGCGAGATGGATTGCAGAACCAAAAGTCTGTTATTCCCACTGAAACTAAAATTGCCTTTGTGGATGCGCTGTCAATCACAGGATTACAACGCATAGAGGTCTCATCATTTGTAAATCCCAAATGGGTTCCCCAACTTGCTGACGCAACTGACGTTTTTTCAGGAATACATCGTGAGGAGAATGTGAAGTACACAGCATTGGTTCCAAATGAACGTGGCTGGGAACGGGCGATGGAGGTTGGTGTACACGAAATAGGATTGATGACCGCTGCGAGTGAAACGTTTTCTAAACAAAATACGAATACATCAATGAGTGGATCGATTGATAGGATGAAACCAATCATTGAATCCGCAAAGGCACAAGGTGTTGGTATTCGCTGTTATGTGAGTTGTGTTGTTGCTTGTCCTTATGAAGGAGAGATAGATGCAAAACATGTACGAAATGTTGTTGAACAACTTCTAGATATTGGTGTTGAAGATATTTCTCTTGGTGAGACAATCGGGGTCGCGGTACCTACTGATATCGAACGCTTATATGAAACACTCAGCGGTGTCCTTTTACCTGAACAATCTATTTTGCATTTACACGATACACGTGGCACGGCACTTGCTTGCGCTTCATTTGCCATGCAACTAGGTGTACGCCGATTTGATACCTCTAGTGGTGGGCTTGGCGGATGTCCATATGCACCGGGAGCGGCGGGTAACCTTGCAACAGAAGACTTGGTGTATTTTGCAAATCGAATGGGGATTGAAACAGGTATGGACATTGATCGCATAATCTTCGCAACCAGCATGATTGAAAAAACTTTGCATTCACCTTTGAATGGACGAGTCTACAAGGCGTCTAGTTGCCAAGAACCGAGTTCTTGATCAAAATAGTACTCGACGTTATTTTTTCGAATACGAAAAATTTTTAATGTATTTCCCTCAATGACAACACCCCGAGGATGGCTCGGGAAACCAAAACATCCTGTGTTAATAATAATACGACCCCGTAATTCCCAAATTCCAGCATGGTGCGTGTGACCAATGACAGCGATTTTGGTTTTTGGTGCATACGTTGATAACCACTGTTCTGTTATTGCAGGGCAACGTTTCCAGGTTTGCAATATTTTGAACACACACCATGCAGTTCTCAATGGCATTGAAATCAAATTCGGTCTATTTTTTATGGCGCGATTTTTTGCAGACCTGTCAGAAGCAACTCTTGTTGCTTCAAGTTGCGATTCGAAAGTATCTTCAGATTCTTGCAGTAATTCATTTCGATGCTTTCTAATGTTTGATGCGTACCACGTCCACGGTGCGATTTCTGGAAAGACAGCGTGCCCGTGCATAACGAGCACCTTCTTCTCGTGAAAGGCAAGCGCGTGTTGATCGCTGATCATTGGATCGTGGTTACCGTTGAGAAGATGCACTTTTACATTGTCGTTTTCCGCGGTTTTGATTAATGTGCGAGTTGCTCGTTGGGATTTTTCGGAATATTTTTTTGAATAGGATTCTTCCGTATCACCATTTAGAACAAGTTCGTCAAAACCATGCCAGAGCGGTCGAAGTTGGATAACTGATTCAATGTTGGAAAGCCGTTTGCTGAGATGCAGGTCGGAAAGAATGAGAGTTTTATGATTCAATAGACGCACCTCGGCAGGATCGTAGTGCGAGCGTTATGTATCTTTTCCAATAGTAATCGTGTTTTTGCCATGCCGTTTTGATTCAAAGAGTCGCTCATCTGCCTTTCGCAATAGTGAATCCACTTCATTGCCGTCCCAAGGAAAAGTCGCGAGACCTCCTGATATCGACACACTACCTTGTGCATCTTTCCCGAGTTTAGAAAAATGTGCTCGTGAAACTTGTTCACGGAATCGTTTTGCAAGAAACTCAACTGTTGTTGGATGATTTGAACCAGCTTCTCGGGGGGGTTCAGGGTCGCAAAACAGAACAGCAAATTCATCCCCGCCGATTCGGCAGACGTGGTCTCCTTTTCGGATCGTTGCTTGGAGCAATCGGACAACTTCTCTAATAATTTCATCTCCAGCATCATGCCCAAATCGGTCGTTGTACTGTTTAAAGTCATCGATGTCAAAAATCATGACAGTTAATGGTCGTCTTGCACTTAGTGCTTGGTTAATTTCTCTACGAAGACATGCTGAGAGGAACCGGCGGTTCCAAGCGCCCGAAAGTTCATCACGATATGCGAACAATTTCATTTGTCTGTGACGGAGATGCAACTCAAGCCAGCATGATGTCCATCTTCCCCAACGTACAACGTGTTCTTTTGTCGGTCCGATTGCAACAAGGATGCCATGTTCTTGATGGCCATATCGAAGTTGTGCAAACTCAGCGTTATGAGGAACACGTGTTTCATCATCAACAAATTCACAAAATTTCCATCCGGTTTGTTCTTTGAGAAGTGCGAGTAATGTGGTTCTAAAATTGGACGGGTTGTGCAACAACATTCGAACAAGGTCAACGTCACCTAAACTTTTTCCATCCGGTGTTGTTTTTGTTTGGTCAGCAAAACCTAATGCTTCATCGAGGTCGAATTCTTCCGGCTCAGGTGTTTGCGTAGGTTGTGATCTTGCATTGGTAATCGCCGAGAGAAGTCGTTGCGAAGTAGTGTCATGAGGTATAAAAATATCAGCAAGCTTATGACTGCGGTTTTCTCCAGAAACTACGATGATAGGAAAAGGATCGACTCTCCTGATTGCGTCGAATGAGGAATCACTGTCTGTCGCGAGAATGCATTCATCTAGAATTATGGCGTCGATATTTTCTTTCGCACTGCAAGTTGCGAGTTCACCAATGACATCGAATATTGTTTTGACGATATGTGTTGGTTGTTCAATGCCTCCGACAAGCTCAGTGTCAAATGAACCAGAGAACAAAATTCGTCCTCTCATGTCTCTTACTTCGCTCATTCTTCGGCTCCTAGTTCGGTGCCATCGAGAAGCATGGAAAGTTCATCGGCATCCACTGATTCAGCATGAATGATCGGTGGATCTTCAAGTTCATCAACGGTGTGTGAGTTGTCATTGATCGATTGTAATCGCCCGTCTTTGATGGTTGAAACTTCTATATCTGGTAGATACTGATGAAGTGCGCTGAGAAGATGGGGCAGCCCATCCATTGCCTCTGCGTTGATGAGAACTAATAGTGTGGGTTGCGGGGCAGAGTTCCAAGCAGCCTCATTCCGTCTCAGTTGATGGAGCAGGGCGAGTTCAGCCATTGCAAGCATCGGGCAATGTTCTATATCTGCTTGGAGATCAAGGCGTTGCACTATTTTACACGCAGCCTCTACACCTTCTTTTGGTGTGAGAACTACGCACCTTGCGCTTTTGTTGTGTATCTTCTCGCTCATACTTTCTTCGCCTTCTTAGGCTTCCTACGCCAAAGGTAGTATCAAAAATGTATAAAATCCACCCAAAACCCACTTTTTATCAAAAAAACCTCATTTATTATAAAAATATCGCCCCACGGTTCGAATCTGTCCGAGTACTGGCTCGGAGCCAATGGTGGGAGATGCACTTATCAAATCGTAGCTAGAACAGTGTCGGCAATAACAGAAGCACCATTGATAGGAGCCTTAAGTGTAAGTGCTTGTTGCATTTCGAAACGTTCATGGTGGTTGGAGAGTAAAGAAAGGACCGTTTGCCCAGCATCTCGTAAATTTGCATCGAGTGTTTTGTGATCAGTTTCGATCACGACTCCACCAAGCGATGCAAGTGGTTCTGTATTTGTTCTTTGATGATCGTCATCATGATAGGGATAAGGAAGCACAACGCTAGGTACTGCGTTGTATGCAATTTCTGCAATCGTATTTGCACCACCACGTGTGATTGCCAAATCTGCTGCTCCCCAATATTTTCCCATCTCATTTGTAAAAGGAAGTACTAGATGAGCGACGGATGTTTTTTGATAGGCTTTTTCTACAGATTGCGACTTGCCTTCGCCTGCCAAATGTAAAATTTGCCAATTTATAAACAGGTTCGGTGCAGCAGATGCTAATGCAGGGATGAGTTCATTGATTGTGTCTGCACCTTGCGAAGCACCCGTCACGAGCAACGTCATTTTTTTTGGATCTAAACCTAGCGCAATATTATTTGTTCTTTGGTCCTTATTTGAAATGGAGCATGCACGAAGAGGTGGGGGTACTAATTCTGCATCAACCTCATTCCACTCGACTGTAGAAAGAACAGTATCGCTCCAGCGACTCGCAAGTCTGTTTGCTTTGCCAGCTGGTGTATCGAAATTCATTAAAATTGTAGGGATACCAATTCGGTTTGCAGCCCAAATGGCAGGCGCAGCAACGAACCCACCGGTTGCAATAACGCACTTCAAATTGTGCTTTCGGATGAGGGATTTTGTTTGTTGTGCAGACCGCAAAAAACCTACGCAAAATTGAACGAATCCATAAGGTGATTTAGAAAGTGGTTTTGCGGAAATAGAAGTTGATTGAAAAGAAGTTTCTTGAACCATCTTTCGATCGATTGCACGAGTTGAATGTACGATGAGTGCCTCGCAGGATCTAGTTTGTAGAGATTCTGCGATTGCAATTGCAGGAGCAACGTGTCCTCCGCTGCCACCTCCAGCGATGAGAACATTAGGCATGCGTCGGCTGCCAATGTTCACTTGTTATAGATGCTTCAGTAATTGATGCACGATCAACAGCGTTGATTAAGCCAATGCAAAACGCAGTAAGTAGCCAGCCAGTTCCGCCATTGCTTAAAAGAGGAAGTGCGATACCCTTCGTTGGAGCAAGCGAAGTTACAACGAGAATATTCATACTCGCTTGTAAACCGATCGTTGTAGCAATTCCAAGAACAAGCAAACGTAAAAAAGTATCTTTGCAGTTTCGAATGACTGAAAAACTGAGTATGAGTAAACCCGCATACAGACAAAGCACTGCACCCGCGCCAGCAACACCAAGTTCTTCACATATAATTGAAAAAATAAAGTCAGTTGTGTCTTCAGGCAAATACCCGAACTTATGCACACCATGCCCGAGTCCAAGGCCAGCCAAACCACCATTAGAAATCGCTGTCAATGATTGCAAAATGTGATACCCAATATCTGCGGGGTCATCATAAGGATCAATAAATGCTTTCAACCTATCCATGCGATAAGAACTTGACATGATCGCGCCAACGAGCGCCGCCAGTCCAAATGGAAATAGTGAAACAAAATGCATCGTTTTACAACCTGCTGCAAAAAGCAAAATACATGCCGTCCCAAAAATGAGCACAGCGGTTCCCAAATCCTCTAGAGCAATCACGCCACAAATGAAACCTACTGCGAGAATTGCTGGTAAGAAACCCTTTTTGAATGAATGTATATTTTTACAGTGCGTTGCACTCCACCATGCAATTGCAGCAACCATCGTCCACTTCGCTACTTCACTTGGCTGAAACGCGAATCCACCAAAATCTAACCACCGGTTTGCTGCGTTGACACGTTTTCCAACCCCCGGAAGGTAGACTGCAAGTAATAATAGAAGAGCGATCGGCACTACCCAAAAAACAAGTGGAAGCCCTGCAAATTTTACTTGTAAAAGGCGAAGAGGAAAGCGGCTGCCAACCCACATTGTTCCGATTGCGAGCATTGCGAGCATTGCAGGTCTGCTCAATACCATCTGTATCAGCGTGAGTGGCTCGCTTGAAACAGATAGCCCAGCGGAGTTCACCATCACTACGCCGAGCATTAATAACATCACAGAAAGAATGACAACACCTTGACCTGCTCGCATCATCTGAAATATCGACTTGATGACCAATAAAAGCACAATCTTCTGTGCTTTTCCGTCATAATACGCAATCTGCTATGAAGACTCAAACAGCGCAAGGCACTTCCACCAAATCGATCTTCTTAGAGACGTTCGGTTGTCAGATGAATGAACTTGATAGTGAACTCGTCTCGGGGCAACTTGCAGCCATCGGGTATGTATTTATGGGCGACCGTGCGAACGCCGACATTGTGCTCTTTAACACCTGCTCCGTTAGAGAACAAGCTGAAAACAAGGTTCTTAGCCGGATAGGTGAACTTGGCGTTGAAAAGAAAGAAGGCAGAGAAGTCGTGATTGGCATGCTTGGATGCCTGCCTGAACGAGAGGGAAAGCGGCTTTTGGGTAAGTATCCTCAGATTGATTTTCTTTGTGGACCTGGCGAACTTGATAAATTGCCGCTGCTCATACAGAATGCAGTCGCTGGTGAGCGGCTCGCAACTGTCGATCGAGTTGCTTTGCAAGGGAATAATTCTCGGCTATCAACTGCATTATCTGCTGCTGAGGACAATCTTGAGATGTTAGATCTCTCGCGGGTCTTTGACCCAGACAGCCCAAACACCGATCGCCGATCCGCGTATGTCAGAATTACTCGTGGCTGTAACAAGTTTTGTACCTACTGTGTTGTTCCAAACACTCGTGGTGCTGAAGTGCATCGTCCACCCGATGCAATCGTGGAAGAGTGTAGAAAGCTTGCAACATCTGGTATTGTCGAAGTGACCTTGCTAGGACAAACAGTGAACCACTATAGATATACACACGGCATAGCTATTTCCGTTGATGGAAGAGAAGTTCCGCAAGTTGGACCAAGTTTGAAGGCATTCCGGCAAGACAGTTCACAAGATGAGCAAGTTACGACTTTTGCGAAGTTGCTCAAGCGCATTCACGATGAAGTTCCTGAAATTCTTCGCCTTCGTTTTGTCACAAGTTACCCTAAAGACTTTGGTGATGATATTTTAGAAACGATGCGAGATTGTCCACGTATTTGTAACTACTTGCATGTTCCTGCACAATCGGGGTCAAACAGAATATTGAAATTGATGAACAGGGGGTACACCGTAGAGGAGTACCTTGAATTCATCGATCGAGCTCGCACAATTATTCCAGATGTCGAAATCGCAGGCGATATTATCGTTGGGTTTCCAACAGAGTCAGATGAAGATTATGAAGCGACTCGGTCACTATTAAAGAAGGTCCGGTTTAAAAATAATTTTGTATTTCATTATTCTCCAAGACCTGGAACGGTTGCCATTGACCGCTTTGAAGATGATATTTCAAGAGATGTCAAACGATCTCGGCTGAACGCGCTTCTTGCATTAGGAGGAGAAATCAGCGAGGAAGTCCATGCGGCGTACGAGGGAAAAGAAGTCGAGGTTTTTGTCGATAGAGTGAGTCCAAAATCGACTAAAAATGCTGGAATTGAATTGAAGTGGGAGAAGCCCGCAATCCAGCTGTCCGCCCGGACTAAAGGTGATCTGATATGCGTATTTGACATTCCAGCGGGTTCTGACCCAACCGATTATCTGGGGACAAATATTTTTGTAAAAATTACACATTCTGGACCTCTTTTACTATCCGGCAAACTTTGCGGCTTCTGAGGGCGAATCTGGTAATTTAGGTAAATAAGCGGGCTATTTTGTGCAGTTGATTGTTAGAAAAACAACTATTACTGTTGACTCAGCCAATTCTTCCGTTATCTTCAACCTGTTGCTAGGCATGTAGTTCTAGCAACATACTCACCGAGTGAGTCCGCAAAGCAAAGTTGTGGGAACCGACTGCGCTTTTTTGCGAATAACTCCCTCGTTGGGGAACATGGATGGGCGTCTCGACGGTTCAAGTCAGCTCTGAGCAGAGGCAAACACCCACCAACATTTACGTTTTTTTCTAGATCTAGAACAGGAATGAAAAGGAAGGAAAGCTCATGAATATTAAAACGCTTTCATTAACAATTGCAGCTGGTTCGCTTTTAGCAACCACTGCCATGGCAGACTATACAGGTCTTAGCTATGACATCGTAGAGCAAGTAGGAGACGGCGCTCAAGCCGGTACTTGGACTGCTCGTATTTTCGCAGACTTCAACAACTCAGTTGATCGTCTTGACGCTGTATTCGGTAACGCTGACAACATGCTATCCATCGACTCATCTGGTGGATTTTTTCAATCAGCATTTGGTGATGCAGTAAGTACTGGTATTAACCCAGCATTTTACCCACTCGCACCAGACCTAGTGTATGACAGTTGGGTAACTATTGGTCTTGAAGATCAAGTAGACAATGCAATGTTAAACATTGGTATTGACTTTGTTCCATTTGAAGCTGGTGGCGGTATCTCAACAGATAACGGTACATGGTTTGTAACTCCAGACGACATCCAAGGCGCTGCAGGTTCAGACCTTCGCGTTATGGTAGGTCAATTTACTATGGTTGGTCTTGGTTCTGCTGTTTACGGCACACTTAACCTTCAAGGTAAAGATACAGCTGGTGAAACTTACCAAGTAACTGGTCAAGATTTCTACTTTGAGCTCCCAGCTCCAGGTGCTCTTGCACTCTTGGGTCTTGCTGGTGTAGCAACTCGTCGTCGTCGCAAGTAATTGCGAATATGACATGTGTTTGCTGTGGATTCCACAGTACGCACTGAAGGATAACCTTCACGAAACGCCGCTGCTTTTGCAGCGGCGTTTTTTTATGAATATGTGATTCATAGCATGGTGCTTTTTATCGTCTATAAACTTCAATCAGCAAGGGCTTCACTTAGCGGGTCGAGTAATTCACCAAAATGTTCATATCGGTTAAGCGCAGATGCATACATTGGTTGTCGAACTTGGTCTTGGCTGAGCGTGAGCACGGTTCGACCTGTTTCCCAAAATCGCATGCACCGCTCATGGAATGGAAGATCACAAAAATCAAGAATTCCCTTTGTTTGCTCTTCTTGATGCTGAACGAGTTCTTCGTATTGAATTTCTAAAATACGATCACTAAATATGGAGAGCCAATGTTGCATCATTGCATCGTACTGCTTGTAATAAAGTCCAATGTCTCGCAAATTGTTAGCCCAAGTATTTGTATTTGGAGGGAATTTTTGCGCAAAACAAGAAAGTCCAATGGAGAGCGGATTTCGTTTGCAATGTATGAACTTTGCATTGGGAAGAATAGAAGCAATCGCACCAATATACTGGTAATTGCCGAGTTGCTTGTCGACAATTGCAGAAGCATTTGCTTGTGTTGCGTCAAGATATTCTCGAGCAATTGCATCAAGCGTTGAAACTTCAACAGAATCCCAAAAATCAGAGAATGTATTTCCTTGACTGTATTTTTGCAACAGGGATGGAAACGTGTCAAGTTCGCCTAAGCCAACACCATCAGGATGTGCATCGATAATTTGTTCTGTGAGCGTTGAACCGCTGCGGAGCATACCAACAATAAAGATTCTCGAATCATCTTCGTTGTTTGAACGCTTCTGCATTGTTTTTTCGTTGCATGCTTGTTTGATTGCGCTATGTTTTTCTTTGCAATCTTTACTATCAAAGTCAGTTTTCGCTAGTGAATTACTTTCTTGATAAGCTTCAAACGCGCTCTTGTATTCACCACATTTTTCCATCGCTTTGCCGAGAACAAAGTAGAGCATACGGCGAGTTTCTATCGGTTCTTTTTCTGCAGGGAGGTGTGCAAGCAAAACAGATGCTGCTTCATTGGACTTTTCATCAGCGATTAATGCTTTTGCATATACCGTTGCGATTGTTAGATCTTCGTTCCCTTGCTTCATGGAAGGCAATAGTAGTTTTAATGCTTTTTCAGGTTCATTTACACGAAGCCATGTATTTGCTTTTCCAGCAAGAACGCCTGGGTGATTTGGTTGGTATTTCAGCGCCTTGTCGTAAGCGCCAATTGCACTGCGAAAATCACCCAGTGTTGTAAGCATGTCAGCAAGTAAGCCGTGGTAGTCGGCACGTTTTCCGTTTTTTGCTATCGCGCTTCGAATGAGCTGTAGTGCTTCATCATACTGGCCACTTTGGTTGCACACTTGCGCGAGAAGTGCCATGGCAAGATCATCTCGTCTTCTGTCTTGTAGAACTGCACGGCATAATGAATCTGCTTGTTGAATTTGCCCATTTGCAAGGGCACGCATTGCCTCAGTTAGTCGTGGGTCAATCTGTTTCGCCATGATGGTTCATTACCCTCCAACGAGTTCTTCATTTGTTGAAAAACGTTCCAGGGCTGCAAGCAACTGTTGAATTTGAGTTGGGGGTTTCATGTTGAGAAGCCGCCTACGAAGTGCAGTGACAGTTTTACATTCAGTAGGTGAGAGCAAAAGATCTTCTTTTCGAGTGCCGGATGCAGCGAGGTTGATTGCTGGGAATAAACGTTGGTCAGAAATTGATCGATCAAGGATCAGTTCCATGTTGCCGGTTCCTTTGAATTCTTCAAAGATGATTTGGTCGGCTCGTGATCCTGTATCCACAAGGCAACTCGCAATAATCGTAAGAGATCCACCCTCTTCAACATTTCGGGCGCCGCCAAAGAGTTGTTTAGGGACGTCAAGTGCTTTTGCATCGAGTCCACCAGACATCGTTCGACCGCTGCTTGCGTATTTTTTAGAGTTATTGAACGCTCTGCCGAGACGAGTGAGAGAGTCAAGTAGTACGACTACATCTTTTCCGGCTTCTAAATTTCGTTTGGCTCGTTCGATTGCCATAATGCCAAGTTCGATGTGTTCATCAACATTTTGATCGTTTGAAGATGCAAGGACTTCGGCAGGTACTGTTCGTTTAAATTCTGTGACTTCTTCAGGTCGTTCATCAATAAGAAGTGCAACCAATTCTACTTCTGGGTGATTGTGATGAATGGCCGATGCGATGTTTTGAAGTAACACTGTTTTACCAGCTTTAGGTGGGGCGACAATGAGCCCGCGTGTGCCAAAACCGATTGGGCAAAAGAGATCGATTAGCCTGCACGCTGGCGTGCATCCTCGATGTTCAAGTGTCATCCTAGGCCGTGGATCGATGACTGTCATTTCCTCGAACGGTTTGCGTTTTGAATATTCCGCTGGAACAATGCCGTCAATTTCTAAAATTTCAGAAACAATGGGACGGACGTTCCTGACGCCATCCTTGTTTTTATTTTTTGATTTTCTATTAATAACAGAGGCAGTAAGTAATTGCCCTCCTCGAAGTGGATATTTTTCTTTGAGTTTTATGGGAACGAAAGGATCGGATTCCGCAATGACGGGACCGTTATTCCATTGGCGCAATCTACCCTCATGTGGGGTTTCCCAATCAAGTAAACCAATAACTGTTTCTTTCTGTACTTCTGTCATGTTGTAAAACCTAATTCCCGAAACCCGTGTGGATAGTATAGCTTAGATAGAAAATCAATTCGCCATTGCAACGGATATTTCGGCAGCATGGGCAGCGTTGTTGCAAAGCAGTGCAAGGTTTGCAATAAGGGATTTACCCTTAGTATGGTGCGCCAAAGCATCAAGGAGCGCGGGAGTTCTCGTTG
Source organism: uncultured Isosphaeraceae bacterium (assembly GCA_964474235.1). Classification (GTDB taxonomy): domain Bacteria; phylum Planctomycetota; class Phycisphaerae; order Phycisphaerales; family SM1A02. Next base: position 38,154 of record CAYYRP010000008.1, read on the forward strand.
CACCAATATCGCCCGACGAAGCCCAAGATTGTTCAGTTTGTTCGATTACTTGCTCGAGTGTACCTCGCTCAAGTGCAACATCATCAGGAACTTGGCATGTTGCTAAAACGGCAGCAGTTGATCCAAGTGTATCCCAGTGGACGCGGCAGATTGAAGCAACATCTTCAGGTGAATCAACACAGTTGATGCTCGGATCGTTCACTGACTTTGATTCGACGAAACATGGAAAACTTTTGGTTCCGAGTCCCAAGACAGGAATTCCAAGAGTTTCTAATGATTCAACAGTCGCAGCAACATCGAGAATGGATTTAGCCCCACTTGCAACAACGCATGTTTGTGTGGTTGCGAGAGCGCGTAGGTCTGCAGAAATATCAAATCGATTGGACCAGTTTCTGTGGATGCCCCCGATTCCACCAGTTGCAAAGACTTGAATGGCGTGCCCACATACTGGGCGGGTGAGGTTACAAGCTTGCAACGTTGTCGCAACCGTTGTTCCTGCTGATTTTTTTTGAGATAAAACAGATGCAATTGTTGAAAGTGAAACTTTGCCTGCGGATTCATCCATAGCAAGTTCTTCGACTTCTTGATTTGTAAGACCGATACGAAGTGAGCCATCAATGACTGCAATCCAAGCTGGGATTCCACCCGCAGTTTGAACAGCGAGTGTCATCGCTTTGGCTGCTGCAAAATTGATTGGTGTATCTGAATCTATGATTGAAGGGCGAGGACCAAATTCATCTACCCAAGATGTGTGTGGTAATCCTTTTGTGAGGACGGCAGTCTCAAGCGCGACGACAGGTCCTCCCGATTGCAACGTTTTACGAATATCATCTGAGAGTAGAACACTCATCTTCTTCGCGTGCGAACCCGCCCGCCGAGTCGTTTGTTTGGTAATTGCTTTGGCACAACACCACCAGGAAAACTAGATTCGTCTTTACTTTTTTGTTTGTCTGGCAAGTCAAGTTTTGTTGGATTCTTTTCGACGCGAGCATCAGCAATTCGTTTTTCTTCTGCCTGTTGTTGTCTTGAAATTTTGTCAGGAACTGATCCGGGCTCAAAGTCTGGATATTCCTTGATTGGAATCTCAACGTTCGTTAATGCTTCGATTTGTGTAAGAAGTTGCCCTTGTTCTGGAGTGACAAACATCCAAGCAACGCCACCCCGTCCTGCCCGGGCAGTTCTGCCAATACGGTGAACATAAATTTCTGGATCTTCAGGAACATCGTAGTTAATAACATGTGTGATGTTTTCAACATCTATGCCTCGGGAAGCAAGATCGGAGGCGATGAGAACGCTGAGTTTTCCATCGCGGAGTTTTTGCATCACAGCGTTTCGCTTGTTTTGCGGCAGGTCGCCATGAATTGCAGCAGCTTCTATTTTTTTTCTAGTTAAAAATGAAGTGAGTCTGTCAACTGTTGCTTTAGTCCGACAAAAAATTAATGTCATCACAGTTTCTTCATGCTTAAGAAGGTGATGAAGTAGACGCTGTTTATCCCATGGCTGGACCGGAAGATATTCTTGATGCACTTGCGAGACTGTCAGACTACCAGAAGAAGAGGTTACGTCTAAACTTTGTGGTTTGGTCATATACTTCTTAGAAAGTCGATGAATCTCGTCAGAAATAGTTGCTGAAACAAAGATCGTTTGATGTTTTTGTTTTAAGCCGCCGAGAATTTTTCGAATATCTTCACGGAAGCCGATATCGAGCATGCGGTCAACTTCATCAAGAATCGCGAGTTTGATTTTGTTGTATGGAAGATGTCCACGCTGGTGCAAATCCATTACTCTGCCGGGCGTGCCGACAATAATTTGTGGGTTTGCTTTTAGTTTTTCAATTTGCGTGTTAATTTTTTGTCCACCGTAAATTGGAACGGGGTGGAGTTTTGTAAATCTTCCGAGTTCACGCAATTCATGACAAACTTGAATGGCTAATTCTCGTGTTGGAACGAGGATGAGTGCGCCAAATGCGTCTTCTTCTTGTAATAGTTGAAGTGCTGGCAATCCGAAAGCTGCGGTTTTTCCTGAGCCAGTTCTTGATTGGCCAAGGATGTCTGCACCAGAGAGTGCAAGGGGAATAAGTTTTGATTGGATGACTGTAGGATGATCGAATCCAGCCTTATCAACGGACTTTTGTAGGGCGTCAATGAGCCTGATGTCCTTAAAGGAAGTTTCTGTATCGAAGATCTCGAGGTCGAGTTTTGGTGTAGTCATAAATAATTATTTCGGAATCACCTGATGTGATTTGCTTGTCATGGTAGGATCGGTGAGCCGACGATATTATTATTGTAACGGTAGTTGTCAGTAACTGAATTATAAGATGCAAGGAAGCATATATCTGATGCACAATCAAAGCACATTACAAGTTGATCTTTCAGCAGTTGAACAGAATTGTGCGGTGATACGGTCACATATTGGCTCAAAATGCAAGTTTTGTGCAGTTGTAAAAGCAGATGGATATGGATTGGGAGCAGTTCGGCTTGGTATGCAACTCGCAAAACATGTAGATCTGCTTGCGGTGTATAGTGCTGATGAAGCAGGGGTGTTGCTTGGAGGAGGTGTGCAATCGGATATTCTTGTGCTTGCACCGGTGTACTCAATTGATCGCCTTCATCCGTTGTATCGTGGAATAGTGGCACAGCGGGTACACCTTGTGATTCACGGTGAGGATCAATTACGCGCAGTTTTGCAGATGGCGAATCGTTTCGGTTCGGTAATGAACGTACAGGTAAAAGTTGATACTGGTTTGCATCGTGGTGGTTGTGATGCAGTCGAGGCAAAGCGAGTCATCGAGACAATACTTGGAGACAAACGAGTTACGTTGACTGGAATCATGACACATTTTGCTTCTGCGGTGCACAATGAAGGACTGACTCTTATGCAACACCAACAGTTTGATCAGGTGATAGAATCGTTGGATTCACCTCTTCCAGCAAATTGTGTGTTGCACGAGGCAAATACAGCAGCGACGGTGCAGTGGAAATGGTCACATCGGAATATGGTGCGTGTTGGACTTGCTTGGACGGGCTCCGTGCCTGCACCACTACTTGGGCTATGTGCGTTTCGCCCAGTTGTTTCGTGGACTACGCATCTTGCCCACATTCGTGTAGTGAATAAAGATGACCAAGTTGGGTACGGCGGTTCGTGGACTGCAACTCGTGATTCTGTCATTGGGATCATTCCTGTTGGCTACGCCGCTGGTTATCCAATGGGTGTTGGCGCAAACGCTAGCGGCGGGGGAGCCTTTGTGCAAATCCTCCACAGGGGAGAATCAATTGGCGATGCTCGAGTGATTGGAGCAGTTTGTATGGATCAGATAGCCGTGGATCTGACAGATTTGCCCAAAGAGAAGTTGGATTTAGGTTGTAGTGTCGAGCTTTTATCTACGAGAACTGGTAGCAGGGCTTCTCTTGGTGAATTGGCTATCGCTGCTGAGGTTGTTCCCCATGCAGTCATCAGCAGAATATCCCCATCAAAGGTGAGGCGAACGTATCGCTGTGAAACTACAAATATTGTTTCTACAGCATTGGACGCTATTGCTCTCAGGTAGCCGCCTGAGTGTTTTAGTATTCAGTTTAATAAAAACGCATCCCACTGCCAGGAGGCAGTGGGACGATCGTTTTGGAGAGAGAGGAGAGAGAGTTTGATGCACGAATGCTGCCGAGCCCAAGGAACGGTAACGTGAGGTGGGTCGGCCCGTAGGCGGTCCCTTTAAGTGCTACTTTCATTACTTGGGCTCGAAAGCACGCTGTTCCACTTCCACTATCGGCTAATTATTCTTGGTTGTTAACGATAAGATCAAAAATCTTTTTACGACCGATAACGTTGACTCGGAATCAATTTATATCGTTTGTTAGCAGTACTTTAAATATCAAAAAACAAGGGCTGTTAATTGACTCGGAGTCAATTATGATGCACGGATGCAGCAAGTGCGATTAGGTGTCGTGAGTTTTCTCAATACTGTGCCGTTGATTGACGGATTGGAAACGATTGAAGGCATTTCTTTGATTCCAAAGGTGCCGAGTTCTCTGATTGGGTGTTTAGAAGCGGGGGAAGTAGATCTCGCGCTTGCGTCGTCGATTGACTATCAAAAATCCTCAGAATCTCTCCGAATCCTCCGGGTGGGGCTGCTTAGCAGTGACGGACATACGCTTACGGTTCGGTTATGCAGCCGAGTACTAATTGAGGATGTTCAAGAAGTACATTGCGATATTGACAGTCACACTTCAGTAGCACTCTTGCAAATTGTGATGAAGGATGTGTACGAAAAGAACATCACGATTGTCCCAACTGAACTCCGTTCTCTTGGTGATAACAAAGAAGATTGGCCAGAATCAGTTTTGATGATTGGTGACAAAGTAGTCTCACGTGCGAGTGGTTCTAAATATATATACGAACTGGACCTTGGAGAAGCGTGGAAAGAGAAGACTGGACTGCCTTTCGTGTTTGCGATTTGGATGGGAAAGTCAGATCTATCGCCAGAAATCGTAGATTTCGCGGCACTTTCTCTTGAGAGACAACTAAAAAGAAACAAGCAACGCTTAGAGCAAGTTGTTGCAACTGCTGCACCAGATCGAGGGTGGGACAAAGAAGAAGCATTGGTTTACGTGAGAGAAACGATGCAATACTCGTGGAGTGAAAGACACAAGACCGCACTTCAATTATTCTTTGAACGTGCAAAAGAAATGAATATTATTTCCGGCGATAGTAACATTAATTTTTTTGATTGGGAATAACCAATGCCTATTTTTCCGCAGTTTCAAATTAAAGAAATGCGAGAACTTGGAGATCAAATTAAAATTGCTCCGGAGCATGTACGCGAGAAACAAATGAATGCTTGCGAATCACTCGTTAGTGAAATTGAAAGTGAGCGATTGTATCCACTAGATTATGTCATTTTTCGACTCACTGGATATAGAGTTGACTCTGAAAATCAGCCCATGCTTCTCGGTGATCCACTGAAAAGTGATCTTGTATCTTTAGTTGCACTCATAAGCAGAGCACTTTTTATATCTTCAGAGAACATGATGTCAGTTGAAGAAGTTGCAGAGCTTTTTAAGGTTTCAAAAAGAACGATCAGCCGTTTGCGAAACGAAGGGTTGGTTTTTCATTGGGTAGTTGAAAAGAATGGCAGACGAAGAATTGGCTGTAACAAACAAACAGCCACGCAATTTTTAACAACACATAAAGATCGTCTTCAGTCTGCTACATCTTTTTCTCAACTTTCAGTAAAAGAACAACAAACAATTATGCACACCGCGCAGTCATATAAAGGCTCAGAACTTTCACTGAATGCACTTGCAAAGGAGTTGGCAAAAAAAAATCAACGAGGTTTAGAGACTATTCGTTTACTCTTAAAAAATAATGACCAAGCGCAAAAAATATTTACGCATGTTCCATCCCTAGATCAAAAAGATGTTCGCCTTGTTCAGCGAGCGATTCAATTAGGTGTACGTTGGAAAACAATTCAAAAAAGATTTCAACGTACCATTCCGGCACTTCGTAAAGCTGTCTCGCGTTTGAAATCTCTAGATTTACATGACGACACGATTCCGTTTGTTGGATTGCCCTCATTTTCACGACAAGATGCAGAAGAAGTAATTCTTGGTGTGTCTGCCGTGACAGATACACCTCCACCGACGGTAGTGATAGATATAGATGAAGTGCTTGCGTCACCTGCTCTTTCTGAAAGTGACGAATTGTCACTTGTTTCTGCAATGCATTTGCTTAGTTCTAGGGCTACGAAGGCAATCGAATCGCTTCCACATTCTCCAACGGTGAGAGAAATTGATCGAATAGAAACCGATCTCCGGTGGGTGTTTGTGATCCGACAGCAACTGGTTTTATCAGCAGTGCCAGTTGGATTAGCAGTCTTTGTACAACATGTGGAGAGACCACTATCTGAGTTACCGTTGCAGCAGTCGCTTGAGATAATGAGAAGAACGCTTGCAACTATCTGGGATGTCGCTGCAAACATTGATCCCACGCTGGGACAAAAAGTGAGCAGAGTTGCTGGCGCACAAATTGACAGAATGTTATCGCGAGAACCTTCGATTGCTAGACCAAAACGTGCTTCAGCAAAACGTCAATCCGCTTCATTGCCTTTTCCATCAAGCGATGTCATTACTTGGTCGCGCTTATTGCCACGATACGATCCGAGTGATATTCCGAGTGGTGCAAGAGAAATGTATGCGATGCGTTTTGGTTGGGAGGGCAGTCCAAAGAGTACGAATGAAATTGCAACGCTTCTGGACTGTAGTGAAGTATCTGTCACACGCGCACTTCGAAAGTGGTAAAAAAAACGGTTGCAACTGTTGTATTTCAACATGTTGCAACCGCTTATAAGAACTTGAGTAATCTTTGGTTTAACGCTTGGAGAATTGGAAGCGTTTACGTGCACCAGGTTGACCTGGTTTCTTGCGTTCCACTTTTCTTGGATCACGAGAGAGGTAACCATTATCTCGTAAAATACTTTCAAGTGAAGGATCATATTTTGCAAGCGCACGGCCCAAACCTAAAATGATCGCACCGGCTTGACCGGTATAACCACCACCATTTGCATTGACGAAGACATCAACAGAACCTTTTGTGTTCGTTTTTTCGAGAATAGTCAAAATATTTTGGTGATCGCGGGATTCTGAGAAAAAGTCAGTGAGATTCCGTTTGTTGACTTGGAATTCGCCATTGCCGGGACGAATTCGAACTCGGGCAATAGCAGCTTTTCGCCGTCCTGTTCCCCACCACCAATGACCGTCAGGCGCATCGCCGGATGGTTTTGGAACTGGCTTTGATTCAATTTTCTTTTCAGGTGCCTTTGGCTCAGCAATTGGCTCTGGAGTTTTTTCAACTGCAGGTGTCTCTGATGCTTCTATTTTAGAAGCAGGGGTATTTTCTGGTGTTGGTGTGTTTTCTTCGGTCATGGTGTTCGTAGACTCTTGGAGTCCCTCTTGAGAACGTGGTGAGTGTGATGTCGTTTATACGACGAAACAATTAGTAATTAGCAAGCCAACTCAGTTGGTTGTTGGTTTGTATGTGGGTGTGTTGCACCTTTGTAGACTTTAAGTCGTCGGAACATATCACGACCGAGGCGTGTTTTTGGAAGCATTCTTCGAACAGCTTCTTCAATGATCCGCTCTGGGTGCTTTTCAGCCAAGTCGCTGTATTTGTGTGCTTTCAAACCACCGGGGTATCCACTGTACACGAGTTGTGTTTTTTGTTCGAGTTTACGACCAGTCATTACAACGTTTTCTGCATTTGTTACGATGACAAAATCGCCGGTGAGTACGTGTGGCGTCCATTCTGGACGGTACTTGCCCATAAGATGAGTTGCAATTGTGGTTGCCATGCGACCTAGGGTCTTACCCGAGGCGTCTACATGAACCCAGTTTGGCTCAATTTCACCAGTCTTAGCAAATGTTGTTTGTCGTGGCATAGTGGTTTATTCCTCATTCTGTCCCTGCATTGGGACGAACGCATAAAAGTACCGAAAAACCGACCATTTGTCAACTACTTTGAGTGGTATTATTCCTTATATGCTGCAACGATTATCTCCATTTGTAAAAACGGCTTGGGTGCTTATTATTCTCTTTGTAGGCGCTTTAGCGGCTCTTCAGACCATTCCAGAGGGGGTAGATGGCGCAGGGAACA
>CAYYRP010000008.1:45897-88382 GCA_964474235.1 uncultured Isosphaeraceae bacterium
CACGGGCTTGGTCATTGCTCGGATGCAAGCAGAATTCATACTCGGAGAAGGTGTTCTGATGGGAGCAACTGGGAGTATGTCAGCAGGTGCTACCCCACTTGACGCTGGAACGGTAGGGCAACGGCAACGGTACGTCGCCTTCATGATTGCTTTGGGTGATACTGAAGCGGCGCGTGCGTCCGTACTTCGAATGCGATCAGGGCTAGCCTCTGAGGGCATTGAAATGACAGAACAGGAGTCAAAAACACAGGAGATGCTCGACATCCTGATTGAAGGCGGTACATTGCCAAGCGATTACCCACCGCTTGTTGAAACGCTTGGGTGGTTTGGGACATATCTTCAGGCAGATAAAACAGAACGAAAAAAGATTGGAACTGTCGCTGCAAACAAAGTCATGATTGTTGGTGTTGTCGCTCTCATCATTGGAGTTGTAGTAATAGTTGGTTTGATTTTTTTAATATTAAACACGCTCAAAGCATTTGATGGAAAACTAACATCTGGCTTGGTTCCGCCGGCAATCCATCATGGTATCTACGCGGAAGTGTTTGCAATCTGGCTTCTAGTATTCGTAGGATTTACAACACTTGCTGGACTTCTCAGTGTTGTTTTAGCAAGTGGAAATGCTGCGATCAGTTTGCTGTTTGTGCTGATTGCATTTTTCGGTAGCCTCATCGCCCTCGCTTGGGCGTGTATTCGAGGCATTTTGTTCAAACAAATTTGCGTAGATATTGGTTGGACGACCGGTCGAGGGTTGATGCGGGAAATTTTCACAGGTTTTGCGGGGTATGCGATGACACTCCCGATCTTAGGCGCCGGTGTGTTGATCACATTATTATTTTTTGTTGTGCAGCAATTAGTGACTGGTGGCGCAGGTACAGAATCGTTTCAAGGAACTGGCGGGGGATCACATCCGATCATTGTTGATATTGCAGATGGTGTTTGGCTTACGCGAATATTGCTTGTTATTATGGCAGCAGTTGCAGCGCCTGTTGTTGAGGAAACTGTGTTTCGGGGTGTGCTGTACCGTCAACTCCGTTCATCAAGTTGCAAATTTCCAAAGGCACTAAGCATTATTTGCAGTGTATCTCTTGTTTCGTTTGTATTTGCTGCAATTCACCCACAAGGATGGATTGCAATTCCTGCTCTGATGGGAATTGCGGTTGGCATGAACTTGTTACGTGAATGGCGAGGATCATTAATTCCCTCGATGGTTGTTCATGGCACAAGTAACGGTATCGTTGTTTCAATGATGATTCTGATGTTGAGTTAGAACCTCTGCTTTGAATACAACTTGTACATTCACAATCTAATGAATACTCAGTGTTGGACGATCTGGTGCACCGAGTGATGCAGCACCTGCAAGATTTTTACAGACGTCATCAAAGGCATGGGACATTGTTTCATTAATTTCCCAATTTTTTAGAGGTTCGCCAGTATCAGCAGCAATTCTCATATCAGGATGGATTGGAATCCCACCAAGGAAATCTATATTCATTGCAGATGCCATTTGCTGTCCACCACCTCGACCAAAGATGTCGTATTCTTTTCCATCATCGGCAACAAAGTAACTCATGTTCTCTACGAGACCAAGAATAGGAACCCCAAGTTGTTCAAACATACGCACAGCTCTGCGAGCATCATCTTGTGCGACAACTTGTGGAGTACAGACGATAACTGCGCCTGACAAAGGTAGTAATTGAGCAAGCGAAAGTGGAACATCACCAGTTCCAGGAGGGAGGTCAACAATGAGGTAATCAAGTTCACCCCAACTTGTTTGGGTTGCAAGTTGACTGAACGCACTGTGTGCTCTTGGACCTCGCCAAATAAGTGCACGGTCTGGTTCAACAAGTTTACCGATTGTCATCGCTTTGATGCCATGTACTTCAAAAGGCAATAATTGATCGTTTTCTGCTTTTGATTCGAGCCGTTGCAATCCTAACATTGTGGTCATAGATGGACCATAGATGTCACCATCAAGCAAACCAACTTTTGCACCTTGTTTTGCAAGACCAACTGCGAGTAAAGTTGCAACGGTTGATTTTCCAACCCCGCCTTTCCCTGCACCAACTGCAATAATTTTTTTGACGTTTGGGAGTGGATTTGTTTCCTCGCGAACACGTTCGTTTGCCGATCGCATATCTGCAGAAAAGGTGATGTTGATACCAGCGACACCTTCATCATGTTCTTGCCCTGCTTGGCGAAGGGCAGCTTCAATTTGCTCTTTGATTCGCTCTCGAAGGGGGCTATCTGGGGATGAAAGTTGGATTTCAATGGAGATATCGTCCCCTTCACATTGCAGGTCTTTTACCATTCCAGCGGTGACAATATCTTTGCCAATATCGGTTTCTACGACCGTTGCGAGGGCATTTCGTAGTTGTGCGGGTTGCAGTGACATAATCTGGTACCTTTCCTAGTGAAAAAGTGCATTATATCGTGCAGTTGAACCGTTGAATCTCTACCCCCCAATTAATAGGAACATCATGATGACTTTACGAACATACGTCGGATTAGGATTACTCGTTTCAATGGCAACATTCAATCCCGCAATTTTTGCACAAGAACCAACAAAAGACCTTCTTGCAGGACCAACTATTCAAGATGAAGAAGTAACACAAGAAGAGATGCGTTCAGAACATTCTCGAGTGACCGGTAAGAATAATATGAACCATCAGTCTCGCAGATTACTTCGTTTATGGATGCAGACATTACAGTCGCTCGATTTGTCAAAGGAACAACAAACTGAAATCCAATCTTTAGTTCATCAATTGCAAAAGGCAAAAGAAGTCTTTCAAAAAGAACATGAGAAAGAAATGCAAGAGTTGAAAAAAAAATCAAAAGAGGCAAAGGCTGCTGGAAATGACATTCCCGATGATGTTGGCACACGAACCCGTGAATTGCTAGCAATGTCACCAAAACCAGAGGAGTATCAAGCAAAAGCATGGGCCTTGTTAAGCGAAGATCAACAAATTAATTTTCAACAAAAATATCAAGCAGCCCTTGAAGAATTGAAAAAACATCTTGAAAAACGCAAAGATAAACAAGACCCAATGGAGGGCGAATCTCGAAAAGGATTTGGACCAGAAGATCCTCTATTTGGCGATCGAGAAAGACCTACAAAAGATGGACCTCGATTTGATAGAGATAACCAGGAAGGTACATCCAACAGGCGTGCGAATTTTCTCCGCCGCTTAAAACGTCTCCAAGAGGAAAATGAACAGTAGTAGTTATTCCTTAACCCGATTCCCACGAACACGGCCGCTCTCGACGCGGTCGTGTTCTCTTTGGGGGCGAATTTCTGTTTCCTCTTCAATAGGTCGTTTTTCAGTTTTGTTACCAAGTTCGGAAGCACTATTCGTTGGTTCTGGAAGTGCGTATTGGCAAAAAGAAGTTGAGGACAAACAGGTTTCAACTTTGGTCTCACCCAATTCTTTTGCCCACGCTTTGACGATTGCTTCTAGTAATTGAAAATAATATGTATGTTTTTGGTCGAGGTCTCCCCATTCTGACTCGGGCGTGAATCCGTATGAATCCCACAAAATAAGACCTTGGATTCGATGTTGTACTCCATCACCATCGACCCAAACGGCTTTCATTGCTGCGTTGGCTTGCTTGAGAAAACTTTCGTGTGGAACGAAGAAGGAATGATCACCACCTTGACCCGAATACCTAGGCGAGACAAAAACATACACAGGCATTTGTCCTGCTGCTAACTCTAATACTTTTGTAATGTGTTTCTCAGCAAGCTCAGAACTGTCTGCTTCTCTGTTGCTGTCATATACATCTGGGTAGAGTGCCGTGCACCGGGAAGTCAAAGAATTCATAGAAAGTCCATGCTCTGTCCAAATTTTCCCAGTATTTCGAAGGAGTGGAAGTCCCCAATATCCCCATTGTGCATTGGGCAGAACTTCTCTGGCAACTTGGATGCCTTGAGCATATACAGATAGAATTTCTTGTAGGCGGTCGGGAAGGATTGTCCGCGCGCCAAGTTCTTTCCACCATGGACGTTCATAATCCATCACAATTGGACCGCAATATTCGGATGGGACATGATTGTTAATCCATTTTGTGAACCGTTCTATATTGTGTTTTGTTATATCTCCAGATTCATCCCAATCAACACCTCCGTGGTAGGCGATCGGAACGCGGGTGATTCCATGGGTTGTTGCGTAGGCTAGAGTCGACTTGGCTTGATTTGGAGCAGTCCACTTAATGGCGTTGTAAACCTGAGGATTCCAATCGCTGTAAGTAGATTTTTGCGTGCAAAAAATTGCAGCGATCACAAAGAAGAGGATGTAGAGGTTTCTCTTTTTCATCCTTCTATTATATTGTCGGATAATTAACGAGGTAAGTCCTTCGTGTTGCCGATACTCAAAGGGTATTATTCGACTATGGATAAAGTAGAAATTTATCTTCAGCTGATCCTCGATCAACCAATACTGCTTGCCCCGGTAGTCTTTTTGATGTTTGCGTTTTTTGTTATTCCAGCAGACAAACGCCTCTTCTTGACATTGGTCATTCTCGTGCCCTGGCTTACACTTGCAAGATCTCCAGACTTAGGACCTATTTCTGCTGCTGCTAAGTTAAGCTCAGGTGGAGCCTATCTTCTCATTGCTTTTTCAGCGATGACACATCCAGGGCCAAAGCGGTCTATCCCTTTTGCAGGGTGGTTGTTTGTATTGATTGCTTGTTGGTCGATGTTGTATATCGTATCTGTCCAAGAATTGTTGTTAGCTTTCGTATTACGATCTCAATGGATTTGTGTCACGATTGCAGGTGTACTCACCGCTCGTACTATTGTTTCTCACTCAGATCTCATGAGAATCATAAACGCGCTGACAATTGGCTGTCTTATTGCTATAGCGATCCCAGCATCAAGTCTCGTTTTATTTCCAGGAGAATCTTTTTTAAAGGGCTCGGGTCGCTTTGAACCGTACAACGCGAATGCAAATCAAACCGGAATGCTTTTTGCGTTAGCTACACCACTGCTTGCGTATGCAGCGATGACGTTCAAGCGTGTTTCATTACGACCTTTATTTGTTTGGCTGTTGATGCTTACAATTGGGATGGCGCTGTTAACTGCAAGTAGACAAACAATGCTCGCAATCGGAATGGTAATGATCCCTGTGATTTTTAAGATTTCTAAACGCCCCATCTTCATGATTATTGGGATTGGATTAGCAGCACTCGCAATTCCACTTGTTTTATCAGTGGGTGAAGAAGCGAATTTAGAACGGATGGGCTCGCTTGACACAGGACGTCTTGAAATTTGGACTGCGTATTGGCAAGATGTTTTTCCTCGCCGTCCTCTGTTTGGTTTATTTGGCTCAAGTAACGAATCTTATTTCAAAGCAGTTTCTGAAGTTGGGATGCATCCACATAACGCTTGGTTTTATCTGATGTATGTGGGCGGTTTTTCTTTGATGTTGCCTATGCTTTATCTCACAATGTATTCAACATATTGTGGATACAAACTCTGGAAGGTCAAGAACTTACTGCCTGGCGATCCATTGGTCTATAGTATATTAGTAGTACTTCTTATCGCGATGTATGTGCAGGGTTTATTTAACCAAGTTGTGTATTGGCCAACGTATTCGTGGTCTTATTTACACGTTGTGCTTGCCTGTTGGTTTATTGCGATGTGGCACGACATACGTGATGGGAACACCGCGTGGGCACTTCTCGATGATACAGAAACAGAAGAGTATGTTGATTACGAAGAACAGCCTTTAGAAGATTTTGAAGATTATGTAGACCCCGCCCCTAGCCCTAACACTTGAGAAGAAATTCTACATATCCCTTTTCGCTCTCGTTTATTAAGAACTAGCCACCAACTCGCTATTGCGTACATGAAACCGTATGAGGCTACGCTTATGATTAGCCCCGTCCAATGCATCACATCTGTGTTTGTAAAGTAATACCCTATAAACAAAAAAGGTGTTAAACCAATTGCAACAAACAAAGGTCTTGCAAGTGGAGAAATGATTGTTTTGTACGTGAGATTAACTTCACTAGATGTTACTTTTGGCATGATAAACATATGGACAACAAGAAATACGAACGAGTATGCAACCGCCGCGCCGGTATAGTTCCAAGTTTCTGGAAATAGTTTTATGAATCCAATCGATAAAATAGGATTGATCAGACCTCCAACTAGAACGTACGGCGCGTATTTATGAATGAATCCTGCACCATAGAATAATTTCATCCAACCATCTGATACTGCTCTACAAGTGAGTCCTAGCACCATAATTTTTACAAGAAGTTCAGTCGGTGGAAGCAATTCGGTTGGGTTTTCAATACTTCTACCAACCCAAACCCTCAACAGTGGTTCTGCAAGGAAGAAAACAACAATCATCGCTGGAAAAGCAACAAAACTCAGCATTCTTGTGGAGTGTTTAAACATGCTTTGCAGGGAGGATTTGTCTTCATCAGAACTCAGTCTTGCGCTTACAGAGTCTAGCCCAAATGTTAAACCAAGCGTCGCCATTCGGATGTAACTCACAAGTCGAAGTGCAAGTGCGAAGATGGCGTTTCCCCATAGCCCGAAAAATATATTCATAATGAATGGAGCAATTCTCTCTTGCATATTGACTGCAAGGATAACACTACTGTTCCACCCAAACGTTCCAGCAACTTTTTTCATCGCATCTGGTGTAGAACCAAGTACTGTGGGGAGCAGTTGTTTATCAGATAGGATTGAACCACCCACAAGAAGAAGTGTACTTGCAGCATTTACAATGAACAAAATAGTTCCAAAAATAAATAATCCCCTTGAGAGATCTGTCACGCCCATGATGAGATATGGGATCACAGTTGCTACAAGGAATGCACTACGTCGTACAACTGTCCATGAATTGTGCCAGAAGAATTGTTCGCGCACAATTAACATATTTATAGTTGGAGCAAATAGAACGATAATGCAAGTCGCTAGCCCCTCACAAGCAGTGATCCATTGTGCAGGTCGAATCCAATCCTCTTTTATGTCAAGGGAGGGCAGAATGCAAATGATGATTCCGAAAACAATTGCTGTGAGAATGGTGACAATGATACTAACCTTAAACGCAGCAGCGTAACTTTCTCTGAATTTGCCATTTTCTCTGTCGTGCCAAGCTGCTCCAAGTTCCCTCACCATTGAACTTCTTGTCATGTCTTGCAGCATGCGCCCAACCCCAACAGTGGAGCCAACTAACCCAAGGAGCCCAAAGCCATCCATTCCTAACCACTTGATTTGAAGGGGTACAGTTGCGATTCCCATCGCCATCGTGGCGATAAGTCTTCCATAATTGGTTGCTATTCTATGAAATCCCTTGTGTTTTTCAGAGGAATTCTTTTGTGTGTCGCTCAGCATTCATTTTCCTTTTAAGAATAGAAGGATCGTACTCAAAAGTACATATCTGCAATTAGAGGTCTTATTCTTCAATCAGCAATGTATAACCAGAATGTCAATGTTACGTTGCAGATTCGTCGTAGTTCGGAAAAAACTCTCCCCCAGTGAGTTTTTTCCTGTTATATTTTCTCATCTCAGCGATGCTAGAAAAATCACCTATTACTTTCTTTATGATTGGCTGCCAGAGATGTGGCACAACTTGGACAGATGCCGCCCTGAGAGAGCACGCTGAAGTCTTTCTGCCTACAAAAAAACAGTCATATTTTTTTGATCGTAATTATGAAAATGGTATTGATTGGTTTATGGCTCGATTTGATGGGGTAGAATCGCACCACAAAGCAGTTGGAGAGATTGCAACTGGGTATTGTTTGCCGCACGCTGTTCCCCTACTGGCAGAACATTTTCCGGATGTAAAGTTAATGATGGTGATGCGCAATCCTATTGACCGAGCGTATAGTAATTTTCAATCAAGACAGGCAGAATCAAATTGGTCTAGTTTTGAAGAAGCTATTGAATCGGATCCAGACTTACTTGAACGTGGGCAATATATTGATCAAATCGAAGCATTGCTCGAACATTACAATAAAGAACAGACGCTCTTTCTTCTGTATGATGACTTGCACGGTAATGACAAAGCGTATTTAATGTCTATTCTTGATTTTCTCGGCGTAGACTCATCGGTTGGATCAAACATGATTGGGCAAAGGAAAAATGCATCTATGTTTCCTCATCTCAGGAAACGATTGCACCAAGCTGGTTTAAAACCTCTAGTAGCGACTATCTCTCGTTCATGGATTGGAGATCGTGTACGAAGAATCCGAAAGAATAAAGGACGGTCTTATCAGCCAATGAGCCAGGAGATGAAAAAAAAATTGATTAACCATTTCCGTCCTTTCAACGAGAAACTCGCTGATTTTTTACAACGTGATTTATCACATTGGGATGTGAGTAAATAAATGAAAATAGGTGTATTTGTTTCAGCTATCGCTGGGCAGAAGGGCTATGAAAATAATGTCTCTGGTCATATCCAAGTGCCGCTTCAAAGTTGCAATGAATTACTTCGGGCAGGTCATGATGTCCATTTGATAACAAACGAGTTTGGGGAGGATCGTTCCTTACCGTTTTGTTTAGATCAAGATATGAAAATACATTTTGTGACTGATTCGCGAAATCGCGGTGGCGTGATGGAACGGAAGGGCCAACAAAAAGATGGGCTGAGTCTTTTTAGATTGAAACAGCAGGTGTCGGAGATCAAACGCATTTGCCATGAAGAGCAATTCGATGTTCTTCACTTGTTTGGGTATAACCGGATTGCACACCTTGCAGGAGGTCTGCGTTTTTTAGGTTTGAAAATACCGACAGTTGTTACGATTCTTGGTACCCGTTTTCCAGAAAAATTTTCTTTCATTACAAAACGATTATGGAACCAAATTGATGCGATCGTGACATCTACTTCACATGTAAAAGATTGTTTGGAACGAGAGAGTATTCACACGACCCAAGTTCGTCATGGAGTTATTAGACATATTTCAGATGAGCATGACGGCTCTGCGTTAGAAGCAAAACACAGAGTTCTTTTTTGGCGGGATTTAACAACAAAAAATGGCGCAGACGTTGCGATGGGGGCGTACGAAAAATTGGCATCAAAGTATCCAGAAATAAGTTTTGAATTTGCGGTACGTAAACACTGGGATCCTGTGCAAGGTCTTGAAGAATCAGCAAAGAAGTATCCAAACATCACCGTCTATCACTTTCCCTACCAAGATGGAATAACACTTCCCAAACTTCTTCTCGAATCAATCTGTGTTGTAATGCCAATCAGGCACATGAGTATTGATCCACAACTCGTGATTGCTGAGACGCTTGCCATGGGAATTCCAGTGATTACCACTAATCAGCGATCAAATCCGGAATTTGTCATCGACGGAGACACTGGGTATCTCGCTGAACTTGGTGATGTTGAGCAAACGGCAGAAGCGCTTGATCGGATGCTTTCGGATCGAGAAGCGACAGTTGTCCTTGGTAAACAAGCAAAAGAACATATTGAAATCAATTGGAATTGGGATAATTACGTCACAGAAATACTTGAAGTCTACAAACGCGTTATTCACGGATAATTACGAGAGAAAAGGGTGGGCTTTAGAGCACAATAATGCTGTTTTTTCTTAGGTAAAAAGAGTTCTCCTGATTTATTGGTAAATGGGTTGCCTTTGAGCCCTTGGGTCTCTACAATCGGTCGTTTCGACGCATTTCTTGTCACTTCCAGCCAATGTTGGCTGGGTCAGAATTGTCCTCTTTCTCCCCCAAATCAGGAGTTTTACCCCATTATGTCAACAGGAAACCTTATCGCCCCGCACGGTGGTACTTTGGTAAACAGATTCGCTGACGGCAACCTCGCCGACGAAGCAGCATCACTACCAAAAATCACGCTTTCGACGAAGCAAGCTTGTGATCTCGAAATGATCGCAATTGGTGCATTTAGTCCACTCACTGGCTTTTGCAAAAAGGCAGATTTTGAGTCAATTTGCAACGATATGCGACTCGCTAACGGCACTGTTTGGCCAATTCCAATTACGCTCGCTGTTGATGAGGATGTGAAAGCAACGTTGACAGAAGGCGGAAAAGCAGCCCTCTACCACGAAGATGGCACGTTCATGGCAATCATTGATTGCGATGAGATTTATGCGCACAATAAAGCACTAGAAATTCCAAATGTATTTGGTACTGAAGATGATGCACATCCCGGCGCGAAGCAAGTGATGGACGAAGGAGAATGGCTCGTTGGTGGCGACATTCATGTTGCAACTGTTACTCCAGAAGTTGAACCCGGTGAACAATTCACTGAGTACCGACTCGCGCCTGCAGCAACACGCGAAGATTTTGCAAACCGAGGTTGGAAAACAGTTGCTGCGTTCCAAACTCGTAACCCAATTCACCGAGCGCACGAATACCTCTGCAAATGTTCGCAAGAAATTTGCGACGGTCTTTTGATTCACCCACTCGTAGGCGAAACAAAAGAAGGCGATATTCCAGCAGATGTTCGAATGGATTGTTACAACACAATCATCGACAACTATTTCGTTAACGATTGCACCGCACTTTCAGTAATGCCAGCTGCGATGCGTTACGCTGGCCCACGTGAAGCTGTATTGCATGCATTAATCCGTAAAAACTACGGTGTAACTCACTTTATCGTTGGTCGTGATCACGCTGGTGTTGGTGATTACTACGGTACGTACGATGCGCAAAATATCTTTGAAAACTTCACTGCAGAAGAAATTGGTATCGTTCCACTAAAGTTTGAACATGCTGCTTATTCTAAGAAAGCACAAGGAATGGTCAGTTCCAAAACCTTCCCAAAACTTGAAGGTGATCAAATCTTCTTGTCTGGAACAAAAGTTCGAGCATTGCTTGAGCAAGGTGAACGACCACCAGCAGAATTCTCCCGTCCTGAAGTTGCAGACGTTCTTATCGAATGGGCAACATCAACTGTAACCGCGTAACCCTCTCTCCTCAAAAAGGAAAAAACAATGGCTGAACAAGTAGCAACAAACATTACATTTCATGAAGGCACCGTAACTGCCGAAGAACGACTCAAGAACATGGGACAAAAGGGTGCAACTCTTTGGTTTACTGGTCTTTCTGGTTCTGGCAAATCCACGATTGCAGTCGCAGTTGAGCAAGTGCTATTAAGTCGTGGTCATCACGCATATCGACTTGACGGCGACAACATTCGTATGGGTTTGAATAAGAACCTTGGTTTCTCCCCAGAAGATCGAACTGAAAACATTCGCCGAATTGGTGAAGTTTCAAAACTCTTTGCAGATGCAGGTGTTCTTTCCATCGCTAGTTTCATCAGTCCTTATGCTGAAGATCGCGATGCGGTTCGTGCACTTCATGCAGAAAACGATGTTCCTTACTTTGAGTGCTACATTGACGTTTCACTAGAAGCTGCAGAAGAACGTGATCCAAAAGGTTTGTACAAGAAGGCACGCGCTGGTGAAATCAAGGGTTTCACTGGTATTGATGCGCCATACGAAGAACCAGCAAATGCTGAATTACACATCAAGACTCACGAAGATGATCTTGAAACATGTGTTGCAAAAGTAATTGAGTTTATTGATGCTCAAAACCTTTTCGCGTAATCAAAATAGTTGATTTATAAAAGGCTCTCCCTTTGGGAGAGCCTTTTATTAGCATGCACACATTGCCGAACTCCACTCATGCGCCACCATGCACAATGACATCATCGAAGTTGTCCATCATGCTTGGATTGATTTCACCTCCGTAGGGAGTTGAAATTGGAGAGCCGGAATTATCCACTGGTTGATTTTCTTTTTCTAAAAAGATCGTGTCTTGTCCTGCAGACAAGAGCATGTACCTTCCACGAGCAGTTCCCCACGCCACACCGTTTTGGAAATCAGGGGTAGCATTTGTTTCATCAATATCCCAGAAACTTGGATGAGCGAGAAGAAGAGTGAGCCAGGCAAGTCTATCTTCAGTGGTCGATCCAGTTCCAAACAAACTGCCATTGACGTTGATAATTTGATCAGTAGGATCAAAAAATTGTAAATCGCTTTGGATTTCAAATTGTGGCATGGGTGTATTTGCATCAGCATCAGAAGCTGCAATAACAGGACCAGAAGTTCGTGATGATCTGAAATACATAATGGGTGTTTCCCAAGTATCGATCAACGTTGGAAAAAAGAAACTATCTCCGAGGTCGTTACTCGTTGGAACACTACTGTTGTCATAGGCAGCATAAAGCAGATCTGCAGATTTGGGACTGAAATAAGGTTCGTATTGACGACCTCCGATGAATGGACCTTCGCCAAATCTGTTTTGATCAAAGGCAAGATCCCAGCGTATATTTGTTGAAGTTGCTTCATCTTCAAATACAGCCGAATTTTCAATGATGACTGCCGGGCCAGATGCAAACGTATCAAACTCATTGATAACAGAGTTTGGGGAGTTTACGCTTTTCACTCGTGCTCCACCCATAAGTTCGAGCAACGCATTTTGCATTGATGTTATGTGAATTCCATCTACGGCACTTTCTGGCAAAATACCCGGATATCGTCCATGGTCAAGGGCAAAGATGTCACATGCTCGAGCAAATGCCTGCATAAGACTTTCTGCTTTTGTTTTCTTGGCTGATTCCTGTACACTGCCAAGTGCAGAGAGAAGAATGCCTGCAAGGATTGCAATGATTGCGATCACTACGAGAATTTCAACAAGTGTAAAACCGTATCGAGATTTTTGTGGTGCGTGTGTGTAAGTCATGAGCGTATATCCAAGAAAAAACAAAGTGGTGCCAAGATCAGAAAAAACCCGCCACGCTCATCCGCACTTACAGGGTACGCGAATCTCTTCAGTGAGGCAAGAGTTAAGTTGTCTTAATTCCAAATATTGAACCTAGAAAGTGGGGGAGATACCCGCAAACGAAGGTGTCCATGCCTGCTTGCGTTCCTGCATCGTCGACGCCCCATATACAACATTTCAGATCGATGAACTCGGGGTCGAGTTGAATGCGAAAAAGATCATCTTCAAGATGTACCGTCTCAAGTTTAGAAGAGAGGGCAGCAGTTGCAGCATTGACATCTGGGTTTCCGATACAAATCGTTGGCTGCATGCGAAGTTCTGAATCATTGAGATACCAAAGATCGCTACACACGAGCGGCCACGGCGCTTCATGTATTTCTTGCTCTTGCATCCATGCAGTGATCGCTTGTTGTAAAAACATCGCTCGCCTTCGATCACAAAGTTCGGCACTTAAATTTGCGCCAACAACAATTGGCATCACTTGATTTTGCTGAATTGGTTCGTCGATTATAAACATGTTTATAGTTCCGCTAATCTTCTTGCAGTTTCCACTTCAATAAGTTGATCAATCATTGGTTGCATGTTACCGATCATCGTATCAGACAAGTTGTAGTTGCCGCTGATGCGGTGATCCACAATGAGGTTATCTTTGTACCGATACGTACGAATTTTTTCTGCGCGGTTCCCGCTGCCGATCATTGAATTTCGTGCTTCAGCACGCTGGGCATCAATTTTTGCTTTTTGCAGTTCAAACAAACGAGCGCGGAGCAACTTCCAAGCCTTCTCTCGATTTTGCGCTTGGCTTTTGGTGTCTTGCATTCGCACTTCAATGCCGGTTGGTTCGTGGATCAAATGCACAGCAGTCGCAACCTTGTTTACATTTTGTCCTCCCGGACCAGTGGAAGTTGTAATTGATTCTTTGACATCGCTTGGGTCAAGATCAACTTCAACTTCTTCAGGTTCTGGCAGGACAGCAACGGTTGCAGTCGAAGTGTGAATTCGACCCTGAGTTTCTGTTGCTGGCACGCGCTTGACTTGGTGCGTTCCACTTTCAAAACCGAGATTTGTCCAAACACCTTCACCAGCAATATTGAGAATGATGTCTTTCGTTCCACTCATGTCATCAATCTTCCACCCCCGAAAGTTGGCATATCGTGAATACATGTCCTTGAGGTCATTGGCCCAAATGCTTGCTTCATCGCCGCCAACTCCTGCTCTTACTTCAAGAATAACTGACCCAACAGATTGCTCGTCTGCTGTGACGAGTTGTTTTTGAATCGACTCGGTGAACTTCGAAAGTTTAGAATCAATTTCAGGGAGTTCTTCTTTTGCCATTGCAGCAAGTTCAGCATCGTCGCCTGCAAGGAGATCTTCACATTCTTGTTCTTGCGAGAGCGCTGATTCGTACGCTTCAAATTGTTCGACAAGCGGGGCGATTGCCGCTTTTTTAATTGAGAGTGAAGTCACTTTTCGGTGATCGGAAAGAACTTCAATATCCAACAGCTGCGCAGCAAGATCAGCGTGTTGTGCAACAATATCACGCAATTTTTCAGCTACATTTTCGTGGATGCGTTCCGACATGTTGTCATGGTACCGCCATTGGCCTGGGGCTGAGAAACGACCCCGCGGGTTGTTTTTTCTGCGCAAAGAAATAGGTTCCCCCTATCAAAAATAAACAACCCGCTGGGAGAGTTTATTTTTTCTTCTTTTTGAAGTAGTCGCCTTTGAACTTCGATTGGAACTTCTCGACGCGGCCAGCGGCGTCGACAAAGGCAGATTTACCTGTGTAAAAGGGGTGTGATCCAGACCAGATATCGACGTGGAGTTCAGGTACGGTTGCGCCGACAGTCATGACGTGTTCGCCACGGAACATGACCTTGCAGTCGTTGTGGTATTCAGGATGGATATCGTTCTTCATAGGTAGGCTCCAATCCCCCTGTTTCTGTAGGGGAGCCCCTTATTGTAGGTTTTTTGGAGAGATTGTTCAACCCCTTTTGCGAGTGGGTTTGTTTTGCTATAATTCTCGATTCCTATCCCCTATAGCTCAGTTGGTAGAGCGAGCGGCTGTTAACCGCTAGGTCATTGGTTCGAGTCCAATTGGGGGAGTTATATGACAGAAGCCCGCGTTTACGCGGGCTTCTGTCATATAACTCCATGTCATCGCTACGCGATGCCATCGCGTCTTTTGCACATGTGCTACTTAGGAAAGTAAACTTTCCACGTATCCCATGTACAAAATCCGCCCAATCTCCTCACAATTTAAAATGGTTCCACCATTTTAAATTGTCGAGTCTTGCAACTTGTGGGTTCTCACACCAACCAACTCAAATTTTCCCCAATCTCCTCGCATTTCAAAATAGGAGAAACTACCTCGAATGTAAATTCCTAGAACAAACGGCAACCTATTGATGTGTCATCAAGTTAGGGGTCTGACCCTAAAAGGAACCCCAATGACTGAACAAACAACCTTGCAAAACTCTTCGCCGCTTGCTGGTGACTTGCCCCCTAAAAACTAGTCCACTCCTTATGCGATAAAATCGCAGAGTAGACACATTTTGGAAGGCAGGAAAACATGGCAAGGAAACTTTCATTCATCAGAACAGATTATCAACTAACTCCGAGAAGCAGAGGTTTATCTAGCAGAAGGCATGCGATGACGGTTCAGGTACTGTGTGCGAAGGCGATCTAGATGGAAATGGAAGCGTGAATGTGAAGGATCTGCTCATACTGATTTTGGCTTGGGGAAGCAATGATCCCAGTGTCGACCTTGATGGTGATGGAGTTATTGCTGTGAGCGATTTGCTTATTCTTTTAGATAGCTGGGGTGCATGCCTGTAAATGCAGACAAACTCACCCCAGTGAGTTTATTTACTGCAAAGCGATGCTGCCGGTTTCTTTTTCGCCAGAAACTGATTGGGCTTCAATCCATAATGCTGTTTGTGCGTTCACTTCATCTGGAACTTCTGCATGGGCGTGATAATGATCTCCATGCCCGTTTGCTCTGTAGACCATAGAACTGGCTTTCGTTTTTCCACCAATCCAGAGCCGGATGTCTGCACCTTGTTCGCCCTCAATCAGACCTATCGCGATTTGGTATTCTTCCCGTGGTTTCATTTTTCCTTGCGCTCTGATGTGTAATGTGACTCCCGCGAGGGTAATAGTTTCAGAAACCAATTTTTCTGTTGAAATGTTTGGATTTTCATCATCAAACATGACGGCTGGTTTTTCTACAGGAACTTTGGTTTCAGGAGTTGTAGTTTCACTACAAGCGGTAACAAAAAGTAACGAACTAAGAATAAGAATG
The DNA here is from genome assembly GCA_964474235.1 of uncultured Isosphaeraceae bacterium. Lineage (GTDB taxonomy): Bacteria > Planctomycetota > Phycisphaerae > Phycisphaerales > SM1A02. Next base: position 61,911 of record CAYYRP010000008.1, read on the forward strand.
TGTGTAAAAAGTTGCATGTGTGTTTCCTTTTTAGAACTCATCACGATCTGTTTAAATCGAATGAGCCAGTGAATTTTTCGCCAGTATCTGATTCAATTTCAACCCATAATTTACTCCCAGTTGGAATTGGGTTTGGAACATCAGCGTGTGTGTGCCAGCGGTTCGGTTCTGCTGGATTTTCAATCTCAGCCCTTGCTTTCATTGATCCAATCGCATCATCAGTTCCAATCCAAAAGCGAACAGCGACGACTGTTTCGTCTGAGCCCGAAATTGGAGTAACTGTGACATCGATTGGTGCGTCTTTTCCCGCAATAATGAGTCCTTCGTCTCGAGTGGCCAGCACGTTGAACGAACCGATTGATGTATCACCGAGTGAAATTACCGATCCGCCGTGGCCTGCAGTGTGCGCGTTATCTGAACTTTGACTTCCTTGTGTTTTTGTTGCGTTTGCACTTTGCGGCGTATCATCACTGCAGCCAAGCAATGACAAAGGAATAGTGAGAGTTGTGAGTGCAAGAAAATGAAAAATGTTAGACATAAGTTGTCTCTCCTTTAGTGTGTAGTGTAGTTCTTCCAAATACAAGCGAAAAGCCTGCTGGAATAACAATGAGGTTAAGTACAGTAGAAGTAAGCAAGCCGCCAAGAGTGACGATTGCAAGGGGGGCAAGTAACTCGCTACCTGGTTTCCCTGCGGCAAGCGCGAGTGGAGCGAGACCGAGTACCGCTGAAAGTGCAGTCATTAAAATTGGAACGAGACGTTCCATTGACCCTTGAAAGATAGCATCGTCAATTGTGACACCATCTTCTAAAAGTAAATGGTTGTAATGATTGATGAGCAAAATACCATTGCGGATAGAAATGCCAAAGAGCGTAATAAACCCAACCATCGACGCGATCGAAATGACAGGCGCAATGTACGTTCCACCTAAACCGAATAATGCAATTGTGTTTGCAAAAAATCCACTGCCTTCTGTAATGTAAATTGCAGCAATTCCACCAATAAGTGCGAGTGGCATATTGATCAAAACAAGAAGCGCAGCACGCATCGAGCCAGTTGAAATTTGCAGAAGCATCAGAATGAGTACAGTGACTGCAAAACCAGTAGCGAGAATCGTTTTTGATGCGGATTGTTGTGCTTCGAATTGTCCGCCGTAATGTACGGTGTACCCAGCCTCTTGCACGATTGGATCGACCAAGAGTTTTACCTCACCAATGAGATCGCCTAGATTTGAACCTTGTGCAACATTCAGTGAAACAACAGCTTTTCGCTGCGCATTTTCTCTTGTAATTAAGTTACTCGATCGCTCTGGACCAATGTCAGCAACATCACGCAATCGAACCGTTGCGCCATTTCTTCCGCGAAGTAATAAGTCGCGAACTTGTTCAATTGTTTCTCGTTGCGTAGGATCAAGCCGCACAACTAAATCATATTGTCTCGTCCCTTGATTGACAGTGTCAACAACTTCACCGTACATCGCTTTGCGCACTTGCTCTGCTGCTTCAGCAGGTGTGAGTCCAAAAGAAGCAAGTTCAGCATGGCGATATTGGATAGGTAACGATGTAATCATGACCTCGCGGTTTGCATTCACGTCCCTCGTCCCCTGAAGTGAGTTCAATTCGACTTCAACTTGCTTTGCAATTTTACGAAGTTTGCTAAGGTCTTCGCCATAAATGTTAATTGCAATCGCAGCAGGAGTACCAGAAAGAAGATGGCTGAGGCGATGTTCAATAGGTTGTCCAACCATTGTTGTAATGCCAGGAATTGCCGCAAGGATCTTATCGATTTCTACTCGTACTTCTTTTTGAGTAACTCCCTCATCCATTGAGACTTCGATTTCAGAACTGCTCACGGGTTCAGCATGCTCGTCGCGTTCAGCGCGGCCAGTTCTTCTGGATACGGAATGTACTCCTTCAATGGCTGCAAGTTGCGTTTCAACATTAGTGGCTAGGCGATGGGATTCAACTAGCGATGTTCCCGGAGGCGCAAACAAAAAGATCGTGAATGTTCCTTCGTTAAATGATGGAAGAAACGAAGTGCCGAATGTGCTTGCAAGCAACAGCGCACAAGCAGTAGCAACAGTCGCACCAGTGAGCACGAGCCCACGCGCGCGTAGCGTTGCATGAAGTGTACGCTTGTAAAATCGTTTCAAGAATTGGACTAGCCACGACTCCTTGTCGTGCCCCCTGCCAACGCTTTTGCCGAGCAAAATTTTGCAAAGTGCAGGCGTGAGTGTGAGGGCAACGAAAAGAGACGCAATGATCGAAATCATGTATGTAAGCGCAAGTGGTTGGAAAAACTTTCCTTCAAGACCTTGCAAAAAGAGAAGAGGTACAAAAACCAAAACGATAATAACTGTCGCAAAAACCATTGCGGGTCTAATTTCATTACTCGCATCGAAGATCACTTCAACGAAACCTCGCTTGCTTTCATTTGGCAGAGTGTTATTTTGTTTTAATCTTCTAAAAACATTTTCTACATCGATGATCGCGTCATCGACAAGCACGCCGATTGCAACAGTTAAACCGCCAAGTGACATCACGTTCAGGCCCAGATTCATCGCATCCATCATTAACAATCCGATTGCAAGCGATACAGGAAGTGCGGTGAGCGTAATAATCGTCGTTCGAATGTTCATGAGGAACAACATCAAAACGATTGCCACAATGACAACTGCTTCAAGGAGAACTGTTGTCACATTGTTTACGGCGCGATTTATAAAGTGTTCCTGCCGAAAAACATCTCTGTTCAAGACCATGCCTAATGGAAGTGTTTTTTCAATTTGATCAAATAAACCATCAATTTGCTGTGTCAAAGCAAGTGTGTTCGTGCCTGGTGATTTTTGAATAGAGATGACAACGGCGGGCGATCCATTGTCAGAGCCCTCGCCTCTTTTGAGCGCAGGACCTAAGCGAACATCTGCGACTTGACCAATCGTGACAGGCACGCCATCGTGAAATGTAACAATTGTATTTGCTATATCGCTTGGCTTTGTGACACGACTCTGTTGACGAATTGGAATTTCAAAACTTCCAACATTTGGCAAATACCCTGCGCTCGCGGTGGAATGCGAGTTTCCTGCAGCTTTAACAACATCGGAAATAGTTAATCCATACACTCGCAATCGTTCTTGATCAACATTCACTTGGTACTCAGGAAGTTCGCCGCCAATTGCAACTGCTTGCGCAACACCCGGAATTGCAAGTAATTTGTTTCGAAGATCAAACTCTGCATACGAGCGAAGTTCAAGCGGTGTTGCCTTGCCACTGGGAGATGAGAGAGAAATCAACATGATTTCTCCAGCAATCGAAGTGATTGGCGTTATGAATGGTTCAACATCCGGAGGAAGATTTTCTCGTACTGTGGAGAGGCGCTCTGCTACTAATTGCCTTGCGTCGTAAAGGTCTGCGCCCCAATCTAAATCAACCCAGATGATCGACAAGCCAATCGCACTTGCGCTGCGTACGCGGCGAACACCTGTCATTCCGTTGACTGCGGATTCAATCGGGAACGTGACGTATTGTTCAACTTCATCGGCAGCTAGACCGCCAGCTTCAGCCATAACAACGACTGTGGGCGCATTCAATTCTGGGAACACGTCGATGCTCATGCGCGGGAGTTGATACGCTGCATACCCCGTAAGGAGAAATGACATCAAGACAATGAGCGATGAATAATTGAGCGAAAAACGAATCAGTGCTTTTAGCATGGATCAATCCTCGCCTTCATGGAATGTACCATCGGAGTGGAAGTGGCCACCTTTTTGAATTGAACCACTTGTTGCAAGCATGAGTTGGAAACCGCCGTCAAGAACAACTTCGTCACCATCTTTGAGACCACTGAAGACAGCAACCCATCTACCATCATCTAATCCGAGATCTGCTTCCAAGCGAATGGCTTCGTTTGAATTGTTTGGATTACGTCGAAAAATAATTTGGGAGAGCCCATCTTGCTGCACCGCTGACAGTGGGATTGCGAGTTCAGTTGCTCCAGTAGAATCAGTAACGATTTCAAGTTGCGCAGTAACACCCGGACGAGCCCAAGATGATAATGTTTCGGGAGTAACATACAAATCAATTGTTCTATCGTTCGAATCACCAGTGAGTCCAAGTTGCAGGGTGCCGTGCATTGCATTTTGCAAATTTACTGCATTGCCACCAGATGTTGGTGTTGGTGGAACGATGTTGACTTTCAAGCCATCCTCCAACACTCCAAGGTCGCTTTGTAAACCTGATGCGTGGAACCGAAGTTTGTTTGGTTGCACAATAGTAAGCACGTTGGTTTGCTCATTTGCCCACGCACCATCTGTGATGTTCAGTGATTCAACAACTCCTGCTTGGGCTGCGGTAATGACGATTGATGTAATCTCCCTCCACCAATTATGATCCTCTGGCGAAACTTGGATATTAAGCATTGCACTTGCAGATTCGAGGGTAATTTCTAATTTAGACCTTGCAGCTCGGAGTGCAGCAAGTGTTTCTACATAGGTGGCTTCAAGTTGGGCATCCTTTTCTCGTAAGTCAGCGTATTCAGCCCGAGCAGCACTATATGCTGCTCTTGCAGCAGTTAATTCTTTGGAACTACCACCACCTGCTTCGCGAAGTGTTTCGAGTTTTTTAATTCTTTCTTCCCACATTTCTACGTTTACCTTGACGCTGTATTCGTGTTGCTCATGGGCAAGAAAAAGAGGGCTATACATTTCCATTTTTGCATCAAGCTGTTGTACGTTCGACAAGAGTTCTGCAATATCTTGTTGTATATCTCGCCATTTTGGTGATGTGACTCGAAAAAGTGCTTGTCCATGTTCAACTTTATCAAACTGATCCACGAGAAGATCGATTTGTCCTGAGAGCATTGTTTGATACTCTCTTTTTGCTGAAGGCAAGTATTCAAATCTTCCTGGCGCACGAAGTGTGTCTTGCAGTTGTCTCCGTTCAACAGTTGCAAAGGTGATTCCAAGGTTCGAACGAACCGCCGCTGGTATTGCAACTCGGTTGGTTGGAATTGAAGTGTGCGAGGAGTCGTCTTCTGCTTGTTCGATAGGAGTCGAACTATTTGAACAACCTAGAAGAAAAAGAAGTAAAAGTATTGTTAGTTGATTTTTCATTGCACATCTCCAAGTGTGTCTTTTTGTATTTCTCTATTCATTGGCGATGGATGTAATTGATAATCAGGGCCAAGTATTTTGTGTACAGTGATTGCTGCATGCAGTTCGGTAAGTTGAAGGTGAAGCAGTTGCTGTTTCGCCTTAAACTGACGAGTCACTGTTTCAAGCAAAATAAATGTATCTACCTCACCAAGTGCGATGATGTTTTCTACATCACTTGTTTGAGCTTCAATCATAGGAATGATCTCTGCTTCAAAGTACGAGTGCTGTTCTTGCTTCATCAAAAGAGCTGTATTTGCAACTGCAAGTTCACGATAGAGGCGAGCAAATGTTATTTCGGCTTCTGCCCGAGCAACTTCACGCTTTGACTTAGCTTCTGCGATTCGAGCTTGATTCCTATTCCAAATTGATACAGGAATAGTAAGACCAAACAATACGCGGTGGTCATTAAATTCACTGCCATATCCTGAGCCAATGACAATATCTGGGTATTGTTTTTTAATTTCTAGCCGAAGTGTTTCTTCAGCAGTTTGGTACTTTGCAAATTGAATTGCAAGTTCAGTATTAGCATCAATAAGGCGAACGGTCTCATCATCAACTTCAGTGTTTGTAACTTTAGGGAACTGAGGAAGCAGTAAAATGGAACTCTCTGGTGGAAGCCCCATCAACGCAAGTAGAGCGATTTCTTCTTTGAATAATTTCAATTCGATTTCTGTTGAGAGAACTTTGTTTGTTGCAAGTTCAACTTGCAACAGCCGATGTTCAACACGATTGATTTCGCCCGCTTCGTAGAGCGTGCTTGCGAGCGCGTTGATTCGTTCAAGTTGAGCAATGACTTCGCGTACAAGTTCAACTTGCAAAGTCGCTGCAGTCCACGCAGCCCATTGTGAACGCGTCCTTGCACGTACGTTCCACTCATCGTGGACAAGTTTTCGAAGTTGCATTTCGTACGCGGAATCCGCTTGTGCTTTTTCTACTTTGAGACGTCCTGAAATTGGAATGGTAAGATTTCCCATGATTCCAAATTCAAATGGCGCGGATGGAGAAGAAATTTCTGCTCCATCAAAACCAAAAACAGGATCTTCCCAAAGGCCAGCAGTTTCAAAATCAGCGAGCGCAACGCCTGCTTCTAACCGAGCAATTCGAAGTTCTGGGTTATAGAACAGGGCGATGACCTCACCCTCAGCGGGTGAAATGCCATCACTCAAATCAAAACGCAATGGCGTGCCACAGGCTTTTGCGAGGCGATCGGAAAACGCTGTGACAGGTTCAATATCGATCAACCTTGTCTCCATAGAGTTGCGATATCCACCGATGTCGAGCGGTTTTGGTTCGTAAGATTGACAGCCAACAATGAGTAAGGCTAATGCGAAGAAACTGAAGTTTCTCCAATAATTGAATTTCACTTGTAACTCCTATCTAAAATTCACAACAACACACTCTACGTAAAAATTACATAGAGCGAACGGAAAATCAGGTAGGTTTATTAGAGGAGGAGGCGCGTAGTGCGCACGACTACAAGTTGCTGTTGTTTGACCCCGAAAACAGCATTGGAATTAGAGGGTGGTTCACGCAGAGAACAAAGAGGTTGAACGCACGCCGTCGCAACGAAATTTTCGGAAGTCCAAGTGGTGATGGTGCCATCATCTGAACTTCTCGGTGTTGAGAGGAGGGGAATAAGACCCAACTCAAGATCAGTACATTCACAATTATCTATATCTACATCACTGGAAATTGGAGAAGGCCAATCGCTGTGATGACTGCATTCCATTTCGCAATGTTCAACAACTTCAGCAGTTTCTAGTTCATGGTGTTCGTGACCACCGCCAAGGCATATTGAGACAGAATTTTGCAGCCCACCAAACACACCCTGTAAGGTGATGGCGGTCAAAACGAGTATTGATGTGCATTGTTGAAACATTAGTACTTCTTAAATATAGGGCACTCATCTTGTTCTGTCCATCGAAATATAGTTTATTTAGAGTTCGTCCAATAAAAACTTCAAGACTGGACCCTGAACTCAATCCCAAAGACAAAACTATGCTAATTGCACTATAACTATAGAAGTTGTGGTGTATTTGAATGTCGGTTGTGGTCTTAGGCTCAATTTCAAGTTGACCCACGGGGAACTCTTGAGATATCTCGAATAGCGTCATAATACATTGAGTGGCCATGTGTGGACATATACAGGCATCTAATCATGTTGTTTTTCGGGAATTGAGAACTTTTTTGCAAATCTGGCCATTTTTTATCGTTTAATTGTCCAAGTATCCCGTATATTTGAACGATAAGAGGACTCTAGAGGGTTGTCTTGGTAAGCAAGGAACAGGAAGAATGATGAAATATTTGACAAGTTTTGCCCTCATTATATGCACAGCAACAGCAGTGGCAAATCCGGCTGCATCGAAGCATGGCAAGGTAGTGACAAAAGAAGGGGTGCGAAATCCCCACCTTGGAGCGATTGTTCAACAAGGATCATCGCACAATCCGAAGGTCACGATTACTTCCCCGCATGGACCCGTCCGAGTGGATACCGCAGATGGACCAGTTTTTATCAACCAAATAGGACCTGATGAAGGTCGTGGAGATGACGGTCGGGGTGATCCATATCCAAAGTGCCTCCTCTGTCATGCTGACATTGAAAACGTAACCAAAAACATGGCAGGAATGAATTTATACTGTGACTTCTGTCATGGTGGCGACCCATTCGGTGAAACAATTGAGGCTGCGCACATTTTTTCAGATGGCACAGTTGACTACAACGAAACGAACCCGCCCCTTGACCAAGACCTTGAATATCAAAAATTCTTGAACCCATCGAATTTAAGAATTGTAGAAACGACTTGCGGCATGTGTCACCCAGATCATGTTGTACGAGTAAAGAAAAGTTTGATGGCAACAACCGCTGGGCACCATGCCGGAGGTTTATATTTAAATGATGTCACTGATTCAAAACATCCTACTTACGGAACATTTGCAATTGAAGATCTCGATGGAGATGTTCCGACACAAGATGGTGCTGTTGAGAGTTTGATTGATCTCTTGATTTACACTGGCGGTGACCCAACAAAAGTTTCGACGCATTTTGCAGCGGTCCCATCGCAAGCTTGCGCACGGTGCCATCTTTGGTCACGGGGTCGAGGGTATCGCGGTGCGGGCGAATTTGGAAACGTCGATGGGACATACCGTGCTGATGGCTGCGCTGCATGCCACATGATGTATTCCAATTCAGGGCTGTCTGAAAGTGCGGACCTTGCGATAGATCACACTGAAGGTGGTCATCCAAGGACGCACGTGATTTCCAAGCAAATACCTGCTGAACAATGCATACACTGTCATCACAGGGGTGCTCGTATTGGTTTGAATTTTACTGGTCGCGCTCAAATGCCACCACGCCTTCCATCTGGTCCCGGTGTACCAGGCACAACCGATGAGCGCTTTAATAAAAATTATCATTACACAGTTGGAGATACAAATCCACAAGACGTGCACGGTGCAGCAGGAATGCACTGCATTGATTGCCATACAGACAATGGGATTCACGGTGATGGCAACATCTACGGGCATATGGATCAAGCGACAAAAATTGAATGCCGGACATGCCATGGCATGCCGAATTCTCCACCAACACTTAGAGATAATGATGGCATTAGTCTGACAAACGTTGTGCTGAAACCAAGTGGCGATTATGTTCTTACTTCAAAAGTGGATGGTGTGGAACATACCATTCCAACCGCGATGAGTATCGTGAAATCGAACTCGATGGCAGCGTGCGCTATGAATGACAACCACATTAAAGCAGACGGTGGACTCGAATGTTATTCATGTCATACGTCATGGGTACCAAATTGTTTTGGTTGTCACTTTGAACGCGATGAAACCCAGATGGGTTTGAATTATGTAACTGGCTCATACGAAGTTGGCAAAGTAACCACGAATAACAAAATTTTTGAAGCCCTTCGCCATTTTTCCATCGGCGGAAACAGTGAAGGAAGAATTGCACCATATATAGTTGGTTGTCATCCTATTGCTGATGTGACTGCGCCAGACGGCAGCAAAATTCTTGATTTTGCAATGCCTGTCACGAGCAATGGATTGTCTGGCCTTGGGCACAATCCTGTGCAACCACATACTGTTCGCGGTGCTGGTGAAGTTCGAACGTGCGCTGAATGCCACCGTTCACCTACTTCGCTTGGCCTTGGCTCTGGTCTTTTCAGTATTGCTCGGAACTCGATTTACTCTGCTGGTGAAAGTGGTGCTCGAATCTATGATCGAGATACTGACCCAGATATGCCTGTGCCAGACGGCAATTTACAAGTAGGCGGTACGCCACTGGCAATCGTATCAAAACCAGATGTTGTAGAAGGAACTGCAGACTTTTTATATGTCGCTCAGGGCATTGAAGGTGTGGCTATTTATGATCGAAACGACGTTGCTCCAGATGAACCAGTGATGGTGCTCCCAATCTTGGATGCGATTGACGTAGCTCGTGGGGCGAGATATCTCTACGTTGTTGACGCAGGCGTTGGCGTTCGTGTGTACGACAATGACTCACTTGATACTACACAACTAGTTGCAACAGTAAGTATTCCAAATGCTGTTCGTGTTATTCCTTGGGGTATCTACTTATTCGTCCCTTCAATGGATGATGGTTTGGTGATTGTGAACATCGCAGATAATACAGCGCCATTTATTGCCGCTACTGTTGATGGTATTGTTGCTGAAGATGTATTTGTGTTTAGCCACTACCAAATTGGGAACGATTTTGCCGTTCGTGCTTATGTTGCAGATCCAACGTATGGTGTGCATGTAATCGATCTTCTCCCTGACATCGAATATCCCCAACTTGTGAGCGGTATTGAAACTGGCGGGGCATTCGCTGTGGATGTTTACACACGCTGGGTTGTTGCAACAGAAGTAGAACCCTCACGTGAGCACGATTATCTTTACATCGGCGCAGGTGAAAATGGTCTCTCTGTCTACGACATCACAAATCCAGACAATATCTATTCTGTTTCTCAAGTGAACCTTGGCGGCTCGGTTGTTGATGTTGAAATTGTCAGCCAACTTGCACCTCCAGGTGTTGATGACTATGCCGTGATTGCAAATGCTGACTTTGGTTTGCAAATGGTAGATGTGACCGATCCTCTTAATCCTATTGAAATTGGAACAGTGCCAGATGCAAATGGTATTACACGAGTGTTTGTTGAAGTTCAACAAATGGATAAGTTCCTCAGTGAACAGGGCGGCGATGTGAAAGAAAACTCCCACCCATTCATTAACACCCTCACGCGCGAAGATATTGTCAGAATTCTTTCTGCTCCAATTGATTGTGACGCAGATCCATGTCCCACTGATACTGATGGTGATGGGGAAACAGGTGTTTCTGATATTCTTGTTGTAATTGACCAGTGGGGTACGTGTTTTGGCCCTTGTAGCGGAGATGTCGATGGCGATGGTGTCGTTGGTGTTGAAGACTTGCTCGCGATCGTGGGTGGCTGGGGACCTTGTGAGTAAAAAACTACACATGATGTAATTTGCATAGAGGCTAGCCATTGTTGGCTAGCCTCTATTTTTGTATTGTGTCGATGTAGGAGTACCTTACATGCAACGAAGAGCACAAAGAACAGTTGTTGATGGCGTAGATTTTGAGCGAGTTTTCAAATTCCCCTCTATCTTTACTTCGATTACAAGTTCAATGCAACCAGCGAGATTATTCATAGGGTTTCTCATGGTCATTGTATTGATGGCAACTGGACGATTGTGGGATTCAATCGCACCGACTTTGACTGTTCCCTTGGGTTCAGGTGCTGAAGTATCAGATCTCTCGCAAAAACGCCAGGTTGCAATTGCTCAATCAGGTACTGTCCTTGGAAATACGGCTCCAGATGATTTGCAAATGTGGTCTGTTGAAGATGCGCAATCTCACTTGCTCGCTGCATGGTCCGAACATGAAGCAAATGGATCTGTTTCAAAAAAAGATCGAGTTGAATTTGAGAAACTGTATGTAACATTGGAGTCCGTTCGTCCCTTAGGACCATTCGAATCTTCTGCGTCGTATGTCTCAACCAAGTGGAATGCTATCGTTGATGCCGCGCTTCATCTTGATGCGGTTGAATCATGGCAAGGTTTAGTTTCAATTGTGTGGGAACTTCCACAACTTCTGTGGAACACAGGACATCATTGGTTTATCAGTGTGTATGGTCTTGTATTACTATTAGTGATGAGCATAGGTGGGGGAAGCATCGCAAGAATGCAAGCCTGTCAACATGCAAGGGGTGATCGTCTTTCGGTTACGAGTGCGGTGCAATTCTCGACACAAAGATGGCGAGCCTCGTTGCTCGCATTAACTGCTCCCGGAATGTTGGTCGCGGGGGTGAGCATCGGATTGGTGTTGTTTGGTTTGCTACTGTTCAACGTTCCAGTCATAAATTTCGTGGGCAGTATTTTGTACGGATTAGCGCTTGTGTTTGGTTTTTTAATTGCAATCATTGCCGTTGGATACGCAATTTGCTGGCCGATGTTGGTACCGGCGATTGCTGTTGAAAACTGCGAGGGTGGAGAATCTGTACAGCGTTCTTTTGCATATATGTTCGCTCGCCCATTGCATTTACTCGGCTATCTCTCAGTGCTTGTTGTTGGGCTGGTTCTCGGATTTGTCGTGGTTAGATTGCTTTCTACGATGACACTTGATTTTACTGCGAACTTGGTTGATGCTTGGTCCTTTAACGAATCTCTTGGAAATGCAGGTGCATTGCAGACCGATGGAATACCGGTAGTTGGTTTGGTTTGGTATGAATCTGCAGCAGGAGGGCTTGTGACACTGTGGGAAACAGTGGTACATGACTTTATGATCGGCTGGTTATTCAGCGGATTCTTCAGCGCGAGTGTGATGGTGTACTTGTTGATGCGTCATGCGTGCGATCGACATGATACGCACGACATTTGGTGGGATGGCATGATTGTCGGTACTTCTGTTGCGGAGCCGTAAAGTTACTCAGCGATAATTTCGAAGATGGATTGCGAGCGAAGAACGTGACCATGTTCTGATTGTAGGTGGTAGCCTTGCACATGTACTTGTTTGTTGTATCGTTGAAAATCAAGAATACTCATGTGCATAAACTTACCTTCCGTCCACTCGATCATCTTCGCTTCGCTTTCAATCGCAAAAGATTGAAGTTCATCGTATGTATCACTAAAGAGATGATCTGAAAGTTGCTCTGATTGCATAGATGAAATAACAAGCAAACGTTCTGCAAACTCTTGTTCATGATCTCGTTCACCAATGCACTGCATGGTGTTGACGTGACCACGTTCAGGAAGAATTTCAGGATCGGGTGTGATAATTTCAGTTGCGCAAGTGCCTTCAAATTCTAAACGAAGGACGTGACCGCCTTTATAAAGCCAGCCTTCAAATTCGTAGCCTGCGTGCTGAATTTCAAATCGTTCTTCGATTTCGAAGAATTCAGGATGGACAGCAGAGCGAAAGAGGGCGAGGTGATATGGTTGAGGAATGATAATTTTATTTGGTGCTTGCATATTAGTAGTCCCTAAAAAAAGCCGAACAAAGATGTCTTGTTCACTTACAAATGTCTCTTACAACGTGTATTGTTGCGTAATAAATTATGAAATCAAGTATAAAAACCTTATTTTGTTACAAAGAATGAACATTTGTTCGAAGGTACTGCAATTAAATGGGTTGTGAAACAGGTTTTTTATGAATTTCCTAGTTTTGCCATAACTTGCTGCATATCCGCCCACATTTGCGACCGCGTTTCTTTGGTGTAGTTCAGAAGTAAAAACGCAGGATGGAATGTTGGCATGACGCTGATTTCTTCGTAGGAACCCCATTCGCCCCGAAGTTGCGTGATGCCAGTTGTTGAGCCAAGCAGATATTGTGCAGCAGGCGCACCGAGAGCAACAATCACTTTTGGCTTGATAATTGCAACTTGCTCAGCAAGAAATGGGGCGCACATCGCAATCTCACTAGGCGAAGGGGTTCGATTATTTGGCGGTCGACTTTTTAATACGTTTGCAATGTACACATCCTCTCGATGCATTCCCATTGCAGAAATAATTTCGTTTAGTTTTTTCCCTGCTTCACCGACAAATGGAATTCCTTCCAGATCTTCCTCTGCACCGGGAGCGTCACCAATAAACATAAGTTGTGCTTTTGGATTGCCAACCCCAAAGACAGTTTGTGTATTCCCCGTTGCTTGCGTGCAGTGTTTACAGGTATCATCGTGTTTTATAGAAAGTTGCTCAAGGAGTGTAGCGGCATCTGTTTCAGGAGCAACATCAAGTTGTGTTGCAACAGGTAAGAAATCCACACCCATGAGCATGCTTGTTTCTAAGTGAAGTTTTGTTTGTTGCAAATCCATGTTTCTATTCTAGTCGCGTTTAATCACAAGCGTGACAGGTCCTTCATTCACGATTGAAACTTGCATCGTGGCACCAAAAACACCGTTAGACACAAGAACGCCATGATTTTTCACCAATGCTTCTCCTACAAAATCTACGAGCGGTTCTGCAATAGATGGATCTGCTGCTGCGATAAAACTTGGGCGGTTTCCAGCGCTGCAATCTCCAGCTAGTGTGAATTGGCTGATTAACAAAATTTCGCCTTGAACATCTATAACCGAGCGGTTCATTTTTCCGTCTGTATCTTGAAATATACGAAGAGAGGCAAGTTTTCTCGCCATCCATGTTGCTTGTTCATGGTCATCGCCTTCTTCTATTCCGAGCAACACACACAATCCACAGGAAATATCAGCAAAATATGCAGGAGATTGAACAGTGACGCTTGCAGAGGATACTCGTTGAACAACGGAGATCATTAGATCAAAGCAATCGAGCAACTTGAAACGAGTGCCGCACCTTTTTCGTCGCACCACTGTCGATAGTCAATGAGTTCAATAGTATTTGCTTTTGCTAATCGCATCACTGCAGACATATTTCCAATGGAACACCATTGCGTGGCGTTGTTATTCCATTTCATCGCATCAACAAACTCAGTAGCATCCCCTTGGATAAACTTTGTCATCATTTCGCGGTCATGTTTTTCAACGTCGAACTTTCGTTGATCATCAACCGCTCTCGGTTCACCAAATTGTTGCCCGACATGACTGAGGTCTGCAGAAGCAACAAAGTACGTTGTTCCTTCAACTTCATCTAAAATCTCCCGAAGTGCTGTCACAAAACCATCAGTTGTTGTCCGTTTGTTATCTTCTTCAATCATAGGAACGAGCGGGCTTGGGATAAGCGCGGCAACAATTGGAACATTTCCAAAACATTGTTGAATCCAAGGAACTTGTAACTCAATTGAGTGCTCGGCAGTGTGATCAAGCATATCTGCAGTAAGACCATCGCCCAATTTTTTAGTGAGTTTTTCAACTACCTGTTGATCAATTGGGCACGTACCAATTGGTGTTGTAAAACCAATAGTTGACAGAACAACACCGTCGCCATTGCCAAAATGATTAGTCCCAAGGACAACAACTCGGTCAGGATTGTCAGCGTTTTGCCATGAATAATATGCAGACGCATAGTTTGGCCAACCTCGTTGATAATCAAGATGTGGAGCAACAATTCCGACAATAGATTCTTCAAACTCAGGATCTTCAGTTTCGTTGAACCATGATTTGAGTTGTTCTCTGCACTCTTCTGGGCTCTTGCCAAGTGCTGCTGATGTTCGAATAGCAAACGTATTGTCTTTTTTGAGTTGGGCGAGTTTTTCATCTTCTAATTTGGACATGGTGGGGCCCCACAAAAGTCCAACTTCGTCAAGTTTATTGAGAAGTTCGATAAATTGCTCTGGTGGGGCTTTTGAAGCAGATGCGATTTCTTCTGCAGTTGTTTCGCCGTTCATTTTCTGCACAATTGCAAAAATATTCGCAGGAATCGCAACCGATTCTTTTGAAAGTTGGAATGGATCTCTGAGTCCAACGATGACCTGCTCATCTTTCTTCATCGGAATCGGTTGGATATTCCGCACTTGTGGGGATTGAAGGTGGTCTGGAAGGTCCGAGAATGGTGATTTTGAAGTCATTTGGGGTCTCTGTGGAGAAGAAGTTGAAGTTATGCCGTCAAAGAATACACGCTTTGGCTGTGGAGCAATACTCCATTGTTTTCAGCGTTATACGGTATCACCGCTTGCCTCTGAGCGGTGATTGTCTACAATACGGGATTACCATTTTTTTGGATCCTTTTACTACTCACGCTCGGAAGGTTGGATATGAACAAACAAGTACTTACAATGACACTCTCGATTTCGCTATTTGGCTTTATTGTCGGATGCGGAAAACCTGTGGAAGATCAACCAGATCCTGCAGTACCTGCAGTAGCAGTTCCCTCCACAACTGAGGCTCCAGCCGAGGCCCCAAATGCAACTCCAGCACCTGAAGTGGCACCAAAAGCACCCAAGAAAGAGAAGGACGGTTTTAAAGTATCTTCCGATCTCGAGCGCGTTGATGGCAACGCAATTCCAACCGAACTGAAGCCGAAGGCACCAACCGAATTTTCAGATGAAATCATTGCGAAGAAAGACCCCAAAGGTCCCAAGGGACCGCAGGCTGATCCTGCGAACCTATTGCCACAAGCTGTTGAGGCTTCGCCTGCGATTCTTGATCTTGGAACTTTTTCAACAAGCGAAAAGGGCACAGGTGTCGTCACGCTGACAAACACAGCAGAAGAAGCAGTTACCCTTATCTCCGCTCGAGCAAGCTGTGGTTGCACAACTTCAGATTTTCAAAACAACACTGTTTTGAACCCAGGAGAAACAACAGATATCACGATTACAATGAACGGCAAGGGAAAAGCACGAAAACTTTCAAAGACTGTGACATTTACAGTTGACGGACGCCCTCCACTTCGACTTGAAGTCAAGGGTGAAACAATTTCATTCGTAAATCTTGACGTTGATCCGCTCGTGATTGATGAAGAAACTGGGTCGTCAACCGTAACACTTACATCAACAGATGGCGAACCATTCAAAGTTCTCTCTATCCTTCCCCCAATTGTTGCGAATCTCAGTGAAGAACCAGCTTCCACACAAGAACTTATTATCGATTGGGATTCATTCTGGGATGAGGTCCGAACTACGAAAGTAACAATTCGACTCGACCACCCAAAATGCAAGGAAATTACTACAAATGTTCGTTTGTCCGCTGAACAGCGCAAACGATTGAACGACATCATCAAAACACGTCGTGCGGGTAACGATCTTCCAACAAAAGATCCATCTCGTCCACTCACAGGCGATCAACTTGCTCGTTACATTAAAGCTGGTCGGGGTGAGCAAGTTCTGAAATACATCAAAGATGGCAAAGGCAAGTTTGATGCTGTTGATCGCGGCGGTGTTTCACTTTTGAGTACCGCATCGCAAGAAGGTGATGCAGCAACTGTTGCTGGGCTTCTTGAAATGGGCGCGGTTGTTGGACGCTTAGATCGAGTGAACCGAACACCATTAATGCATGGGGCTCGATCCAAAGATCCAGCAGTGATCACGCTATTGATTGAAGCTGGTGGAGATATTCAAGCACGGGACACCCTTGGTAATACCCCGCTCTCATGGGCGGCAGGTTTTGGCACTGGTGAAGTTGTGCAAGCATTGGTTGATGCAGGTGCTGATGTGAATACAGTAGATAATGTGCTGGGTTACACGCCACTCTTGTGGGCTTCTGGTTTTGGTGAGCCTGATTCCATTGGCACACTGATAGATTCAGGTGCAGATTTAGAGGTGCACGATACTGCCGAAGGCAGAACTCCTTTGATGCATGCAGTTCGTACTGGTGAAAATGAAAGTGTTGCAATGCTTGTTACAGCTGGCGCGAATGTAAACGCGCTGGATAACACGAAGCAAACTGCGTTGCATATTGCAGCCGGTGGAAATAACGTCAACATCGACAAAGTGAAAACACTTGTCGAAGGTGGTGCAGATACAAGTGCTACGAACAAGGATGGTCAAACACCCCTTGATCTTGCAAAGGGTCGTACCGATGCAGATGCAAAAGCAGTCGTTGATTATCTTGCCGAACATACAAAGTCAGAATAACCACGATTAATAGGTATTTTTGTTGTCTTAATAAACAACCCCGCGTGTAATAAACAACCCGCGGGGTTGTTTTGTTACAATGCGTGATTACAAAAGGAACTCCACATGACCACGATTGCAACATCAAAAGAATATGAACAACTGATTAAACAAACCAAGGATGCAACACTTCTTGGAACTTCAATCGCATTGCTGCATTGGGACCAAGAGGTCATGATGCCCAAAAAAGGAATTGATTTTCGCGCTGATCAAATCGCGCTTACTTCACGGATGTACCACGAAATGTGTATTGACCCGAAAGTGAATGATTTGCTTTGTGCCTGCGAAGAAGACAGCGAAATCGTTGGTGATCCAACAAGTGACTCTGCTGCAAATATTCGAGAAATTCGACACGGGTATGATCGTGCAACGAAACTCCCCACTACACTTGTTGAAGAAGAAGCAAATCTCTCAAGTCGCGGTCAAAGTGCTTGGGCAGAGGCTCGAAAGAACAATGATTTTTCTGAATTCCAACCTTGGTTAGAAAAAATTGTTGCACTGCTTCAAGAAAAAGCAGCGTGTTATGGTTGGGCAGATGGTGGAGAGCCTTGGGATGCACTCGCAGAAGATTATGAACCGGGTTGCACAGCCGCTTCAGTGAGCGAAGTGTTTACGCCATTGCGTGAAAAACTCCAGACGCTCCTCGATGCAATTATGGGGAGTAGTACAACTCCATCAAACGCATTCAACGAAGTATCACTTCCAATCTCGGAACAAAAAGCATTTGTACAAGCGATTGCGGAACAAATCGGTTTTGATTTTGATGCTGGTCGTCTTGATGAATCTACACACCCTTTTTGTAGTGGAACACACTGTAAAGATGTCAGGCTCACAACTCGTTTTCACGAGAACAACGTGAATGATGCGATTGGTTCAACGATGCATGAAGCAGGGCATGGTATTTATGAACAAGGGTTGCTGTACAAACATGTAGGATCACCAATGGGCACCGCGGTTTCACTTGGCATCCACGAATCACAAAGCAGAATGTGGGAAAACCAAGTTGGTCGCAGCGAAGCTTTTTGGAAGTGGTGCCATCCCAAAATGAACGAGTTTTTTGGTGATCGCGTAGCGTCACTTTCATTTGAGGATGTGTATGGTGGGGCGAACATTGTCCGTCCAGATTTTATTCGCGTTGAAGCTGATGAAGCAACGTATAACATGCACATTATGATTCGTTTTGAACTTGAACGGATGATGATGAAGGGTGATCTGGCTGTTGCTGATTTACCAGATGCGTGGAATCAACGGTATCGTGATTACTTAGGAATTGAAGTGCCAAGTGACACAAAGGGATGCTTGCAAGACATCCACTGGTCGATGACTTCAATGGGCTATTTCCCAACCTATACACTCGGTAATTTGTATTGCGCGCAGTTTTTTGAAACAGCGTTGGAAGCACATCCTAATTTATATGAACAATTTGCCCGTGGTGAGTTTGGAACGTTGAAGAGTTGGCTTAATGAAAACATCCATCAACATGGAAAGCGGTATCGCGCTGCAGAATTGTGTGAAGTCGTGACCGGTAAAACGCTCTCTTCTGATCCGTTGATGCGTCACCTTGAAGGAAAGTTGAAACCACTTTACGGACTTGCTTGAGTCCACCCAACGACTTCGCTTGTTTCTTGACGACCAGTAATTTGTGGCAGTGTGATCGACACGCCATCGGTTGCAAGCGCGCCAAGAACCGCCATCGCCATCGCCTCACGCGCTTGCGTTGGAATGCCTAATACATCAGTTTTTTGTGCCTTATTGCCAATTGCCCGAACAAGTGCTTTGTTGTGTACACCGCCGCCTGCTACGAGTATTCGATCGGTAGTTGCCGTGATTGACTTAATGTACGAGCCGATGGCTTTTGTCGCGGTCGCTAAAAGATCATTGGTTTGCAGTTCACAAGATTTCCTTAGAAACCATGCGCCTATATCATCGTTTGATCCGAGTGAACGGTGTTGGTCATGTTGTTCTTGGAGTTTGTTTTTAAGTTTGCAAAATAATGGTTCATGCACTTTTCCTTGTAGCGCACAGTCGCCATTTTGATCAAATTGAAGACCTAGACGTTCTCTTGCAATTGCATCGAGAAGTAAATTGCAACAACAAAGATCGAAACCCAGAACATCACATGGCTGACAATTTTTTGGAAGCAAAGTAATGTTACAAAAACCGCCAAGGTTCACAATGGCAGTATCGCACGCTTTGTCTCGAAACATAATCCAATCAGCAAGCGGTGTGATTGGTGCACCTTGTCCACCTAAGAGCAAGTCTGATGCGCGTGGATCGGTGAGAACAGTGCAATCAAATGTACTAACAATTGGTGAAGGGTTTATCAGTTGCATACTTTTTGGTGGCTTGTGAAAAATCGTTTGGCCATGCAGTGCAATGAGATCAATATTGTTGATGTCAAGTTGCATAATTGCAGCTCGCGTTTTTTTCCCAACTTGTAAAGATGTTGTATCCAACATAGCGTCATTCGTGAGATCTGTTGTAAGTAGTCGCAATTGTTTTTGCAGTTCATCGATTGGTTCAGTTGCCATCTGCAAAAAAGAAACTTTCATCTCTAGTCCCTGACCTTCGATGGAAGCAGCAGTGGCGTCGATGCCGTCCATGCTCGTTCCTGTCATTGTTCCAATTACACACCGCATTTGTCACACTGTACAGTGAATTGTCGCGTATCCTGCACCATATGATGCAGCGAATTTTAGTAACAGGTGGTGCGGGTTTCCTTGGATCTCACCTTTGCCAGCGATTGGTTGATCGTGGTGACGATGTGATTTGCCTTGATAATTTTTTTACGAGCCGAAAAGAGACGATCGCTCATTTGCTTGATTGTTCTAATTTTGAGTTGGTCGTGCATGACATCACTAAGCCAATTGAAATGCGTGTGGACATGATTTTTAATCTTGCCTGCCCCGCAGCGCCGGGGCATTATCAGTACAACCCAATCAAAACAATGAAGACAGGGGTCCTCGGTGCGATTCACACGTTAGGGATGGCAAGGGAAAATAGAGCGAAACTATTTCATGCTTCGACAAGTGAAGTGTACGGCGATCCGACAGTGCACCCTCAACCAGAAACGTATCGAGGGAATGTCAATCCGATCGGATCACGAGCGTGTTACGACGAAGGGAAGCGCGCCGCTGAAACACTGATGTTTGATTACCACCGCGTCCATGGCATTGACATACGCGTAGCAAGAATTTTTAATACGTACGGTCCACACATGCATCCCTTCGACGGACGAGTTGTGAGCAACTTTATCGTGCAAGCATTGCAAAGCAAGGACATCACGGTGTTTGGTGATGGAAGTCAAACGCGATCTTTTTGCTTTGTTGATGATTTGATTGATGCGTTCATTTTGATGATGGAAGAAGATGAGGCAACTGGTCCGATCAATCTAGGTAATCCAAATGAGTTCACGATTTTGGAACTTGCACAAAAAACAATCGAACTTGTTGGAAGTGAATCAAAGGTTGTGATGAAGCCACTGCCAGAAGACGACCCTATGCAACGTCAGCCAGATATCACACGTGCGAAAACCATCCTTGGCTGGGAGCCATCTATTCAATTGGATGAAGGTCTTGCCAAAACAATCGAGTGGTTCCGAGGGATTGACGTTGATGCGTGGGAACCTCCGACGCCAAATTGGGCGGGTGGTCTGACAGTTTCTGCGGCTCAAAATCGGTCCTGACTGACACCATACTGTCACCCTTGCGCCAAAAAAACGTAGAAACATACCGAATATCTACCGAACACCTCTTGACTTTGCCGATGATTATGCAATCCTACCGTAAACCTAACAAACATCGCAGTGCGAAGGAGCATGACAGAAATGGCAACAACAACAAAAAATGGTCAACGAAAAAAGGCGAATAAATCAGGATCTAGTAAAAATGACTGTATGGTGTCGGATAAAGAAAAAATAAAGAGCACACGAGGTGCGAAGGCGACACAAATTGAGTCACAAAAACCACGGAAGGAAAAAAGCAGAATGGCAACGAAATCGAAATCAAAATTAACAAAAGTATCAAAGGCGAGCAAAACGCTTGAGGACAAGGGAAGAGTGCAGGCATTAGATCGCGCGCTTTCGCAGATCGATAAGGCGTTTGGCTCAGGTGCGATTATGCGCCTCAGCGGCGACGATACGGGACCTATTCCAGCAATCTCAACGGGAGCCATCAGCCTAGACTTAGCGCTGGGTGGCTGTGGAATGCCACGGGGCCGAGTGATCGAAGTGTTTGGTCCTGAATCGTCTGGTAAAACAACATTGGCATTGAACGTTATTGCGCAAGCACAAAAATCAGGCGTTGCCGCATTCATTGATGCTGAGCATGCGCTTGACCCAGTGTGGGCAAAGAAATTAGGCGTAGACGTTGACGCGCTCCTTGTATCGCAGCCCGACACCGGCGAGCAAGCATTAGAAATTTGTGAAATGCTTGTTCGCTCAAATGCAGTAGATGTTGTTGTGGTTGATTCCGTCGCTGCACTGATTCCACGCGCTGAAATCGAAGGCGAAATGGGTGCAACGCACGTTGGTTTGCAAGCACGGTTGATGAGTCAGGCGTTGCGAAAATTGACAGGTGCAATTGCAAAGAGCGACTGCATGGTGATCTTTATCAATCAACTTCGCGAAAAAATCGGCGTGATGTTTGGCAGCCCCGAAACAACGCCCGGCGGTCGTGCATTGAAGTTCTACTCATCTATTCGTGTGGACATTCGGCGAATCGGTTCGATTAAAGATGGCGATACGCCCATCGGTAACCGCGTCCGTGCTCGCGTTGTGAAAAACAAAACAGCGCCGCCTTTCCGTAACGCTGAGTTCGACATCATGTTTAACGAAGGCATCAGTGTTACTGGTGATTTGATCGACCTTGCTGTGGAAGATGAGATCATTGCAAAGAGTGGATCATGGTTTAGTTACGGCGAAACTCGCATGGGACAAGGTCGTGAAAATTCAAAGCAATTCCTCACAGAGAACCCTGAAATATTTGAAGAAATCAAGGCAAAGGTCTTGGTCGCTCGAGGTGTAGGCGAAGCTCCAGAGGGTATTGAAATTGAAATTCCAGACGAAGCAAGCATTGAAGCGCCGAAGGATATCGATTAAATAAACGTACAACACTTTTTGCATACGAGGTGCGACGTGAAAACGTCGTGCCTCGTTGTGCATTGTGTATAGAGGTTTTTATTAGATAAATTCACCCCCTGTAAGTTTATCTAGTTAGAGTATCGTACAACTGTGAGCAGTGGAAAAAGTCATTCAATGAACCCTGAGAAAAAACGAGGCCTTTCGGCATTGCTTGTCGCACAGTTTATGGGCGCTGCCAATGACAATATTCTCAAAATGTTGCTTAGTTTCGCAGTGGTCAGTGGAATGTGGGGCGGTGATCTTGGAGAGGGCGGGCAGGGGCTCGTTGCACTTTGCTTGTTCGTTCCATTCATTCTTTTTTCAGGCTGGGCTGGTCCTCTTGCAGATCGTTTTTCTAAACGAACAATTGCAGTTTGGATGAAAGCACTTGAATTTCCCCTCGCACTCGGTGCGGGAGTTGGATTTTTAACGAATAATTTATGGCTCACTCTTACTGCGATGGTATTGCTTGCAACGCAGTCAACTTTTTTTGGCCCTGCTAAATATGGAATGATTCCAGAAATTGCTCGAAAAGACCGAGTAAGTCGTGCCAACGGCATTCTAAATATGACAACGAACATTGCTGTTATTACAGGGATGCTCATTGCAGGATTTGTTAGTGATGGCTTAACCGCCTCGCAAGCTGGCTGGAGTCTCTGGATCCCTGGCATTGCATTATCATCAGTCGCACTTATTGGGTTGATTGCAATTTTCTTTCTGCCAAAACTTGCACCAATAAGCCCAGCAACAAATATTGCATTAAATCCATTGGGTACGTACATTGAAACAGCAAAATGGGCTTGGGGATCTCCACTCATTCCCGGTGCAATTGCGTGGGCCGTTTTTTATCTTGTCGCAACACTTGCACTTCTCGTTGTAACTGAACTTGGCGATCTATTACAGGTAAGCGATGCGTACATTTCTTATATTTTGGCAATCCTCGGTGTTGCTGTTGGATGTGGATCGCTCGCTGCTGGGTTCATTTCCAAAGACAAGATTCGCATTGATGTTTCGAGATTTGGAGCGTTAGCAATGGCGAGCATACTATGCATCGCTGGTCTCATTCCACCCACATATACATGGATGCTGCTTTGCATGTTTGGTCTCGGTTTTACTGCCGGTCTCTATGTTGTCCCGCTTCAATCCCTTATGCAAATGCTTCCCGCATCAGATCACCGAGGTCGCGTGCTTGCATCTTGCAACGCAATGTCTTTTTTATTCATGGGCGCTGGTTCTTTAGGGTATTGGGTTGCAAGACCACTTTTTGGCGATCACCCACAGTGGATATTTGTGATTTGTGGAATCATTGCTTTTACAGCATGGTTTATTTGTCGCCGAATACCATCCATTGAATCGCAACCATCGGTATGATTTCCCACATATGACTACGAATATTTATCTTGATAATAACGCTACGACAAAACCGCTTGACGCTGTCAATGAAATCGTTCATGAAACGATGGGGGTACAGTGGGGAAATCCATCAAGTATTCATCGAATTGGGCAAGAAGCTCGGCAACTTGTTGATTTGGCAAGAGAGCAAGTTGCGAAACTCATCCACGCGATTCCATCTGAGATAACCTTCACATCAGGTGGAACTGAAGCAGCAAATCTCGCTTTACACTCTGCATGTCAAGCTCGCAGAGATCGAAAACTCATTGTGACGAGTCAACTTGAACACGCCGCAGTTGCAGAAATGGCAGATGCACTCGCTGAACGTGGTATAGAAATCGTTCGAATTCAAAACGATGAAAATGGTGTCATGTCCATGCAAGAACTTGAAACTTTGTTGAAAGAACGAGCGAATGAAATTGCAGTTGTTTCCTTGATGTGGTGTAACAATGAAACGGGTGTCATCGAGCCAATCGAAAAGGCAAGTGCACTTTGCAAACAGTTTGATGTGTTATTACATTCTGATGGCACGCAGTGGGTTGCAAAAATGCCAGTTAGTGTGCAACAAGTTCATGTTGATCTGCTTTCATTTGCAGCGCATAAGTTTCACGGCCCCAAGGGAATTGGTGCACTGTATACAAGGCAGGGCGTTTCAGTTTCTCCGCTTGTTTTGGGTGGACCACAAGAAAGAAAACGTCGCGGTGGAACAGAAAATGTTCCAGCAATTGTAGGCTTTGGTATTGCAGCAGAAGTTGCAGCAGATTGGCTCACAAAAGAAAATATCGATTCTATGATTCAGTTGCGAGATGATTTTGAATCGCAGTTAAAAGATCGCATTCCACAAATCAAGATTAATTCTAGCGGTGCTCCCCGCGCATGGACGACTTCATCAGTTGCATTTCCAGAGATCAAAGGTGAACTTTTGTTGCTCATGTTTTCTGAACGTGGTGTGTATGCATCTTCAGGATCAGCATGCTCTAGTGGTGCGTTCAAAGAATCTTCTGTGATTGCAGCACTCGGAGAGCAAGATGGCGAGTGGGGAACCGTTCGATTCAGTTTTGCTAGAACGACAACAAAAGAAGAACTGAAACAAGCAGTTGAGGTAATCTCCGAAGCTTCCCAAAAAGCACTCGAAGTCATGACTTCGAGTGCGTAATTGCGTCAATACCAACTTTTTGCAAGTTATATTAATGATTAATCCTTTTTTTTCATTTATAGAGTTGAAAAGAGTGGAGCATTCATTAAAATAAGTTTTGGGTATTGAGGTTTTGCACTAAGCAAAGAAAGAGAGATTAACATGAGAAAGATATTGATTTTTATATCGTTTTTTTGCGGTTATTCGTTTGCAGAAATTCATCATGTACCAGGTGATTTTTTGACAATTCAAGATGCAATCAATGCATCGAGTGATGGTGATGCTGTCCATATAAGTAGCGGAACGTATTACGAATCGATCAACCTTCTTGGCAAAGCGATTCAGGTGATTGGTATTGAAGGAGCAGCATCAACGACAGTCGATGCGAGTGGTTTGGATGCGTCAGTTGTTGTTTGCGATAGTAATGAGACTGCAAAAACAGTCATTTCTGGCATTACAATTACCGGAGGAACGGGAACATTACATCCAGTTTGGGAGAATTTACACGGTGGAGGCATTTACATTTATCTCTCGAGCCCAACGATTACAGATTGCATTGTGATTGGTAATCAGGCAGAATTTGCAGGAGGAATATGGGCACAAGAGTATTTTTCCACTATGAATAACGTGACATTTGAAAGCAACCAAGCAACTTACCCCGATGTTGGAGGCGCTGGAGGTCTTTACCTTTGGAACTCATCTGCAATTATTACAAATTGTGTATTTGAGAGTAATGAAAGCGCAGGGCCTGGGGGCGCGATGAGAACGAAAATTTCAAACTCTAATTCTGAGGGGCATTCGTTCATTCAGAATTGTATTTTTAACGCAAACACAGCAACAACATTCGGTGGTGCTATCGCTTCGTATAGTTCTACACCGACGTTTGAGCAATGTTCATTTACAAATAACTCCGCCGCTGAATTTGCAGGTGCCTTTAACATAGGTGGTTCCATGGGTGCAGATCAGCACGTGGCGTTTACGAATTGTGATTTTGATTCAAATATGTCGGGAAGTTACGGTGGGGCAGTTCGTATTCACCAAGTTAACGCTCAGTTTGACAGTTGTACCTTTTCACTAAACAACGCGCCTTCTTTTGGCGGCGCAATCGCTGTTACAGGTACCGCTGGCCCCGCAAACTGCACTATTTCTGGGAGCACGATACAAAATAACATCAGTGCGCTTGGAGGTGCGATTTTCAATCAAGATGCTGGAGTGAGCGACATCGAATCAACTTCAATTTGTGATAATGGCGCCGAGCCAATTGTTGGTGAATGGAATGATCTGGGAGACAATGTAGTTTCAGTTTCTTGCGACTCGCCATGTACGGGCGACATCGATGCAGATGGCTTTGTAAACAAGGACGATGTTGTGATTCTTATTGAAGATTTTGGTCCATGTAATATTGAAGATAGTTGCTTCGCAGACCTCAATGAAGACGGCCAAGTAAGTATTGATGATCTATTATTGATTTTTAGATATTGGGGAACGTGTGATTGATGCGAAAGAGTTCCTTGTTTGTACATTTTAGAACTTTTTAATTCATCAATTTGTTCTACAAATCAGTACACTACCCTATAGCCCTGTTAGCTCAGTTGGCAGAGCAGCTGACTCTTAATCAGCGGGTCGCAAG
>CAYYRP010000009.1:0-74649 GCA_964474235.1 uncultured Isosphaeraceae bacterium
AGCAGCGTGCGAGCGGCGTTGCCGCTCTGGGGCTTTCGCAGTTTTGTTTGCCAAATAAACAACCCGCGGGGTTGTTTATTTGCACTCAGCCCAGCATGAGCCAATTGAAGCATCGGCAACAATAGGAACAGCAAGGTCCATTGCAGATTCCATTGCTTCGACAAGGAAATCTCTTACTGCTTGTGCTTCACGCTTAGGAGCCTCTACAACAAGTTCGTCATGAATTTGCATTAACAAACGAGCTTGTGGAAATTGATCATCCAAACCTACTTGTACGTTGTTCATTGCAATCTTGATCAAATCTGCGGCGCTTCCCTGCACAACACTGTTAATCGCCACACGCTCTCCCATCGATCGCTGTTGTGGATTTGATGAATCAATTGATCGAATTGTTCTTCGCCTATGCATAATCGTCTCAACGTACCCATGGTTCTTTGCTTGTGTCACACACTCATCAAGGAATGTCTGAATTCCACTAAATCGTGTTTTGTAATCATCGATAATCGCCGACGCACGAATTGGATCGCAATCAAGTTGCCGCGCAAGCCCCCAAGCAGTGATCCCGTAGACAATTCCAAAGTTCACCGCCTTGGCAGCAGATCGCTGTTCACTTGACACTTCATCGATTGCAGTCCCAAACACTTCCGATGCAACAGCCCTGTGAATATCTTGTCCATCGAGAAATGCATGCTTTAACGCTTCATCACCAGAAAGATGTGCGAGCATTCGTAATTCCACTTGCGAATAATCGGCAGCAATAAACGCATTCCCTTGTTCTGGAATAAACGCCCTTCTAATTTCACGACCAATTTCCGATCGAATCGGAATATTTTGCAAATTCGGATCACTGCTACTCAAACGCCCAGTCGATGTTCCCGTTTGATTAAAGGAAGCGTGGATACGACCGGTCTTTGGATTGATTGCTTCCCCCAACGAAACAAGATACGTATTCACCAATTTTGTTAGTTTTCGATATTCAAGAATGAGCGAAGGCAACTGCGTTTCGATTTCAGGGTCGCTCGCCATCTTCTCTAACACTTCGACGTTTGTCGAGTGAAACGACTTCCCTTTTTTGATTGGCTTCAGTCCAAGACCAGGCGAGTCATTGAATAACACTTCTGAGAGTTGCTTTGGAGAATCTGGATTAAACGCGAACGGCGATGCATCACAAATATCTTTTTGCAGTTCTTCGATTCGAACGGCAATATTTTCTCGCTGTCGTTCTAATTCGTCCCGATCAACTTTCACGCCTGCAATTCGCATTGCCGCAAGCACACGTACGAGCGGCATCTCAACTTCATCGTATAAACTACGCAAATTTTTAAGTTCTAATTGCGGTTCAAATACATTCCAAAGTTGAAATGTGATATCAACATCTTCTGCTGCATACGGACACGCATCTATGAGTGGAACATGATCAAAAGTAATCTGCGATTTACCCTTTCCAATCAATTCAGAAATTGGAATACACTCATAACCAAGCGTGCCAAGTGCAACTGCATCCATCGAATAACCGCTTCTTGATGCGTCAATCAACCATGCAGCAATCAGGGTGTCGTGTAACGTGCCTCGCAATGTAATACCGGCGTTGTGCAACACAACAACATCATATTTAATGTTGTGCCCAATCTTTGCAATTGAATCATCTTCAAGAATAGGTCGCAATGTTTCGATGACAACTTTTTGATCTAGGTGTTGTTCAGGACACCGAGTTGGAATATAAGCGCCGTCTCCTTTACCAAGTGAAATCGAAACACCGCAAAGTTCTGCGGTCATTGGATTGAGCCCTGTGGTTTCAGTATCAACAGAGATGATCGTTGCTTTTTCGCATCGCTTCACAAGTGCATCAAGTTTCTCTTTTGTATCAATAAGCCCATAGTCTGCAATGTATGCAGGATGGTCACGATCGGGTCCCATGTCGAAGAGCCCGCCTGTGATCGTTGGGCTTGCCTTCTTCGGTTTCTTCTTCTCTTCAACTGGCGGCTCTTCGCCTCGTGCAATTCGTTTTACATCATCAGGAAAACGATTGAAGCCCAGCCCACGGAATAAAGTTTCTATTGCTTTGACATCCCAGGCTGCTGGATCTGACTTTGTTTCCTGTAAATCAAAATCAAATTCGACATCTTCTTTTAGCGTTACCAACTCGCGGCTTAGTGTGAGAATGTCTCGACTTGCAAGTAAGTTTTCTTTGCGCTTCCCTTTGATTTGATCGATGTTCTCGTATACACCTGCGATCGATCCGTATTCCATGATCAGTTTCGCCGCTGTTTTAGGGCCAACACCGGGCACACCTTGAATGTTGTCACTTGTGTCCCCCATCAGGGCAAGAATATCTCCAACCATTGATGGTGGAATATCCATTCCGGGCGTTTTGAAAACATCGTCGGGGACAACTGTTTGTCCTTTGTACGCATCAAACAGTTCAACGTGGGTGTCAATCAGTTGCGTTAAATCTTTGTCTCGAGAAATAATTCTCATGTTTAAATCAGGTTGTTCACGCCGCATCCGTGTAACTAATGACGCAATAACATCATCCGCTTCAACGACGGGTTCGCCGTACACAGGGATATTCAACGCATCAAGTACATCGAGGCATTTGTCAACTTGTCCACCAAAATCATCTGGCGCTGGATCTCGGTTTGCCTTGTACTTGGGATCTATTTCAGTTCGAAAAGATTCCTGATCACTCGCAACATCAATAACAACTGCAAGATGCGCAGGTTTTTCTTCGCGAAGCAACTTGAGAAGCATCGAGGTAAATCCATACACCATGTTTGTTGGATCGCCTGTGACTGGGCTACTCATCGGTGTTCGAATTGCATAATACGCACGAAAAAACTGTGCGTGCCCATCAATAATATAGAGCGACGACATCGTATCTAGCCCGCAAGTTCTCGAAGCATTGCCTCGGTCTCTGAGTCAAGCGTACGATCACGCCTTGCCATCACGGTTCTTGCAACGTCTAAGAATTTTTCGATGCGATACTTCCGTGCACCACCGTCGGTGTGCCAAGCAAATCGTGGTGTTGGTAAAGGAACTGGATTAGTTGAGGCGATCATGGCGCCGGTACCAACTATTGTGCCGGTCATAATTCTTGTTTCAATTGCAAATTTTGCATGATCTCCAACAAAGCAACCGACGAATTGTCTATTTGTTCGGTGTCGATTTCCTTCGAGATCAGTCACGATCACATCACCGTATGTATTAAGTAAATTAGAGTTTGCTGTTCCTGCGCCAAAGTTTACCCATGAGCCAATCACGCTATCGCCTAGATGTCCCCTGTGTGATTTGTTCGTATTTCCTTGGATAATTGTGCCGCCAACCTCTCCCCCAATTTTGCATTGCGGTCCAATCGATGTGTTTGCTTTGATGTGCGCGCCATCAATAATCGTCGATCCTTTTCCAATCCAACAAGGGCCGCAGAGCACTGCATTTGGTCGAAGGGTAACGCCTGCTTCAACTCGAATGGCCCCAACAGTTGCATCAAAAACAACACCCGGAAAAATGGCAACAGACGGATCCACGTCAACACGGCACGGCCCCACAACCGAACCTGCACTCGGTTGCCCAAACTCCGCCCCATTCTCCAGGTCATCGGCAAGCAATGCGGGAAGGTGATCTAGAATCTCCCATGGCTTTTTTATTTCTGGATGATCCACTTTCGTTGCGTTTTCTGTTGTGTGCGAAAGCCCTGTACGCTCGGCGATCATTGCAGCGCGAGTTGCTTCTTCGCAGGTAAAACCAGAAGGCGCACAATCCATTTTATTCGTCAACCGCTCTAGGGTAGTAAGACCGCCAGTTCGCAGTTCAAACGTCGCTCGAAGGTCACACAATGGCGCCAAGCCCTCTGCACCATCATCTTGAATAATCCAATTGCTCATACGGCTATGTTACCTCCAAGTGGCTCTTCGACCCGTTGGCGTCGCAAAACGCCACATTCCTATTGTTGAAAGAAGGCACCACCCAAGTGGTACGGCGAGTAGGCCACTATAGATCGCTGTTGCTAACATTTTTGCCAATCCTGCAATTCCACCCGACCCAGAAAGCGAGGGAGTCCAAGGCATCAAACTTCTCGCGATCAGAATAAACACCTCAACTGCATCAGAAACAACAACGCAACCAGTTGTAAGAATAACAATAGTGAACACTTTTCTACGAAATACAACGTTTCGTATTTTTCCTATCAAAATTGCAGAAACAAAAAAACCAAGTGTACTTGGTCCAATCAAATGAACACCTTGAGAAAGTTCTCCATGACCGGGTGATAAGTCCACAAGCAACCCAAGGAGAAGCGCTGCAACATACGCCATCATGCTCGGTGCAAACAACGCAACAAACACAACGAGGCATGGCATTGCAAGGGGCGTAATCGACCCCATTGCTCGAAGTGTAAAAACTCCACCAAAACTCGAATCGAAAGCAAGACAGAAAATTGCAACGAAAAATAAAACAAGTAATCTCATTCGACTGCCTCCGATGAGCCGAGGACAACAAGCCTTACAAGATCTCGTGCTTGTCTTCTTGGAGCAATCAAAACCGAATGACGAAGTGGCGCGGCATCCATTGGGGCTGTTTCAGTTACAACCCCAAGCACAAGGCCAAGCCCCACTGAGGGCCACGATGGATCGTCAAGCACAACCAAGTCTCCCGCCACCACACCGCTATCTGCTAGCACTTCCGCGTATAAACCACCCACCCCATCGCTACGGACAAGTGCTTCCGCTCGCAATGGTGAGCCGTATTCATTGCCCGGATGCGCAGGAACAATTGCCGCTCGAATAAGACCCACGTCTGCATGTGTAGAGGGACGAACTTCGATTCGTGTCATTCCAACTCGAATAACTCTGCCAACAATATCCCTGCCAACAATCGCAATGTCCCCTTCCTCTATCCGATCAACATATTCTGAAGAAAGTTTAAGTTCTACAATCGATGCTGGATCGCTTGGGCGAACGCCGGTAACATCGATTGGCAACGTCACTGGCGGATTTGGATTACGCAGCGCGGAATCTGGCAACAATTGCAACTCACGCAACTGATCTGCCAACTCCGTCGATCGTAACATTTGTGCGTGGTAGAGCTGCCTGTAATGATCTCGTTCACTTTCAGCAAGTTCAGTGCGACTTTCTGTGTCCGAAGGTAAATCCGAAGGTGCCTCTGCTGGACGAATCCAACCGGTCATCATCATGCCGATATGAGAAATTGGCGTGACAGGAATTCGAATAAGATCAGACAAATCACGTGTCCATCCGAGCCAATTTGCTGGGAACATCGCAAGAACGATGACGATTCCAATCATCATTGGAAGTGCGTTTGGTTTTTTTCGTGATAAAAGGAAGTTGCTCACTGTGGTGTGCTTCGGAGGCGAGCGCTAATCGTCCATATCCGATTCTAAGGTTGCTTTCCAAAGTTCAAGGTTATCAAGGTAAATGCTCGTGCCTCTTGCAACACACGTAAGAGGATCATCTGCAATGCTCACATCAAGACCTGTTGCTTCAGAGATGACCACATCAATGCCACGAAGAAGAGCCCCGCCACCAGCAAGCGTGATGCCGTTGTCAACAAGATCTGCTGCGAGTTCTGGTTCAGCACGCTCAAGTGTTCGGGTGACAACATCAATGATTGCTTGAATTGGTTCGCTTAACGATTCACGGATTTCTTCGCTAGTAACCGTAGTTTTCCTTGGTAAACCATTCACGTTATCTCGTCCACGAACATCAATCGTAGTCTCTTGCTCCATTGGTGAAGCGGAACCAACTTCAATTTTAATTCGTTCCGCAGTTTGTTCACCAACGGTGAGATTGTAATTTTTCTTCATGTAGTGAATGATCGCTTCATCAAGATCATCCCCTGCAACACGAACCGATTCACACGTTGCAATGTCGCCCAAAGACATAATTGCAACTTCAGTTGTCCCGCCGCCAATATCAACAACCATAGATGCAGTCGGTTCAACAATCGGCATGCCAGCGCCAATACCTGCTGCCATAGGTTCTTCAACAAGATAGACACGGCGAGCGCCTGCACGTTCTGCCGAATCAAGAACGGCGCGTTTTTCAACTGCAGTAATTCCAGATGGAACTGCGATCACAACACGAGGGCCGATCACTCGTCCCTTGCCACTCACCTTGCGGATGAAATAACTCAACATCGCTTCCGTAATTTCAAAATCGCTGATCACGCCATCTTTGAGTGGACGAATGGCGGTAATTGAACCTGGCGTTTTGCCAAGCATTTCCTTCGCACTCACACCAACAGCGTTGCCATTATTCAGCACCCTGTTCGTGCCGCGCTTCACAGCAACTACAGAAGGTTCGTCTAATACGATCCCCTCGCCGCGGACGCACACAAGCGTGTTACATGTCCCGAGATCTATTCCCATATCTACGCTGAACCAGCTGAGTAACTTATCAAACACCTTCAGTGCTCCTCATCCACGACCATCAAAAAACACGAGGTTACACAAACCTCATGTGTCGAATCATACGCCAATTTCTAATCGTCGGGAGCCGCAATTACTCTCTATTGTTCATCAACAAGAGCGATTGGACCACCCTCTGTCCGATCCGTTCTCGAATGGTCTGTATTAGTGAAATACATCGCTCCACATGCGAGCCCAAGGAGAATCATTGCCACAAGTAGAAGCCCTGTAAAGACATCGGGCGTTGCTGTTCTAGTTGAAACTGCTGAATCTGAGGCTGCCATGGGTCAATTCCGCCCTTTTGTTGCGAATGCTTTGGCTCCAGGAGCCACCAAGCCACGATCTGAACTCTCAAGAGAAATTCGACCAATGGAGCGATTAATGTCAACTTCTGCAATTTGGAGTCGACCAAAGAAGGAACTTCCATCACCAACAGCCATGATCCAACCCTCTTTTACACCGTCGCGGGAACCAACATTTATTTCTGCGAGGACTTCGTTGTCATTCCTTGACACGGCGAGGACTGTTGCGGTCAAGGTGCGGTCTGGAGCAATACCACTTATGGTTGTGGCTACTGCAACTGTTTCAAGTTCACCAAAGCGTGCGATGTATGCATCTACTAATTCTTGTATAGATGCAAGTTCAATTTCAAAACGGCGACGATCTTCTTGCGCTTTTCGCTTTGCAGCTTCAGCAACTTCAAAGTCTTGACGAGATTCTTCCAACTTGTCTTCAATTTCTTGCAACGAACGAACAACTTGAAGAACGCGATTTCTTAGTTCATAATTTTCGTCAACAAATCGCTCTTTAATCCTACTGTTCACATCAGAAGCAGATGTCATCGCTTGCATGTTCGCATCGCGTTGAGCCAACGATGCTTGGAGTTGACCACGATCAGCGTGCAACGTATCAAGTAATGTTTTTGTACCTGACAACTCAGTTGTTAAAGCGGCGATCGTTGCTGATCGAACGTCAAGTTCTTGTTGGAGAATTGCACGTTCTGAAACGAGTGTTTTCTCAGCATCAGTAGCGCGAGTTGCTGTGACAAGTAGTTCTGCTTCTGAATTCTCCCATCGAACTTTGTACGTGTCTTCATTGACGACGAACGTTGCGACTAGTGGGACGATTGCCACTGCTAAGAGCGTGACGAGAACGATAAAGATT
This sequence comes from uncultured Isosphaeraceae bacterium, assembly GCA_964474235.1. Taxonomy (GTDB): domain Bacteria; phylum Planctomycetota; class Phycisphaerae; order Phycisphaerales; family SM1A02. The sequence goes on from CAYYRP010000009.1 coordinate 7,586, forward strand.
TTTGTCAGAATATGCACAAGAAAACCTCTTGATTAAACAAAATTACTCGGTGCTCTTCGTCTGGCAAACTGATGCCAAGCCTTTCCTACACCGAGCCCCGCCATGGGGGCAGAAATGAGACGTCATTTGTACCCACAAGGGGCTTCGGTGTCAATGCACTTCGGCCACTGAATCTGCGTTATCGATACGGAGAATGGCCCCCGCGGCTGCTATTTGGACAAGAGGGTCTCGATCCTTCAATAGAAGGGCTAGTGGACCGAGATTTAGCGGGTTCCCTTGCGTCCCAAGTGCAACAGCACACTGGGCTCTGAGGTGTGGTTCTTGGCTCGAGGTATACCCCAGCACCAATTCGGTTGGCATACGACTTGGCGCGATTTCTGCAACAGCAGTTGCAGCGACTAATTGCACTTCGTCAGGTTGCCTGCTCGTTACATCTGATGCGAGACTCTCTAGAGTTGGCAAAACAGTCGTGTCATGAAGTCGGCCAAGTATTTGACATGCGAGTGCAGTCACTTCTGCCTCGGATGCAGAACTAAAAACTGCGGCGCGAATCACTTGTAGTTCATCTTTTTCACCAAGTAACACAAGCGCTTCGGAAAGTTGTAAGTTAATAAGCCTTCGACGAATTGGAAGAATGCCATCCATCACATCATGTGACGCGGCATGAAGCATCGCAATCGCTGAAGAATTTCCCATCAAGCCAAGAACGAGCGCTGCATTCCCACGGAGTTCGGGGTCGTCACTATTAAGCATTTCTACAAGTGGATTCAAATTCACCTCTGCGCCGCAACGATACAACGAATACAACGCCGACGCCTGAACAGATTCTGATTGATCGAGCATCAGTGGTTCTAACAACAATACTTCATCACAAAGTCTATACTCTCCAATCAACATGGCAGAAACAAAACGGACGCCACGATTCTCATCGCCAAGTCCAACTCGAACTGCATAGGAAAGATCTTCCCTTGGAGCATACTTCATTGACTCAATAGCATTTGCTCGCATGAATGGGTTTTTTGATTCCAAAGCCTCTGAAAGAATGTTCATCGCACTCGCGCGAACAGTATCACCGTGCACCGCCAATGGTCCTTGCGGCCTCGATGGGGGTAACCCTGCATCGTTCAAACTTCGCACTGAGTTTTGCTTCGTACTCCACGGCTCTTCACTCGCTCTAGTCACAGGATCTGGGCCACAGCAAGCAAGTGCCAATACGATTCCAATTGCTAATCCAAACATGTTTTTATGTGTCATCACGAGTACTCCGAGTAGGAAAAGTTAACCCTATGAGCAGGATACCGCCAATCAAGGAAAGCCATGCAACTGAATCGCCGACATACAGCGCCAACGGACGATCCCAGCCGATGAGAGGAGCGATAAGAAGGGTTGCCGCTGCTTGCAGTGCGGGGCTTCCATCGTTCGTTGCTCTCGCTTGCACTACACCCCGCGAGTTGATCAAACAACTCTGCCCAGTGTTGGCGACTCGAACCATTGGGGTTCTGTTTTCGATACATCGCATTCTTGCTTCTCTCACATGCTGCAATCTCCCGCTGTTCATAGTTCCAAACCAACCGTCATTGCTGATGTTGATCAGTATGTCCGCCTGTCTCTCATTGTTTTTCCAAACTAATCGACGGACTACAGAAGGCACTGTGTCCTCAAAACAAATTGGAGTGGCAATACGAATATCATCAACAACTAAGTGACTCTGATAATCGCCAGCGTCTAATGAGAAAAGCATCGCAGCACCAACTGAATCTCGAATAAAACGTTCCATCGTTGGCCAGACACTTACATAAGGAATTCGCTCGCCAAACGGTGTAAGAAACGATTTGTCATATCGCGATGTATTTCCATTTGGTTGCACAAGTACGGCAGAGTTATATTCTTTAGTTGAAGTAATCTGAATCCACTCTCGATCTGTATCTTCAATGTTCACGCCAAGCCATGTGTGGGATCCAACAAGCAGCGGGATGTCTAGTTCCGAAGCGAGTCTTCGAACCTGTTCAGGAAAGCCCCACAAAGATTCGGCGCTCGCAGTGTACGGTGCGAAGTCTTTTCCGAAAACTTCGAAGCCTGAACCAGGCAACATTGTCTCAGGCCATACAATGATCGCAGGCGTTTGATCGAACTTCGTTTTCTCCCCCGCCGCTTTCCTTGTCAGTGCAACTGCGTCTGCGACATCGGAAATCTGTTGTTCCGTAGAATACATTATTTTGTTGGACTGGAAAACGTTTGTTTGCACAAGTGCCATTGGCAAACGAATTGGTGATGGACCTTTTTTGACATATCCGCCGTACAGCGATGAAACGATAACTGTTCCAAACACGATAAAAATTGTTCGTTTTTTGAGACGTTTTGTGTTGGCAAATGCAGCGCTCCAAGAAACAGCTGCAAAACTTACTAGCCAGACTCCACCGATTGATGCGATTTGAGCCTGTACCGAGTCTACAAGACCAGTGCCAGCAAGGAACCAAGGGTACCCATCAAAAATCACGATGCCCCGCATACATTCAAGCCCAACCCAAACAACTGGTGCTGTAAGTACAACTGAAATTCCAGAAAGTCGCGGCGTTTTCACCACCCTTCTGAGCAAAACTACAAAGAACGGCGCCCAAATTGACATGTACAAACTCAGCCCTATCCAGCCGCCGACGGAAACATCGATGACCCATTGTTCAAGCCAAAGCCAGAGTGGAACTTGAAAAGCAAAGACAACCCATTTTTCTATTTTGTGTTTTGCGTTACAAGCGATATACACCAACGTCGCGATTGCTGCGATTGCTGCAAATGAAAAACCAAACGGCGCAGTTGATAACAAAGTTCCAAGTGCAGAAAAAAACGCAAGTCCCACAAGCGTATGAAACTTCATCTGTTACTTTCCGGCGTAGTCAATGATGCTAGATATTTCGCTGCGTAAATCTTTTCGTGCAACAACACAATCGACAAATCCACACGATTGCAAAAACTCTGCTCGTTGAAATCCCTCGGGCAATGCTTGTTTGATTGTTTGTTCAATCACGCGTGGACCTGCAAACCCAATCAATGCGTTTGGTTCTGCGAGGATAACATCCCCAAGCATCGCAAAACTTGCAGTGACTCCGCCAGTTGTTGGGTCAGAAAGAACGCTAATAAAAAGACCGCCCATGTCATCGAACCGTGCAAGAGCGGCGGAAGTTTTTGCCATTTGCATGAGAGACAATCCAGATTCCATCATACGAGCGCCACCTGAAGCCGAAACAATGATGAGTGGTAAATCTTGCTCTGCCGCAGCTTCAATGATGCGCCGAATTTTTTCCCCCACAACGCTACCCATTGAGCCGCCGAGGAACGTAAAGTCCATTGCACCGATCATTACTTTCCGACCTTTGATAAATGCTTGACCAGTTTGCATTGCATCGTTGAAACCAGCTTTTTTCTGCGCTGCTGCGATTCTGTCTAGATACTTTTTCAAATCCACAAATTGAAGTGGGTCAGCGGGCGCGAGATTTTCGTCATGGGGTTCAAATGTTCCTGCATCAACGAGTTGTTCGATTCGCTGTGGACCGCTCAAACGAAAATGATGTTGGCATTCAGGGCAAACCCAGAGGTTGTTCTCAACCGATCGTCGAAAGAGAATTGCAGCACAAGACGTGCACCGCATCCAAAGACCTTCAGGAATGCCTCGCTTCTTTGCGGGCGAAGATGCTTCATCTGCCCATTGGGTTGTTTGTTGTTGTTTTGTCACAGAGTTCTTGTCCATATCAGTACACCGTATCGGTCAGGCGGTGCGTAGACCCTCAATTGCGGCAGCGTAATCGTCTGTGCCAAAGATTGCAGAGGCAGCGACGAGTACATCACAGCCTGCATCTTTTGCCGCAATCACCGTTGCAGGTCCAATGCCACCATCCATTTGCAAACGTTGTGAGGGACGAAGTCGTTCTGAAACGATCTTCACTTTCTCCAAAACCTCAGGGATAAATGCTTGTCCAGAAAAGCCGGGGTTTACACTCATAATCAAAATGAGATCGAACACTTCGATGTAAGGCAGAATTGTTTCAATATCAGTTGGTGGGTTGATTGCCAACCCAGCATCCATGCCAGCGTCGTGAATAGAATTTGCCATTTTGACTGGATCATCGTTTGATTCAATGTGACCAGTGAAAAGGTTTGCGCCTGCATGTGCAAAACTATCGATAAACGCCATAGGGTTTTCGACCATCAGGTGTGCGTCAAGGTACGTCGTAGGCATCGCTTTTCGCAATGAAGCGCAGAGTGCGCCGCCCATCGTTAAATTCGGTACAAAGTGCCCATCCATCACGTCAAGATGAAGAAGATCTGCACCGCTATTGATAACAGCTTCGCACTCCTTGCCAAGGTTGGCAAAGTCGGCAGACAGAATAGAGGGCGCTACAAGCGGCAACGTTGTTGGTGATGTAATGAGACTCATTTCAGCCGTCGCACAATTCATTGGGTGACACCAGCGTGTCGTCGGTACCCATCAAGATCACGCTTGTACACATCCTTTTCCTTTTCGTTTGCAGAAAAGTATGCTTGACGTTGGTATTCGATAGCATCATTAAGATCACCATTGTGAAATTTAATCTTTGCTATTGCAGCGAGATACTTTGGATCATTCTTTTGTTTTGCGTTCTTGAGTGCAGTCTCTGCTGCTTGAATTGCAATAGGCATCCTGCGTTGAGACGGTTGAAGTTCTGGATCTGCCGCAATAGTTTCTGCTAACCATGTGAGAAGTTCTGGATCTTCTTCGCCACGAGTTGCAATGATACTCATTGCAAAGGCGTATGCTGCATTTGTGTCACGCTTTTTGAGTAACAACATTTTGAATTGTTCAATGTACAACTCTGCAAAAACCATTTTGTCCATTGCAATTGCTTCACTGTATGATTTTTTTGCCGCTTCCCAACTTTGCCCTGCAGCGCTTCGTCTTGCTGCGGCGATGAATGGAGCTGCTTGCGTTTGTTTTTCTTTGCTATAGCGTCCAGACATTACTTGAGCAAGGGCTGATTCAAATTCTGGAGAGAGTGGATGTCCAATAAACTGGATTGTTTTTGAACGGTCTACGATAAATGCTGTCGGGATTCCTTTTTGTCCGGCAGCCTGCATCCACGCGCGGCTTGTTTTGCCACGATTGTCAATTGCAACGATGTAATCCATTTTAGATCCCATCCGTTCAACAAAAGGTTCGACAACTTCAGCATCTTCATCAGTCACACCAACAATCACTAGACCACTTGGGCCATATTCTTCTTGTAGTGCAGTCAAGTGTGGAATTGATTTCCGGCATGGTGAACACCACGTTGCCCAAAACTCGATGACATACACTTCCGCTTCGGCTTGATTGAATTCACCTTTGACCCACTGTGCGATGTCAAAACCCGGAGCAGTCGAACCAACTGCAAGTTTTGAACGCTGGGCGTGCGCAATTGTTGGAATGCTAAAAAGCGCAATGCACATAACAATAATAATTCTAGATAAACGCATAGATTCTCCTTTGGTTTCTGCCATAATTATGCTCATCATAGAGCATTATCAAGCATTTCAACACTCTCAAAAGACCTACCTTCGAGCATTTGTAAACTCGCACCTCCTCCAGTGGAAATATGGGTTATTTGGGATTCCAAACCAAAGGCGGAAATTGCCGCAGCAGAGTCTCCTCCACCTATGATGGAAATTGCACCTTTTTCTGTTGCTTTTGCGATTGCTTCAGCAACTTGGCGGGTTCCTACATCAAATGGCTGGGTTTCAAACACCCCCATTGGTCCATTCCAAACAATTGTTTTTGCATGCAACAACCTGTGTGTAAACGTTGTTTGCGTTTCAGGACCGATGTCTAACCCCATCCAACCTTCTGGAATTGGCTCAGTCGTAACTTGAATAGGAGTTCCATGTGCGATTTGTTGTGCACAAATGTGATCGTGAGGAAGAAGTAAATCGGTAGGACTTGCGGCTGCTGCATCAAGCATTTTTTTTGCATCATCGATGCGATCGCGTTCAACCAAGCTCTTTCCAACGCCTTCGTCGCTTGCAACAAGAAGTGTGTATGCCATTGCGCCGCCAATGAGAATCGCGTCAACTTTGCCAAGCAAATGATTAATCGCATTCATTTTGTCAGAAACTTTTGCACCACCCAACACTGCAACGAATGGTTTTTCAGCATGTTGTATTGCATGATCTAAATACTGCAGTTCACTTGCGAGGAGCAAGCCGGCTACACGCGGCTTTCCCTCCATTGCAGCTGACACGCCAACCATCGAAGCGTGATTACGATGCGCAGTACCGAAGGCATCGTTGCAATAGATATCTCCGAGAGACGCGAGTTTTTCTGAGAACGATTTTGAGCCAGCTTTTTCTCCTGCATCAAAACGTAGATTTTCTAGTAACACAATATCTGCTTCTAGATTGTCATCACCAAAGTGTACAGGACGATCAAGCAATTCAGATAGCCGCTTGGCAACTGGCTTCAAACTGAACTCGGGCTCGGCTCCTTCCCCTTTCGGGCGACCGAGATGACTCATCAGTGTCAAGGTTCCATCGCGATCGAGCACACTGTTGATACTCGGAAGCGCCATTTGAATTCGCCTGTCGTCTGTTATAACCCCGTTTTGCAGGGGCACATTGAAATCCACCCGCATCAACACCCTTTTACCTTTTACGTCCACTTGCTCAATCGTTTGCTTCATTCTCACATTGTACCTCCCAAATAAATTGACTCCGAGTGCATTAATCTAGGCTCTATTTAATGCACTCGGAGTCAAATTTGGGGGCTTTGACCCGTAGTCAAGTTGACCCGTAGTCAACTTGACTACGGGTCAAGTAGGATGTAGCAATGCGACCGATTATTCTGATTCTTGGACCGACAGCCGGCGGTAAAACCTCGCTTGCCATTGATTTAGCACAGTCTCTTCCAGATGGTGGTGAATGTATTTGTGCCGATTCAATGCAGATCTATAAGCGAATGGACATTGGCACCGCCAAACCAACGATTGATGAACAGAAAGCCGCCCCCCATCACCTGTTCGACCTGATTGAACCATCAGAACAAGGATTTACCGTAGATTCGTGGCTCACCCTCGCCAACAAAACAATCGACGAGATTCGGGGCAGAGGAAAATGGCCCATCGTTGTAGGCGGAACGAACCTCTATGTGCAGAGCCTTCTCTTTGGAATGTTCGATGCCCCAAGTGCTGACCCAAAGCGACGCACTGAACTCGAGGAACAGACCAACGATGAACTTCGAGCAATTCTCCAATCACTCGATCCTGTCGCAACAAGCAGAATTCACATCAACGACAGGCGGAGAACAATTCGTGCCATCGAAGTGTGCGAACTCACAGGCAAGCCTATTTCAGAACAACAATCGCAGTGGAATGGGCAAAGTCCAAGGGAAGACGCCCGCATCATTGGGCTTGATTGGGCAGTTGGAAAAATCAACCGAAGAATCAATAAACGAGTTAAGGTGATGATGGATGCTGGCTTGCTTGAAGAAGTCACATCGCTTCAATCTGCACTTTGCCCCCAAGCCGCTGAGGCACTCGGGTACAAGCAATTACTCGAACATCTCAGGGGCAATTGCGACCTTGAGCACGCAGTGGAGAGAATCAAGATTCTCACCCGCAGATATGCCAAAGCGCAGCGAACTTGGCTCAAAAGGTTCAAAGTACTGCCAAGAACACATTTTATTGAAATTTGCGAAAAACAACCTCAAGTCATTGCTAAAGAAGCACTTACGCACGCTTTTTCGGACCCTTTTTCAGATATAGACGCTTGACAGACGCTGAGAACTCGTTCAAATATCCCGCCATCGCCCCCCATCATGCCGATGGTACGGGCGTACCGCTCCCATCCTCCTATTTATAGAGAACGAATTTTGGCCAAGAAGAAAACAACTAAAAAGAAGACCACGAAGAAGAAAACCAAGGCAATTGACGCCACTGGCAAACAACTTGTCATTGTTGAATCCCCTGCAAAGGCAAGGACGATCAATCGCTACCTCGGTGATGATTTTGTTGTAACTGCCTCTGTAGGACACGTTCGAGATTTGCCGCCCCGTGCGCCCAAAGGGGTTAAACAGCCAGTACCAGGTGTTGATTTAGAACACGATTTTGCACCGACGTATGAAATCGTCAAGGGCAAGGGAACGCTCATCAAAGATCTCAAAAAAGCTGCAAAGTCTGCTACTGCAGTTTGGTTTGCAAGCGACCTTGATCGAGAAGGAGAAGCAATCGCCTGGCACCTCGCTGAAGAACTCAAGATTGATCCTACGACTGCGAAGCGAGTGATCTTCAACGAAATCACTAAAAAGAAAATTGAAGAAGCATTCGAAGCACCACATCCAATCAACATGGAATTTGTCAACGCCCAACAAGCAAGGCGAATTCTTGATCGCATCGTCGGATACCAAGTGTCCCCCCTCCTTTGGAAACGAGTTGCTGGAGGTTTAAGTGCAGGGCGGGTGCAATCAGTTGCTGTTCGAATCATTGTTGAAAGAGAAAAACTCATCGATGCACACATTCCTGATGAAACGTGGGATGTCACTGCTCGATTTACGATGGACCAAAAAAACGCAACGACAGTCGCCCCTTTGTGGCAAGCATTTATTGCGTTAAAAGACGAACGGGGAAAAACGCCAACTAAAAAGCGTCTCAATGAATTTCTCGCACAACATGGCGGCGTAGAAGGAACGCTCTTCGAACTTGGCGGCAAGCCATTTAAAGTTTGCAGAAAAGCAAACGCAAACGATGATATCTCCAAGCATCAACAAACTTTACAACATGTTGCAGAACAAGTTGGTCTCGAAAACATTCAACTCACACGCACAGAAAATTCTGAAGGCAAGGGCCCTGCAAAAGATGTTATTTCACTATGTGGAAATATTGCTGATGGCGTCACATACAAAGTTAGAAACCTCGCACGCAAAGAAACAACTGTACGGCCACCAGCACCTTTTATTACTTCGTCTTTGCAAGCTTCTGCATCAACTGCACTTGGATTTGGTGCAAAAAGAACGATGCAAGCTGCGCAAGCACTGTACGAAGGAATTAGAATCAAAGGCGAGGGGCAAGTTGGATTAATCACGTATATGCGTACCGATTCAACAAACATCTCTGGTGACGCAATTGCATCTGCCCGAAGTTTTATTGAGGAATCATACGGTTCTGATTACCTTCCAGAAAAACCGAAGTTTTACGCTTCATCAAATAAATCTGCGCAAGAAGCACATGAGGCAATTCGTCCAACAGATGCGCATCGGCATCCAGACAAACTTCCAGCAAGTATGGATGAAGATCAACGCCGTTTGTACCGTTTGATTTGGTCACGTTTTGTCGCTTGCCAAATGACAAATGCAAAGTGGAACCGCACTGAAGTTTTCATGATTCGAGATGACAAGGACACCGGTGCACTCTTCAAAACGGCTGGCAGAACACTAGCATTTGAGGGTTTTTACAAAGCGAGCGGTGTTCCGTCCTCTGATTCTGAACAGAATTTACCTGATCTTCAAGAAAACAACCCGCTCTTTCCATTTGATATTGCAACAAGGCAAGTGTTCTCTTCTCCACCGTCGAGATACAGCGAAGCCTCTTTGATTAAAGAACTCGAGAAACAAGGTATCGGCCGCCCTTCAACATACGCATCTATTATTGATGTGATCCAACGTCGAAACTACGTTGAAAAAATCGATAGATCATTTTGGCCAACTGATCTTGGTGTTGTCGTAACAGAAAAGTTAATTGAAGCATTTCCAATTTTGATGGGTGTTGAATACACAAGGTCACTTGAAGAGAGACTTGACACAATCGCCGAGGGTGAGATGGGTTGGGTCGAAATGCTGCACGATTTTTACGGTCGCTTCAGCGCTAGATTAGAAGCAGCCTACGAAGAAATGTCCCACGCCAAAGCTGCGATGGAACCAGCCATTTACAAATGTCCGGAGTGTGGAAGCCAAACTGCATACCGGTTTGGAAAAAACGGCAGGTTCCTCACATGTGGTGCCTATCCAGATTGCAAATATGCTGCGCCTATCGATCGCAAGGGTAGACCAACACTTCCTGAACGTGTTGATGTCGCGTGCCCAGAAGATGGCTCAGCAATGGAAAAACGAACTGGGCGCTTTGGTCCATTTTTGGCTTCAGTCAATTACCCCGAAATAAAGACATGTGTGAACCTCGACAAAAAAGGTGGAATTAAATATCCAACCCCGCCCCCACTCCAAGTGGATTCTTTGATTTGTGAAAAATGTGAAAAACCAATGTACCTTCGTCGAGGCAAAAAAGGTCCGTGGCTTGGATGTTCAACTTTTCCAAAGTGCAAAGGTCGAATGGGCTGGAAATCGCTTGATGAAACTGTACAAAGCGAACTTGAAGCAGCATTAGAGTTGCACGAACAAGAACATCCGCAGGTCATCATTAAACGAATGGATGGCGCTGTAATACCTGAGGGAACACCTGTGACAGATCTTCTTCTTCCAGGCGGTGTAGCTGAACTTAAGTTGTTTGAACCAGCATAATCTTCACATTTTCTACATGCAACGTAGAATGTCTACGTGGAACGAAATAAATCAAGACAAATACAAGTAGGCAACGTAGCAATTGGCGGTGATGCTCCCGTTTCAATTCAATCGATGACTTCTGGGTACACCTACGAGATAGATACTTGCGTTGCTGAAATACAACGACTCCATGCTGCTGGAGCAGATATTGTTCGAGTTGCAGTTCCGCAAAAAGCAGATACTGAAGCCTTACCTGAAATACTCAACCAAGTAAACGTTCCAATAGTCGCAGATGTTCACTTTCATTACAAGCGTGCACTTGAATCGATTGCTGCAGGAGTTCATAAAATCCGATTAAATCCGGGAAACATAGATGATGAATCACAAGTTTGCGAAGTCATCGACGCATGCAAAGATGCAAACATTCCTATTCGTGTCGGCGTCAATGAAGGATCAGTTGTCGAGCGGAAAGACAAACAAAAAAGACAGGCAGAACTTGCTTCATTTTTTGCAGACAGGCATCAAGGACATCTGCTAGCAATGATGATTGCAAAACTCGAAGAGTACATCGAGTTATTTGAAAAACAAAACTTTTACGATATTTGCCTCAGTGCAAAACTGATGGATGCACGATTAGTAATTGATATCTATGAAGAAATTTCAAAGCGTTTTGATTACCCTCTACACCTTGGCGTGACTCACGCTGGCCCGAGGGAGACTGGTTCAATCCGTTCAATCACTGCACTTGGTTCACTGCTCTCTTCTGGAATTGGTGACACTATTCGAATTAGTTATGCAAGCGATCCGGTGTATGAAGTTGAAGATGCGGTTGAGTTGCTCAATTGTCTTCATCTTCGAGAGCGAATTGGTGCCGAGTTGATTGCGTGCCCAAGCTGCGGACGAATCCAAGTTGATTTATTTTCACTTATTGAAAAAGTTCGAAAACAACTCGCCGATGAAATTGAATTGCCGCTCAAAGTTGCTGTGATGGGATGTGTTGTGAACGGCCCGGGCGAAGCAGAAGGTGCGGATGTTGCTGTTTTTGCTGGCGATCGCCGTGGAATAATTTATGTGCAGGGCGAGAAAGTTGCAAACGTTCATGAAGATGAAATTTTGCAAAGATTGCTCGATGAATGCAACGCTTTGCAAACGAGAGTACGAAATGGCGAAACCAAACTTGGTGAAAAAGCTATGATAATAACACCTCCTTCTCAAATAACCGTTGAGGGAGAAGCACATTGAAGGCAATAAAAACAGCTGGTTTTACACTTGTTGAGATTCTTGTTGTGCTTGTTGTGATCGCAGTGCTCATTGGTCTGCTTTTTCCTGCATTAAGTGGAAGCATCGCAAGAGCAAAGAAAACTACGGAGCTCAATGCGATTCGGCAAGTTGGTGGAGCGTGGGCAATGTACTCCATCTCAAATCTTGACCGCTTAATGCCTGGGCATCTCACTACGAGAATTCAGGAAAGGTGGGATGTTGCTTGGGCATATCCCGATGAATCAGTCGTTCCTCCTGCACCTTTTTATCAACAGAGTGATCCTAACATTGCAGGACCATATCCTTGGCGCCTTCTTGATCGAATGAACAACCGCTGGGAAGCGCTCATCGATTACAAAAAGCGAACTTGGAATGCAATGCAAGTTGTTGAACATGCTGAAGAAATTGCAACGAAACCTGCATTTGGTTACAACGGGTATTACCTTGGAGGTTTTTGGGAAACTGATGGTCATTTCCATGAGCCAAAACTAAAATACGCGCGAGTGTTGCTTCAACATGGTCAAGTTGAAAACGTAGTAGCACGTGTTGCAAGCCAAATTACGACACCTACAAATACAGTTGTATTTTGCAGCAGTTTCTATGCGCAACCAGGAGAACACCGCCACTTGCTCGATGATATCGATGGATATTACCTTGCAGTTCCTCGTATTCTTGCAAATGTTGTGCAGTGGGAACCTCGCGAAAATGGTGTTGAAGCGTTTGTTGAAACAAGTCCTCCCCTTGGTCGGTACAACGGGATGCCCGCAATTTTCTTTGCTGATGGTCATGTTGATGATGTGCAAATGTACGACTTAGCAGACCAACGGATGTGGATTCCAAAAGCACGAGATATGGGTAACAAGCCTGCTCGAGATTTTTCGCACACTGAGTGATGCACAAACAAACTCAAGTACATCACTTCTCAGATGAATTTGCTTCAGCTTCTTGCGCTTTATACATTTGATATTTCAGCATAAATCGCATACGGGTCATATCGCTTTCATCAAGCAACGATTCGCGTGGATCGACGCTCATTGAGGAAAACCACTTGTCTTCAACAGGTACATATCCAAAAAGTTTTTCCATTCTTTGAGATAAGTCCGCCATGTGACCTGCGCCATAGAGTATTCCAATAGATGAGACGTCTTCTGCAGAATCTAACACTGTTGCAAGGTCGGAAAGAACTTCAGTGTTTCGATCAACGATGATAACTTCTAAGAGTTCGGGTTCAACCCCTTGCATCAGTTGGGTATCAGCCATCGACAAGACTTCTATCATCAGCAGCCGAGCCGTTGATGATGCACCGCCACCTGAAAGTGCGTCAAGGAGTGGGATAACTTGCATCATTCCATTTGCAATTTTAGCAGCGAAAGATGCACCAGTGATTGTGTCAATCAGCGCAGTGTCCGCGCCACCCTCTTCAAGTTTTGACTCGACTTCGTCGATTGTCAAATCACTTACAAACCAATTTGGTTCTTCGTATGGCAATACATCGAGTTGGAATGCTAAACCAAGAGCATCCGCCATTGCCTGTTGAATATTATCGTTGGGCTCATCCGCTTCTCTCTCAATATCTTCTTCGGTAAACTCTTCATCAAAAGATGCAATCTCAACTGTACGCGACTCAACAATATCAGCCGCTTCCCCTTCACCACCTTTTTTCCCATCCACACCATAACTTGTGAATGTCATTGTTCCAGACTCTTCATCTGAAACAAGTACAATCGGATTCTCCCACGCATCAACAGAAACATCATCAAGCCACCCAGATAAACGACGGTCCAAAATAGATGCATCAGTGATCACATCATCCATCTTCATGGGCACCATCTCAATTTCTTTTGCCGCTGCTGCAGCAGAATCAGCAAGAAAAACGAGTGATTTTTTCGTAGTTTCAATCCTCTCTTCTGGCGTATTACCCATTGGAGGACGCGACCCACTTGGGCGAACTGATTCGTAAAGCACAACATCTAAACCTTCAAGCAACGAGGCAACCTGTTCGTAAAATGATTCATCTGCAATGTGCGCAACCCCAACGAGCCAAACGTCTGGCCGACCGTTTGTTGTGTAACGACGAGAAACTACTTCTAATGAAACAATGTTTTCACCGTTTACCCTTCGGGTCCATTGTTGCGCGGGTTCTGTAACAACTGGCTTTTCATCAAAAAGCACAGTTGTTGCAAGAGCAAGTGTACAAAGAACTATCATCATTCATTCCCTTTCTTAGAACTCTCATCATCGTGAGAAATTCCCTGTTGGGCTGCTGCAATAATCATTTCAAGTCGTCCAATGGTTTGGGAAGCCCATCCACGAAATAGCATGTATGGGAAAAGTGTCACCAATGCAACAATCAAACCAAGTGCTGTTGTTAAAAGTGCTGCGGCGATGCCCCCAGCAACATCGGATGGGTCGGTGAGTGTCGCTTGATCACCCAATAATCGAAACGATTGGATAATGCCCATCACTGTTCCAAGAATTCCAAGGAGCGGCGCTGCAGTAATAATTGTTGAGAGGGCAACCATAAAACGATCGAGTCTAGGTCGTTGCCGCTCGACCGCCTCAATTGCTACTGCATCACTCGCGCCTTGAGAAGTCAACGCGTTTGCAACTTCTCCGTAAGGAGATCCATCTCGACGAGTCATCTTTCTTACCGTTTCTTTATCGCCTGATCGAAGTGCAATATTCATCTTTTCCAAACGACGCATATTTCCACGCCCACCCATCAACAACCAAAACCATACGCGTTCAAATATGAGTGCCAAACTTATGACGCTCAATACAAAGAGAGGAATCATGACGATTCCACCGCGATTGATTAACGAAGTCAGATCTTCAATTCCAGTATCTACCATAACGTAGAGTATATTCCAAAGACCTCGGATGAATAAATCGTGTTCATTTGATTAAAATTTTTCGACAAGCGTTATTTCTGATTGTTTCACCCAGGGTCAGTGATCCTGAGTCAATTTTCCGGAATCACAACTCCCTTTAACCTCTACCCTGGCAAGGGGTCGGATCCAAGACCGGGTACGACACCTGGCACCGGACCTGGCACGGGGTCGGGTCCAAGGCCGGGTACGACACCTGGCACCGGACCTGGGCACCGGGTCGGGTGCAAGAACGGTTCCAACATTAGCGTACAGTGTGTAAAATCTAACTGTGAAACCCCACACAATAGATACACCTCCTGAGCAACTCACAAAGGCTGCTCTGGCAATTGAAATTGAACTGAGACATCGCATTTCAATTGCCAAAATCCCTCAGAACCTAGAAACCGCTGCCCTGTATGCTGTAAGCGGTGGTGGAAAACGAGTTCGCCCTGCCCTCACGCTCCTCTGTTGCGAAGCAGTTGGTGGATCTTGGAACGATGCGATGGCAGCCGCAGTCGCAGTTGAATACATCCATTGCTTTAGCCTTGTCCACGACGATCTTCCTTGTATCGATGATGACAATCTTCGGCGCGGAAAGCCCACTCTCCATATCCACACAAGTGAAGCCATGGCAGTGCTCGCAGGAGACCTACTCCTCCCGCTCGCCATGCAACAAATATCTGATGGGTCATATCCGGCAATTCTCGAAACGCAACTGTGCAATACACTCTCAAAAGCAACTGTCGAAATGGTGGGTGGTCAAGTCTATGACACGCTTGGGGGCTTACCTGAACATCTCAATGATCTCGAGGGGCTTGAATGTATCCACAGAAATAAAACTGGATCACTCATTCACGGCGCATGCAAAATGGGTGCTCTCTGTGGAAATGCAACCGAAGATCAACTCCAAGCAATCGATACGTTCGGGCATTCCATCGGTCTGATGTTCCAAATCGTTGATGATCTCATCGATCTCCATAACCCCGCACACCATGTTGGAAAAGCAACTGGGAAGGATGCAGCCGCTGGAAAAACAACATATCCGGGCGTGCTTGGCGTAGATAATTCCAAAAAAACGATAGAAAAACTGAAAATACAGGCAAAAATCGCGTTAGAAACACTAGGACTCGCAGGAAAGACATTACAAACTTTCAATGTTTGGATGGCTTGCCGCACAAGATGATCGTACAATACATCCCTCGACATGGAACTTATCTACATCCCAACAATTGAATCGCCAGTTGATCTCCGGAAGATTCCTGTCGACGAATTACCAATTCTCGCCAAAGAATTGCGGCACGTCATCTGTGAGCAAGTCAAGGAAAGTGGCGGTCATCTCGCACCAAACTTGGGTGTTGTAGAACTGACAATTGCGTTGCACTATGTCTTCGATTTCGCACACGATCGGCTTCTTTTCGATGTTGGGCATCAATGTTACACACACAAATTGCTCACAGGCAGATTTCCGCTTCTAAGTAAACTCCGCCAACGAGGCGGCATGTCTGGGTTCCCAAACCCAGATGAATCTCCATTCGATTTATTCACAGTTGGACACGCGGGAACTGCAATCTCAACAGGCGTTGGCATGGCTCGCGGTGACACACTCAGCGGTGAAGCATTTGACCCAGAAACAAATGAAAACGGACGACACGTTGTTGCTTTTGTTGGCGATGGCTCCATCGTCAACGGCGTTGCAATGGAAGGCTTGAACAATGCGGGAACTTTAAAGCGACAGTTCCTTGTCATCCTCAACGACAACGGCATGAGCATCGCAAAACCGCAGGGTGCGATCTCTGCATACTTTGACCATCTCCGCGTTGGTTCTACATATCGTTCACTCAAACAAACTGCAAAAAACCTCATGGGAAAAATTCCCGGTGGTGCAATCCTTGGAGATTTTTCTCACCGCATGACAGAAATGATGAAAGATGCTATCTCCGCGGATTCATGGTTTGAACATTTCGGTTTACTTTCTGTGGGTCCAATCGATGGCCACGATCTCCCATCACTCATCAATGCATTGATTGAAGTGAAAAATGTTGACCGCCCACTTTTGTTGCATGTGCACACAACAAAGGGAAAAGGTTTCTCATACTCCGAAGAAGACGCAACTGCGTTTCATTCTCCTAAACCTTTTGAGGTTATCAAAGATAAAGTCAAGGTTCGTTCAGGCGGACGAAGTTTCACAGCAGCATACGCAGATGCAATGTCGGACCTTATGAGCCACGACGAACGTATCGTCGCAGCGACTGCTGCAATGCCAGACGGCACTGGGGTTGACAAATTGCTTGAAAAATTCCCAAACCGAGTGTGGGATACTGGTCTTTGTGAATCCCACGCTTTTGATATGCTTTCGGGTATGGCAAAAACTGGATTTAAGCCGTTTTTTGCTGTATATTCAACCTTTTTACAACGAGCATTTGACCAAGCATTTCAAGAATCAGCACTACAAGGATTACCTGTACGGTTGTGTTTAGATCGTGCAGGTGTTGTTGGCGGAGACGGCGCCGTTCACCATGGTTTTTGTGACATCGCATTGCTTCGTGTTCTTCCAAACGCTGCACTCATGGCCGCCATCGATGAACCGACATTACGCGCTGCACTTACATTTATGTCTGGGTACGAATCAGGTATAAGCGCGGTTCGATATCCAAGAGATTCCGTTACGAATCAACATAAAACCTGCGAACCTTTTGTGCTAGGGAAGTCACATCAATTACGAAAAACAAACAACCCAGATCTTGCGATTCTCGGTTTTGGAGTTCCAGCAATCGCTGCATTAGAAGTTGCAGAAAAACTTGATGGCACACATGCAATTGATGTTTACGATGCACGCTTTGCAAAACCAGTTGATGGCGAATTACTAGAACTACTCCTAACAAACGATATTCCAGTAATAACTGTTGAAGATCATTCCATCGCAGGCGGTTTTGGCGCAGCAGTGCTAGAAGAAGCATCAAACAGAAAACTTGACACATCTTTAGTTACCAGACTCGCGCTACCAGATCGATGGATCGGGTATGGTTCACGACCAGAACAACTCTGCGAAGCTGGCATTGATGCAGAAGGTATTGCACGTTGTGTTGCTCAAATATTAAATGAACGTCCAACATCAGTGCCAACCATTGAACAACCAATCACAGGCGGGTAAAATTTCCTCATGGCAATTCTAATTATTGAACATAGTGAACGAACCGGATCTGATCGACTCGGCATGAAGTTGCGAAATGACGGACATCTTCTCAAAGTTGTCCGTGTACACCTTGGCGAAAAATTACCAACAGATTTGCGTGGATTAGACGGGATTATTTCCTGCGGAGGTCCGCAACCACCAGATTGTGATGAGCCATGGGTCAAACCCGAACTTGATTTACTACGGGCAGCTGACGTGGCAGAACTTCCTATTCTTGGCATCTGCCTTGGTTGCCAACTACTTGCTCGTGCGCTCGGCGGTACACTTTCACACCTTCCGAAACCTGAGCTCGGCTGGTTTGACATCACCCTTTCACCGGTTGGCAGAGAATACCCATTGCTTGCGGGGCAACCATGGAGCGGTCCACAATTCCATTGGCACCATTGGCAAGTTGAAACACTTCCAGAAAACACAACTGTTCTTGCATCGAGCGACAGTTGTAAGATCCAAGCGTGGATGAAAGGTGTCAATACATTCGCGGTGCAATTCCACCCAGAATGCGAACGAACAACTGTCACCGATTGGATCGACGACGACTCTAGGACACTGCACGAATATTCTATCGATGCTACAGAAATCGAAAATGATTCTGATATATTTTTCCCAGATTATATAAGGCTCACCCACAGATTCTTTGAAGCCATTTCTCAAATCCTTATGCCAATGTCATCAAGGTTCACACGGCAAAAAGTGTGAACGATTCGCCTCGCTATCTTCAGCCATATCAAGAAGCTGTAAAAAATTACGGCGGGACGTTTGATGCAACACTCTGGCACTCCAAAGAAGGTCAATTAAAACGCTTCGAAACTTTTTGTAGATTTACAAATTTCACAAACCAATCGGTTCTTGATGTTGGATGTGGGATTGGAGACTTCGCGCATTATTTAGTTGAAAAACAGACTCACTTTTCGTCCTTCCATGGCATCGATGCCATGGGTGAGATGATTGAGACCGCCAACAATCGTTCCATTCCAAACGCAACGTTTTCAGTAGTTGATATTGTAAAAATACTCGACGTCGTCCCAAGTGCAGATTGGGTCACTTGCTCGGGTACCCTGAATGCAATGGATGAAGAGCTTGCAATAAAAGTTATCGATTCTCTTTTTGACAATTGCTCTGTTGGGCTCGCGTTCAATTTTCTATCTAATCAAAGCGGCCGCGATCCAAATACAGAATCTCTAAAACCTGCTTCAAGATTCAATACTATTGACTTTCTACGGTTTGCGATGCAAAAAACCCCACTCGTTTCTTTTACACAAACGTACATGGCGGGACATGACGCAACAATCGTCATGAGAAAATGCTCTTAAAAAAATAACACGAAAAAAGGCGTTATTTTTTTGATTCGCAAATTCCTCCCGTACAATGGGGCAAAACCCATAAGGAGAATGAACGATGGAACAATCAACTAACAATAATCCGGCTCAGCGCCCAGCAACCATCCGCGTTTTAGCAACAAGCGGAGGTTTCCGCACATTTGTCATATTTTTCGCAGCATTGCTACTCTTTGCCGTCGTTTTTTTAATTGGCGTCGGTACTGGAGTCACCGGATTTGCCGCAGCGATCGAAGACCAAGGGAATATCAGTGAAACTACTATGCACAAAGGAAGTGCATCAACAATTGCAGTCCTCGATATCACTGGCGGCATCAACAGTGCAACTTCATCGTACGCCACTGCTGCTGTCAATAAAATTCTTGACAACAACCATATTAAAGCAGTCGTACTTCGAGTTGATTCTCCCGGAGGCGGCGTAACTGCTTCTGATGAAATTTGGAATGAAGTGCAACGACTTAAAAATGCAAACCTTCCTGTCATTGCAAGTTATGGCGGTGTTGCTGCATCAGGCGGATATTACATTTCTTGTTGCAGTGATTACATCATGGCGCAAGAAACGACGATCACTGGGTCAATTGGAGTCATCGCGAGCATCTTGACATTTCAAGATGCATTAGACAAACTTGGCATTAAACCAATCACGCTTATCGCTAAAGATTCGCCACAAAAATCTGTTGCAAATGATGTCTACAGAAACTGGACAGTAAAAGATAAACAAAAAGTTACTGGTTTTTTAGATGCTGCCTACACAGTCTTTCTCAGCAGAGTGACTGAAGGACGCAGTCACGTCATCAAAGATCCTACAACAATCGAGGATGTTGCAAATGGTGCGGCGTACACTTCCAAAGAAGCACTTGAGAATGGATTGATCGATGGAATTGGGTACCTTTCTGATGCCGTTGCCATTGCAAAAACGCATGCAAAATTAGAAAAATCAGACCCTTCAATTCTTCGGTTTTCTCCACGCCAAGGTGGATTTGGTTCACTTCTTGGTGCATCTTCTTCATCTACAACAACTGATCAATTAAAAACCCTACTGCAAGAATTAACGTCTCCCGATTTACTCTACTTGTTTAACTAGAAACGGATTAGAAAAATGTATATGCAACTACTTTCGGCGGCGTACCTTGCCGCCTGCGCTATCGGTTCGCCAATAAAACCAGTTGATATTATCGAAACTGATGTCGAGAGTGCGATTCACAGAATTAGAACTGAACTTATCGATCGATTTGATGAAAAAATAGGTTGGGAACCCGAAGCCGATCACACCAACTGGCTGAGCAAGGGACTTGGTGGTTCGACTGCTGTTGCAACACTCGCACTTCTGAGTGCAAATGAATCACAACATTCAAAAGTACTCGCCACTGCCTTGCAACATCTTGAAAGTGTAAAAAACTCTAGTACGTATGTAAGTGCATTAAGAACTCTGATCTATTGCAGACTCTCCCCACACTACGACAAACAGTTAAAACAGAACGTGCGAAGACTTGTCGAAACGATGAACAGAGAAGGAAGTTGGGGATACGACACCATTCCACCAACATCTTCTGCGAACGCGTCTCCGATTATTCGGCGGTTCGCATCGGTCGCCCTTCTCACAGCCCATCGAAAAGGAATACACATTCCTCCCGCGTGTTTCGGTGCAATTGCAGAAGCGTTACTTCAAACACAACATTCAGATGGAGGTTGGTCACACGAACAAGAAAAGGTTGCGCCGAATGCAACAGTTGCTGGCTTCAACTGTTTACTTGGCGCAGATGAGGCCCTTGGCGAACAACTCACTAAAGAACAACGTGCAATGATGAATCATTCACTACAACAAGCGCTTGATTGGTTAGATAAAAATTACGCTCCAAAAAACAATACTGGTGGAACGGCAATGATGTCCTATCTCTGTGGACTAGGACGATCGGCAATGAGCTGCGGGCTTGATCAACTCGGGAAAAGTGATTGGTACCGAAATGGTGTTGCCGCAGTGCTCAAAGCTCACTGTTCCTCTAAAAATAAAATCAAAGGGAGTACGGTGAATCTTTCGTTCGCACTTCTCTTCCTCACTGAGGGCAGAATTCCACTCGCACTTGTTGAACTTAGAACGAACAAAACACAACTAGACCCCCGCCGCCTCTCTCGAAAAATAGCGGTATCTGTTTCAAACCAAATTGAACGAACGCTCGGTTGGCGAGTTGTTACAAATGATGACGACATTGATCGTTGGCTTCAAGCGCCCCTCCTTCTTGTGCAAGACCCAGAGGCACTTCCAGAAAATCTTGATGTTGTAAAAGAATACCTCGACAGTGGCGGTTTGCTCTTGTTTTTTGGTGACAAAAATAAAGCACAACAACTTTCAAAAGTAGCAGAAAATCTTTGTCCTCAATCTACACATAGTTCATCGCGAAAAAAACATTGGTCCCACAACCTCATTCAGAACGCGAAAGGAATACAGATTGAGAACTGGAATGATGGTATACGGGATCGTATTATTCTTGTGCGAAACGACCCACATACATACGAAGTGCAAAAACAAACACAACTTAGAAAAGCAGTTGTCAATATATGTTGCGGTGCAGCAGAACTTTCTCAGTGGAAAATGAGATTGTCTACGCAGCAAATAATACTCGACTACGACACGATTGTTCTCGCCAAACACGCTGGCCGTTGGAACATTGAACAACTCGGGCTAACTCAACACGGCATTCAAGCAAAGCAACTCGATGAACTCTCCGCTTCACAAGTCGCCATTGTTGGTGGAATTGATGCAAGTGATGTCACAATCGAGCTAGTTGAAGATGTTATTTCCGCAGCAAAACGTGGCGTTTGTATCATCATTGAACCAATAGGCGGATTTGGCGAGTTTGCTTCAACCATGCGAACACATATTGGCAAAACACTTTCAGCTCTAATCGAGCCAGACAGAGCACTCATCAAACAAATAGAACCGGTTGGTTTTCGCGGGTGGTCACAACGCAACAACTCACCAGTCGCTTCCCCGCTTACTGTGCAGGCTGGAACTGGTCAAATCATTTTCTTAGATGGTGACATCAGAAATTCTCTGATTGGACAGCCAGCGTGGGGTGTCCACGGATACGACACGCAAACATCAGTCGCACTTCTACACGCCATTTGCAAACGAGCAAGTGAGATAAACTCACCCTCGGTGAGTTTATTGGTACAGTGAGTCCAATACTATGAAGCACGCATCTTTGGTATCCCTCGCAATAACAATCATCGTTGCAACAATGTGCGGTGCGTGGATTTCTCTTAGAAGCTCAACAGAAGCTGACATTCAACGATTATTATCATCCTCCTCAGCAATTGATCAACTTTTGGGAATAGAAAAAGTGAAACATGAGACATTCGACTCGCTTCTCAAACGACTTACTCCTCTACTTCAAAATCATCCAAAGGTTTCAAATGTTGCATGCAACACACTTGTGCAATGTGCGTTTCGAGAATCTTGCGTGCCACAACTTGACCACGTACAAATTAACCCAACGTTACTAGCATCGGCAAAGTGGTGGTATGCAAAAAAAACGAGCAGTTCCACTGACCTTGAAAAATGTGCACTTGCCTGTGATGAGGAGACGACCCCTTGGCTTCGAAGACTTGCTGCATTGCATTGTGATTCTTTAGACTCTGCTTGCCTCAACGAACTCAGAACAATGCCACTTGTCGACCGAGATGGCAGCATTCTTCTCTCCACACTTGCACTGCACAAACATTCCCCCCCTTCAGAAACGTCCAAGTGGATTGTGAGTATTGATATTGACCAAAGAAAAATAGCTATTCTCCTTCAAGGTCTCGCAAGAGAGAAAATACGCCACAACGATCCTGACCCGATGGTACAACATATTTCAAAAATCCTTACCGACAAAAGTGGAATCCTTGCATGGCGGTCAATGCATTTGCCTAATGGTCTGATCAACCCAGACATTTTTCTCTCGGGACTCATCGTCGATCAAAAAGGTTTTCTCCAATTGTTGATTGAATCTGCTCAGGAAAATCTCTGGCAACACCCAGAGCATCCTGTTGAACTTGCGAGAATTTTTGTACCAGAAATAACGAACATATTGCCAGAATCACTGCTACTTTCGCCTGAAGAGAGAGTGAAATGGTGGAACTTACTCGCTTGCGGACTTTTGATTAAAGAGCGATGATATACACATGAATCCAACGACAGCCTTAAGCGTCATGATGATGCCACGAGATGCCAACATTTATGGCACAATTTTTGGAGGGATTATTCTCTCTTACATCGATCAATCAGGCTACGTTGAAGCAAGACGTCATGGCGTACATCGATGGGTTACTGCTTCTGTTGACAGAGTTGATTTTAAAGAACCAGTTTTTGTTGGTGATGTTGTTCGTTTTATCACGCAAACATCTAAGACAGGAACAACTTCCGTTGTCATCGATGTAATAGTTGAAGCAGAACGGTTTGATACTGGCGATCTTGTCTTGGTGACAGAAGCAACACTCACAATGGTGAGTGTTTCGGAAGTTGGCAAGCCCATTCCATTTAGTGGACCGCCAACTGTAGAAGTGAAGGATGCTACATGACCATTTCACTTGGTGTTTTGTTCAGTGGTGGCGGGCGAACTATTCTGAACTTGCTCAATTGTATTGAACGTGGTGAACTTGATGCTACGATCGATGTTGCAATCGCATCAAGACATGACATTTCGGGTATTGATCGGCTCGCCGAAAGAAACATTGATGTTGCAGTTGCAAAAATTGATGGGATGTCGCACGAAGATGGAGATGTTCGTACTTCAGCGTGGCTAGAAGAAACCAAACCTGATCTCATCTGCCTTTGCGGGTACCTTCGGCTTTTAGAAATAAGGCCGTGGATGGAAGGCAGAGTGCTCAACATCCACCCCGCCCTGCTCCCTGCTCATGGCGGTAAGGGTATGTATGGCATGCGGGTTCACAAAGCTGTTCTTGAAAGCGGCGATCTCACTTCTGGTTGCACCGTACATTTCGTTGATGGTGAATATGACCATGGACCCACAATTTTGCAGCGATCGTGTGAAGTACAAATAAACGATTCTCCACAAGATCTTGCAGAGAGAGTATTTGACCTTGAATGTGAAGCCTACCCCCAAGCAATCAGACAATTAGTCGCAACTCTGCAACCTTGACTATGATGCACGTCTGATGAGCACAAAGAAAAAAAACACTTCGCCACATCCAAAACGTGCCTTTCTCAGAGGGCTAGCAGTGCTTCTCCCTTCCGTTCTCACATTGTGGTTGATGGTGAAGGCATATCAATTTGTTGATTCGGCGATCGCAGAACCAATCAATGGCGGCATCAAAATGGTCGTCGTCCATACACCTAGTTATTTTCCAGACGCTGCAAATTATCTTGCAATTGGGCCAACTGAAAAAGAACTTCACAATGCAGCATATGAAAAAGAACTTTCAATCACCGATGAAAAAGCAATGCGGACACTCACAATTGAACTTCGCACAAAGTCGGTCAACGCATGGTGGAATGCGCACCGTTGGATGAACTTACTTGGCTTGCTTGTCGCAGCTGTGATCGTCTATATTTCAGGTCGACTCGTCGGTGGCTGGCTTGGACGTGCTGCATACAAACGAATTGAAAAAATAATGATTGCCGTCCCCGTGATTCGAAAGGTCTATCCATATATTAAACAACTTGTAGATTTCCTCATCAACGACAACGATACTCCAAAATTTAGCAGCGTTGTTGCGGTGCAATATCCACGGAAGGGTATTTGGTCTGTTGGATTTCTCACTGGTCCAACACTTCACACACTTGAAAAACAAGCACCAAATTCGGTGACTATTTTTATCCCAAGTTCACCAACACCCTTTACTGGATATACGATCACAGTTCCCCGCAAAGATACTCTCGATCTGCCACTCACTGTGGAAGAAGCAATTCGATTCTCTGTCAGCGGCGGTGTTCTTGTGCCAGATCATCAACTTTTGAGCAAAGCGGGAGTTCCTGCTAGAATAGAGACATCGAACGAAGATTCCAGTGAGAATCATGATGAACCTACGGAATGTAAACCAGAAGAGGATCAAATCTAATGCAAATCAATGTAAGTAGTAAATTATTTGACATGACACCAGCAATCGAAGAATACATTATGGGTAAATCAGAAAAACTCACTCGTTTTTTTGATCGCGTCGAGCAAATCGATGTGAAAATTGAAAAAACAACCCACGGTTACACTTCTGAAATTATTGCTGATGTTGAACACCACGATCCGATTATTGCACACAATGAAAACAATGATATGCACGCATCAATTGACGGATGCGTAGACCGTGCTGTTCGACAACTTTCCGACTTGAAATCTCGACTTCGAGATGACAAACACAACACCCCCACTGGAGGAACCGAGCGATGAAGTTACTCGACATTGTTGTCAAAGATTCAATTATCACGCAACTGAAAGCGACTACACGAGATGCCGCCATTTCTGAAATGATTGACACGCTCGTCGCTGCAGGCGCAGTGAAAGAAGCGCAACGAGAAGAGTTTGTCAAAGCAGTCATCCGGCGTGAAAACAAGGGATCGACTGGTTTTGGGCACGGCGTTGCTGTTCCGCATGTGAAACATGTAGAAATCAAAAAAATGCATGTTGCCGTTGCAAACAGCGAAGATGGCATTGACTTCAAAGCGCTCGACCGCGAACCAGTCCATTCAATCATGCTTTTGCTCAGCCCTGAAGATGAACCAGAAAATCATCTCGATGCCATGGAAGCAATTTTTGGAAACCTCAGTCAAGATACATTCAGGCGTTTTTTGCGGCAAGCGACTTCTGCTGACGATGTCATCACGCTTCTTTCTGAAGCCGATGCCGCAACACGATAACTGCTTCTTAGTTTTCGTTTTTCATCCTAACCCAAGCACAAAGTATGTACTGCGTGCCCATTCATCAATCTCTTAACAAAACCGTGTCCACTTCAGCAACAATCACTGTCAAAATACCCAACCGCCTCGGCATGCATGCTCGACCAGCGACGATGTTTGCTGAAATCGCTGGCCAGTTTGAAGCAGCGATAACTGTCGCACACAGTGATCACGATCCCGTTGACGGCAAATCCATCATGCAATTGATGATGCTAGCTGCAACACAAGGCACGCCACTAATTATTCTCGCAACTGGCGGCGATGCTGACGCAGCAGTAGAAGAATTAAAGTCACTTGTTACAAACGGGTTTAACGAGTAATCAATATGCTCTATATTGACCCGCGGGGTCAATGATGTATTAAAAAGATTGCAACTTGTGCGTTAACACAAGGATCAAATCTTTTCAGCTTTCAAATCTCGGGACATCAGACTATCAATCTCGCCTCGCATTGGCATACCTTCATAAAGTATTTGATAGACCGCTTCGGAAATTGGCATTTCTACACTGTATTTTGCTGCAAGTTCTCTCACTGCTTTGGTTGTAGGAACGCCTTCAACAACCGACCCCATCGTTTCTTGAATCACCTCAAGTTTCTCTCCCCTCCCGAGACGTTCGCCGCACGTTCGGTTTCGTCCATGTGGGCTAAAACACGTTGTTGCTAAATCACCAACGCCAGCAATGCCAAAAAATGTCTCCACACTCGCGCCCATTGCTACACCGAGCCTTGAAATTTCTGCAAGCCCTCGTGCAAGCATCGCAGATTTTGCATTGTCGCCCAATTTCATGCCGTCACAAATGCCTGCTGCAATTGCAATGACATTCTTTGTCGCACCTGCAAGTTCAACACCAAGGGGATCATCATGCGTGTAAATACGAAGCCAAGGAACATTAAACAAATCCTGAACAAGGGACGCAACAGATTCGTCAATTGAGCTTGCAACCATCGCGGCTGGCTGGTGCTTCGCTAACTCGGTTGCAATTGTTGGACCTGACAAGACACACACTTCACTCGTTGTACCTACCACGTCTTGAATCACTTGCGTGGGACATTGTAAAGATCCAATTTCGATTCCCTTGGCAACACACGCAATCGGAGTTCCTGCCTGCAAGTGGTCGCACAAGCCGGTCCATACAGTGCGAATATATTGTGTTGGAATTGCATTAATCACGACATCGGTCCCTGCTAGTGCAGCCTCTGCATCTACGCAAACTTCCGCCTCTCCTGTGAGCATAAATCCTGGTAACCTTGGAGAAGTCCTCGTTTCTGAGAGTCGCTCTGTTGCCTGAGGAAAAGGCCCCCAGACCCTCACATGTACCCCACGAGCCACAAGGGCATCGGCCAAAACGAGCCCCATTTGTCCATCCCCTACCAATGCAACTGTTCTCATGGTGCTGTCTTTCCTAATACTGAGAAAATCGGTGTTCTTTGTGTGCGTCCTGCGGTATCTTACGCGAACAAATGCCCTACAAACTACTTATAGTAGGTAGGAATTGCACAGGAGCTTTTTTATGACCGATCAACCCACGAGTGAACCACTGACAATGCCTTATTCAGACGCCATGCAAGGGGCAATGAAACTTGAGCGTCGTCTTCTTATTGCCCTCGGCGGTGGGGTCCTGCTCGCAGTTTCATGGATTTCGAACATTTTAGGGGCCCACACGTTGGCTTCTCATATTCCTGCAGCGCTCGGATCGATCATTCTTGTTATCCCACTTCTTCGAGGTGCATGGATTGAAGTCAGCAGGGGTAAACCCTCAAGTGACGCGCTTGCTTCTCTTGCTGTCCTTGCTGCACTTTCAGCGGGCATGTACCTTGCTGCTGGTTTTCTTGCCCTTTTCCTTTGGATGGCGAATCTCATTTTGAGCCGAACTGCGTGGGGTGCGCAGCGTGCAATCCGGGACCTTGTGGATCTAACCCCAGGCCAAGCGAGGTTACTCAAAAACGACAAAGAAACAATGATGCCAGTCAAAGATGTCGAAGTTAGTATGGTTGTTCGTGTTCGCCCAGGCGAAAACCTTCCTGTTGACGGCACCATTATTTCAGGACGTAGTGATATCAACCAAGCATCACTTACCGGTGAAGCAGTTCCTGCTGAGGTATCCAAGGGAACTCCTGTTTACGCAGGCACAACAAACTTAACAGGGCAAATCGATGTTGAAGTGACAGCTGTCGCTGGTGACACGACAATCGGCAAAGTTGAATCTCTTATCCGCGAAGCTGAGTCAACAAAAACAAAACGCCAAGAATTGATTGAACAACTTGCTTCGTACTACTTCTCAATCGTCGTGATGGTTGCAGCAGTCGTGTGGTTCTTTACAAGTCGTTCGGCTGATGAGTTCATTCGTGACCAAGCCTCTGTTCGAGCGATCACTGTACTCGTTGTTACTTGCCCAGGTGGATTATTGATTGCACACCCTACTGCAATGGTTGCAGCATTTGCAGCAGCCGCCCGACTTGGCATTATGGTCAAGGAAACACGCACACTTGAAGCAGCAGCAGACATCGACACCGTCATTCTTGATAAAACTGGCACGCTTACAACTGGTCACTTTGCAGTGAGCCGGTTGGCGCCCGCCGAAGGCGTAGAAGGCGCAGCACTTTTACAAGCAGCTGCGGATGCAGAACAACATTCTAATCACCCACTTGCAAAATCAATTATCGATACTGCCACCCAAGCAAGGATAGAACCAACTTCTGTCAACGATTTTGAAGAAGTGCACGGACGTGGTGTTATTGCACACACTTCCGATGCGGACGTCTACGCTGGTCGTGGTGCATGGTTACTTGAGCTAAACAATGGCATTGCATCTCAAATGAGAGCTGTTGAAGAGAAAATTGAAGGCATGTCAAGCGTGCACATCATGCGTGGGACGCAATATTTGGGCGCAGTTGGCCTTGAGGACAAACTGCGACCACATGCCGCTGAGGCTATCGAAGATATGCGTCAACATGGCGTTCGACACGTTTCTATCTTTACGGGTGACCGACTTGATGTTGCCAAGCGCGTTGGGCAATCCGTTGCGGTTGACTCCATTGAAGCAGAATGTTTGCCTGAAGAAAAACACGAAGAATTACGATACCTCATCGGGCGTGGTCACAACACCCTTGTTGTCGGCGACGGCATTAACGACGGTCCAATTCTCGCCACTGCAGATGTTGGCGTTGCGATGGGGCTTTCGGGCAGTGATATTGCGACAAACTCAGCGGGCGTTGCCTTGATGAATGACGATTTACGCAACATCCCCTTCCTTATTGCACTTGCTCGTAAAGCAAAAAGTGTAATTGGGCAAAACATCAGCGCGTCTCTTGTACTCGCAGTGGTCGGTCTTGCACTTGCAGCAACAGGCAACATCAATATTTGGTTTACACCGTTTTACTATGCACTTGGATATGTCATCGTGATCGCAAACTCACTGCGACTCATTCGTTTCGGAGAAGATTTCACGGCACACGTTGACTCACAACGACAAATCGAAGCAAGCCGTGTTGCAAAACCTGTACGGCAACTCGCCGCTGGGTAACATACAAATGAATAAACAACCCCGCGGGTTGTTTATTTTTTTAAGCAATCGTAATAGAATCGTCCAAGTACACATCTTGGATTGCGTTGAGCAATTGCACGCCTTCAGCCATTGGTCGTTGGAATGCTTTGCGTCCACTAATCAATCCAGTACCGCCAGCGCGTTTGTTGATCACTGCAGTGCGTACTGCTTGACCAAAGTCGTCGTCGCCAGAAGCGCCGCCGCTGTTAATCAATCCTGCACGCCCGCTGTAACAATTCAACACTTGGTATCTACAAAGATCAATCGGGTGATCGCTGCACAAATCGCTGTACATTCCCTTGTGGAACTTGCCATAGGAAGAACCACCTTCATTCATCGCGATGTAGCCACCGTTGTTTGTTGCTTGTTTTTGCTTGATGATGTCCGCTTCAATCGTCACACCCAAGTGGTTCGCTTGTCCGGTCAAATCCGCCGATGCGTGATAATCGGTACCATCAACTTTGAAGTCACTGTTTCGAAGATAACACCAAAGGACAGTTGCCATTCCAAGTTCGTGTGCAAGGGCAAACGCATGCGCCACTTCTTGAATTTGTCTGCCTGATTCTTCTGAACCATAGTAGATTGTTGCACCAACTGCAGCAGCACCCAAATTCCACGCTTCTTCAACACTGCCAAACATAATTTGGTCAAAGTTGTTTGGACTTGTCATCAACTCATTGTGGTTGATTTTGACAATGAATGGAATTTTATGGGCATATTCTCGTGCGACTGATCCTAAAACACCGTACGTGCTTGCAACAGCATTGCAGCCACCTTCGATTGCGAGTTCAACAATTTTTGCTGGATCGTAATACGCTGGGTTTGGTGTAAACGAAGCACCAGCTGAATGCTCAATTCCTTGATCAACAGGAAGAATGGACAAGTAGCCTGTCCCGCCCAATCGCCCGTTGCCATAGAGCGAGGCAAGGTTTCGCAATGTCTGTGGGTTCCTATCGCTGTTCTTCCAAGTGCGGTCGAGGAAGTCCCCACCCGGTAATTGAAGGATATCAGATGAAATAATCGCCTTATGATCAAGTAAATTTGCGGCTTCGGCGCCAAGATAATCAGTCGTTGTTGTCATGGGTTTACTCCTAAGAATGGGCATAATACCCGCAAAAGCAATGCTCTATAGTCCGTAAATTAACACAGAAAAAAATCATGTTAATAAGAATTGCTTATTTACCGATTTTCTCTTGCTTCGGCTCCAAAATGGCTCTATTCTCAGTGTATTCCGTTATGAATTACAAGACAAGCATTCTTCTGACATCAGCCCTCTGCTCACTTTGCCTAGCCCATTCACTGCATGGGCAAAGTTCGTTGTCGCCTACAAATAGTACATGGAATGACCATTTCGGCGATGCGATCTCATCTGATGGTGTCTGGCTCGCAGTTGGTGCACCACAAGATTCAAGCGAAGCATCTCTTCGAGGATCAGTCCACATCTATTGGGACAATGCCGGAACTTGGACACTTCACCAACGAATCACTCCTCAACCTGTACCCGGTTCCGGAGAAAACATTTTCTTCGGTACCTCAGTATCTCTAGATGGAGATTGGTTGATTGTCGGCGCACCAGGTGATGATGAAGTTGGAGTAAATGCTGGAGCAGCCCATGTTTACCAATTAAACGAAGAGACTGGATTGTGGAAAGAAGGAAGCAAACTCTTTTCTACAACACCCTCGACAAATGATCACCTTGGAACTTCTGTTTCTTTTGATGCTACTTCAGGGCTCGCTGTAGTTGGGCAAATAGATGCATTTGGAACAGGAGAACTTCACCCCTGGCTCATCGAAGATAGTGCGTGGACGCAACTAACATCAATTTCAAATCCAATAAGTGAATCAAATACAAAGTTTGGCGCATCAATTGATCTTGACGGAGGTACTTTAGTTGCAGGTGCACCCCTTGAAGAAGATGGAAAAGGAAGCGTTTGGATTTTGTCATTCGACGATAACCAAAATGAATTTGTTGTTACTGCTCGGTTGCAACCAAACAGTGAAGTTCAAGCACCACACTTTGGCACCGCTGTCGATATATCAGGAAACACCATCGTTGTTGGATCACCCCACGATGGCAATGGTGAAGAAAATGGTGGTGCAACCTATTTGTTTAGGAACAACGGGAGTGGCTGGATTTCAAAAGACAAATTTGCTGGGTCTTCCACCACTGCAGGAGATGCATTTGGAAGCAGTGTGTACCTTGTAAACAACTCGGTCGTTATTGGTGCCCCTTTCCATAATATAGAAATTGGTGATGCGTACGTTTTTGACGTTGCCGGATCAACCGCTGTAGAAATTATCCAACTGCTGCCACATGACGGTATTGCTGAGGGGTATTTTGGACGGCGATGCCACATCGCAAACAATTCCATTTTTGTTAGTTCATTGGCGTTCGACCACACTGAACTGCATGCAGGCAAAGTCTACATCTACGATTCAATCGTGATGTTTGGTGACTTTGATTCTGATAGCGACCAAGACATTGAAGACTTACTGATTTTAATTTCGTCATGGGGACCATGCACAGATGGCTGTTCGGCGGATCTCAACCAAAGTGGCGAAGTTGATATCGACGACTTGCTCGCTTTTATTCAAGCGTGGTAATTCAAAAACCAACCGCTTGCCCATCGCGGCGCTGATCGCTCGCACCAACCATGCCATCGCGTAGGCGATACACCGCTTGCCCCCCTCCGAAGGCGACAGTGCATTCTGCAGCCATTTCAAGTTCGTGACCACGCTCGCGAAGTTCAGCGTAGATTTGTTCTGGAAAACCCTGTTCAATTGCAACTCTACGACCACCAAGTAATTTCCACCGCGGCGCGTCTAGCGCCGCTTGTGGATTTTGATTTCCAAATACTATTCTGCACGTAACTTGCAAGTGCCCTTGTGGCTGCATTGGACCGCCCATGACACCAAAAGCCATTCGCGCCCCATCGCCGTCAGAAAGCATCGCGGGAATAATTGTATGAAATGGTCGCTTTGATGGGGCTGCGCTGTTTGGGTGATCTTGTTCAGAAGAGAAACCAAGACCACGATTTTGCAAAGCAATGCCAGTGTTTGGAATCACAATACCACTTCCAAACCCTTCGAAGTTACTTTGAATAAATGAGACAAGTCGACCGTCTGCATCACCTGCAGCGAGATACACCGTTGAACTATATCGAGGGAGCGTTGCTTGGTCACAATCGCTTGCTGTTGCAGTAATGGCCTCGGCATGTTTTTTAAGCCTCGCTTGTTCTAACAAATCTTCACACGTTCCAGAAATTTCTGGGTCTGCAACATACGCGTGCGCATCTGCAAAGGCGCGTTTCATCGATTCGATTTGCAGGTGCACTACTTCAGAAGTGTCACAACAAGATAAATCAGTGTTTAACAATTGCAGAATATCAATCGCAATCAACGCAGCAATTCCCTGCCCATTTGGTGGAAGTTCGTAGAGCGTGTTGTTTCCACAACTCACGCCGACTGGGTCAACCCATTGACAGGCGTGCGAAGCTAGGTCATCACACCTAAGAAAACCGCCTTCCCTCACTGAAGTTTCATGCATTTGGGTTGCAAGCCTTCCAAGGTAAAAAGATTCACCCTTGGTATCTGCAATTTCTTGCAACGTATCTGCATGATCTGGGAGTCTCATCAACTCTCCCACACGAGGTGGTATTCCGTTTGTTGTAAACGTTCGTTGCCATGTTTCAAATTCTGCGTAACGGGCTGCACCCCTCTTCCACCCTGCTGCTGTTTGTCTTGAAACATGGAATCCGTTTATCGCATACCCCACCGCTGGGTCAAAGAGTGTTTCAAAATCAAGGTCACCAAACTTTTCAGAAAGTGCAACCCAACCAGACACTGCGCCCGGAACGGTGACTGGCGACCAACCGGTAGGTGATATTGCCGAACCGTCATAGAGTGCTGGCGATTTACCAGATGCATTCAATCCACGCAAACCATCTTCGTCGCTTACAATCGCAAATGCGTCAGAACCTATTCCGTTTGCACATGGTTCTACGACTGTGAGTGCAATTGCGCCAGCAATTGCCGCGTCAATAGCATTTCCGCCGCGGCGTAACATCTCTAACCCTGCTTGGGCGGCGAGGGGTTGCGAGGTTGCTACAACGTTCTTTGCAATCACCGATTCGCGGCGAGATGGATACGGCAGTGACCAATCAAAACTCATGAGACTGTTTCAATCCAACCACCGGCAATCACCCTACTGCCTTCATAACAGACGACGGCTTGACCGGGCGCGCCACCACGTTGCGGCGAATCAAACACAACTTCAATTCCCAATTCAGTGATTCGGGCTTTCGCTGGCGCATCTTGTGCGTTGTATCGAATTTGCGCTGTGCATGAAATCCAGTCTTTGGGTTCATCAATCAGCCAATTTGAGTCTTTTGCATGCACAACATTGCAATTGAGTTGTTCTTCCCCGCCAATTGTTACAGTATTGAGCACTGGATCTTTTGCAACAACGTAGACTGGTTTGCTCATTGCAATGCCGAGTCCACGACGTTGACCGATCGTATATTTTTGATGCCCTTTGTGCAAACCAACCACGTTTCCTTCAGTGTCGAACACTTCCCCTTCTTTCATACTACCGGGCGTTCGCTTGGCAATGATGTTTGCATAATTGTCATCTGGGACAAAGCAGATGTCTTGAGAGTCTGGTTTGTTTGCAACGGGCAAGTCAAATTTTTTAGCTAGTTCTCGCACTTCATCTTTTTGAAGATGCCCAATTGGAAGTAACATTTCTGCAAGACTATCACGAGTTGCACCAAAAAGAACATAACTTTGGTCTTTTCCATCATCCGAGCCTCGGTGTAATTCTGCTCCATTTGGTGTGTGCAAAATTTGTGCATGATGCCCAGACGCAACAAACTCTGCACCAATTGTTTTTGCATATTGATGAAGACGACCAAACTTGAGCCAATCATTGCATCGAACACAGGGGTTCGGCGTTCTACCTGCGTTGTACTCATCAACAAAGTAATCAATGATTCGGCCAAAGTCATCTTTAAAATCAAGGGCATAAAACGTTGCGCCAAGTTTCGCACAAACATGCCGAGCATCGTGTGCATCGTTGATCGAACAACACCCTTTGTGTTTTATTTCAAATTGTTGCTCCTGATTTGATGAGAGTTCCTCGCCAACACTGCCAAGCCGCATAAAACAACCTACAACTTCGTGCCCTTCTTGCTGAAGAAGTGCAGCAGCGACTGAAGAGTCGACCCCGCCTGACATTGCCATCAATACTTTTGCCATTTGTATATTTTAGTCGGAATTTATGATGTACCGCTATCATTTACAAATTATGTTGGTGTACGCAGGTATTGATGAGGCTGGCTATGGACCCATGTTCGGTCCACTTTGTGTTGGTGCATCGGTCATGGTTCTTGAACATTACGACCCAGCAGAAGGCGAGCCTGACCTTTGGGATATTCTGAGCAACGCAATTTGTAAAAAAAGAAGTGATCGAAGAAAACGAATTGCAGTTAATGATTCGAAAAAACTCAAATCTGGATCAATACCAAAAGGATTAAAACATCTTGAACGTGGCGTTTTATCTTTTTTAGCAACCCAGCCAACATCGGATACAGAATTTTTCACATCAATTGGATGCTCGCTTCCAAAAAAACCGTGGACAACTTTAGAAACAAACCTTCCCTTGGCAATGGACCCAAATGCACTGCAAATTGACATTGCTTGCCTTGCACGTGATTTGCAACGGTCTAGGGTTCGCTGTGATTGGTTGGCGTGCAAAGCAATTGATGTAAAAGATTACAATGAACGAACATGCCTGGGCTCTAAAGCAACGTTAAATTTTGCAATGGCAATGCAACTTGTTGAATCTATTGCAACGAAATACCCTACCGAACATCCACGAATCATGATCGACCGACATGGTGGTCGCATTCGGTACCGCCAAGATTTACAACAAGCGTGGCCAGAAGCAAAGATTCAAATACTTGTAGAGAACAATGAGATGAGTCGCTACAGACTCGATATCGATGGACGAAAAGTGACAATGACTTTTGCATCTAAGAGTGACGAAAAACATATGCCAGTTGCCCTTGCATCGATGGTGGCGAAATTTACTCGTGAACTTCACATGATGCGATTCAATAAATATTTTGCAACACTGGTGCCAGATATCAAGCCAACTGCTGGATATGTTCAAGATGGGCGGCGGTTCCTCAAAGAAATTGAGCCGATTCTCGCTGAAAACAACCTCAATCGAGCATCTCTGATCCGAAATAGTTAACCTTACCTTGCACTTATTCGCAAAAAAACGGGCGTTTTAGTAAAAATCTAAAAAAGTTGTTGACGAGTTGTTTTGTATTGATACAATGTGGGGCTTGCCACTGTTTTTGACGATTGGCGTCATTCTAGGAAGTGGTTGAATTGGGCGTTTCAGCGGAAAAGGAGATTTACCGTTGCAAGAAGATGATGAAGAAGACGCCCGGCTGCATTGAGGCTTTCCCAAATGGGAGGTGACCCAAATGTGAGTCGGGTCAAAAATTGTGCAGCCAATCACTCGATTGGTGAAGTAAAACAGAAAAAGAAACCAAGTCGCCTTCGATAGGCGATCATTGTTATTAAAAAGGAATGTTGTGGCTCGATGCTGTGACAAAAAGATGAATTACCATGGCTTTAGATCTAAATAAAACAAGAAACATCGGCATTTGTGCCCACATCGATGCTGGCAAAACAACCGTAACTGAACGAGTGTTGTACTACACAGGCAAGAGTTACAAAATCGGTGAAGTACACGAAGGTACTGCAACAATGGACTTCCTTGAAGAAGAACAAGAACGCGGTATTACCATTCAATCTGCTGCAACAACATGCCCATGGGAATTTGATGGAGACAGCTACACAATCAACTTGATTGACACTCCCGGACACGTTGACTTCACTATCGAAGTTGAACGATCGATGCGAGTACTTGACGGTGCTGTTGCTGTGTTTGATGCAAAGGAAGGCGTTGAAGCACAATCCGAAACAGTATGGCGCCAAGCAGATCGATACAACGTCCCCCGCCTCTGCCTCATCAATAAGATGGACAAGATTGGTGCTGACTTCGAATTCAGTTACAACACAGTCCGCGAACGCCTTGGCGCAAACGCTGTTGCTGTGCAACTTCCAATTGGCGCTGGTGACACATTCGAAGGCATCGTTGACCTCATAGAAATGAAGGCCTACTACTTTGATAGTAGTGAAATGGGCGCTGTTGTAGAACAACGCGACATTCCTGATGATATGCAGGAAATGGCTGAACTTTGGAAGCACGACATTGTTGAGCGAATTGCTGAACTTGATGATGAACTCACCATGCTCTACCTAGAAGATGAAGCAGCAATTACACCTGAGCAGCTCAAAGCAGCGCTTCGTCGTGCAACCCTTGAAATGCGTGCATTCCCAACCTTCTGTGGTTCAGCGCTCAAGAACATCGGCGTACAGCGCGTTCTCAACGGCGTTATTGAATACCTACCAAATCCAACTGAAGTTCCAGACGTTGAAGGTACAAATCCTAAAGATGAATCTGAAAAACTATCTCGTCCACATAATGACGAAGCACCTTTCTCTGGTTTAGTCTTTAAAGTTGTGAACGATTCACATGGTGACCTTACCTACGTTCGCGTTTATTCAGGTCGCCTTGAAAAAGGAAGCCGTGTGCTCAACCCAGTCAATGGACGGAAAGAAAACGTTTCGCGTATTTATGAAATGCATGCGAAAGATCGACAAGCGCTTGACTTTGCACCAGCAGGTTCAATCGTTGCTGTCGTAGGTTTGAAAAACTCCGGTACGGGCGATACCCTTTGTGATATCAACGATCCAATTGTTCTTGAACGCATGCACTTCCCTGACCCAGTGATTTCGATGTCGATCGAACCAATCACGAATGATGACAAAAAGAAACTTGGCGAAGCGCTCACAACGATTACACGCGAAGATCCTTCATTCCGTGCACGATATAACGATGAAACTGGAGAAACCATTATCTCCGGCATGGGTGAACTTCACCTTGAAATCGTGAAGAATAAACTCACTCGCGATCTTAAAATCGGCGTGAATGTTGGAACGCCTCGAGTAAGTTATCGAGAAACAATTACCGCCACAGCTGAGAATGTCCGTGGAAAGTTTGTAAAACAATCTGGTGGACGCGGTCAGTTTGGTGATGTTGTTCTCAACGCACGCCCAATGACTGAAGCTGAAGCAGTTGAACAAGAACTGACTATGAAAAATGGTGTTGTGTTTGTTGAGAAAATTTCTGGTGGTGCGATTCCTCGCGAATACATCTCATCAGTTGAAGCAGGCGTTCGCGCTGCAACTGCTTCGGGCATCCTTGGTGGTTACCCACTCGTAAATGTATGCATCGAATTAATCGATGGTTCATATCACGAAGTTGACTCAAGTCAAGTTGCATTTGAACAAGCAGGCGCACTCGGTTGCCGTCAAGCATGTACACAAGCAAAACTTGCATTGCTTGAACCAATTATGAAAGTAATCATCACAACTCCTGACGAATTCTTTGGTTCTGTCAGCGGCGACCTTGCAAGTCGACGCGGTCAAATCAATGACTCCGAAGTTCGTGGTGTTG
The DNA here is from genome assembly GCA_964474235.1 of uncultured Isosphaeraceae bacterium. GTDB lineage: Bacteria > Planctomycetota > Phycisphaerae > Phycisphaerales > SM1A02. The sequence continues at coordinate 45,762 of CAYYRP010000009.1, forward strand.
TCCGTATCATCGAAGCTGAAGTGCCGCTTTCAGAAATGTTCGGCTACACAACTGTGTTACGCGGCATGACCCAAGGTCGCGCTTCCTCCACAATGGAACCATCTGAGTACAAACTGATGCCAGAAGGTCTTAAAAAGGAAGTTCTCGCTTCGTAAAAATGATCTCTCGCGTACCATACCCCTCTGTATGCGTTTGACCAACCAAGATTATCTCAATCATGCCTGTGAGCTTGCCGCTTGCGGGCATGGCTTAGTTGAGCCCAACCCTATGGTCGGCTGCATAATTGTTGACCGAGACGGAACCATTGTTGGCAGTGGATTTCACAAAAAATTAGGTGAGGCGCATGCTGAGATCAACGCATTGGATGATGCTCGCACGCTTGCTCGTGGCGCAACTGCGTACGTCACCCTAGAACCTTGCAACCATGTTGGACGAACAGGTCCTTGCGCACATGCACTCCTTGACGCAGGCATTGCAAAAGTTGTAATCGGTCATGCCGACCCAAATCCAGAAGCATCGGGTGGCGGTAAATTCCTTGCAGAACATGGCATCGAAGTTATTTTTGAAAAACACGCCAACTCCAAACAGATTATCGCACCATTTCTTCACCGATTGCAGACAGGTTTGCCTTGGGTTATTTGCAAATGGGCACAAACTTCTGACGGATACATTGAAACCCCAGAAGTCGAATCGCCTTGGATCAGTTGCAAGGCAAGTAGGCAACTCGTACATAAAAAACGTGGGTGCATTGACGCAATCATCGTCGGGGTTGGAACTGTCGTTGCTGACAATCCGAGTCTCACTGTACGGAACGCGACTGCACACCGTACACCACTTCGCGTCATCGTTGATCCAACACTCAGAATCCCCCGCAATGCAACTGTACTTGATGGAGAAATTCCTACGCTCATTGCGCATGGCAAAGATGCAACCCTACCTGAGTTGAAAAACCGCGCTGTTTCTTTTTTAGCGTTGCCAGAAGAAGACGGCGTGCTCGATCTTCGACCATTGATGGAATATCTTGTAAAAGAATACGATGCAACAAACGTCGTTGTCGAAGGCGGTAGAACTTTGTTTGAGCACGTGTTCAATCAACATCTTGCACATGAACTCTGGGTCTTTACCTCACAAAGAAAATATGGTGATTCACACCTCAATAACATGTATTCTCTTCTTGAAACCCTCAACTTCAGGGAGGTAGATCGACAGGTTTCTGGAGATGATTCTGTGAGCCACTGGTTTGTGAACAGGAATAGCTAACCGGGGGTTAGTTATTCAAAAACAAACCAAGCACTTCGCCAGCATCAGCAGGATGAAGACGCAATACGTTTTCACCATTATCTAAAATCCAAGAACCATCTTCCTGTCGAGCAATACGAACAGTGTCCATCGGCATACGATCGTAACCTTCTAATGTCATAGTCGCGACTTGTAATGTTCTTGGGTATGGGCCAATGGCAACCGAAACGGGTCGAGACTCCAAAATCCATGAAAGCAACGCTCTCACATTTTCTAACTCTACAACATTGTCTCCCCGTGTCTCATCAACCCATGTTTCTAACTCGCGCCGAAGAGTTGTTTCGCCACCTTTTGAGGTTATTCGAATTCTCTTTATATCGAACGGTGACACACCACTACCAGTAGGCGCTGCAATGATTTCAGCAGTTGGAAACAATTGTGATAATGCATCCCAATTCATACTAAAAACCATAGGTGTGTGTTCTAATTTGACGTACCTGTTCTGAGAACCAGCCGATACCCGTCCACCAATTAAAATTGTTTGCGTTCTTCCAGTCGAATCAGTAATTGCAAGTGAAGCACGTGGCGAGAGGAGCGAAAACAATGCAAGATCTTCTGGTTCGTCGGCGACAAAGGAACCAAGTTTCACCGATGCCAAACGACCAATCCATTCCGTGAGCGCATCATCATGCACCCTTGCAGAAACTGGCTCCTGAATCATCCACTTCCCACTTTTACGGCTTAAGGAAAGCACATCGTCGTCGATTCTTCGTTCGATTCTCTCTACGTCGATTGCCAACTCTGGGAACAAACGGATGTCTCTCCAGTACCGATGGTCGGTATCAAGTGCAAGCCTGTGCAACGATTGTGAGACAATCACAGGTTGCCCACCACTTACTGCAGCATACGCTCTGCCGCCCAATGTCATTCGACCAAGTGCAATCTCAATCGTTTCATTTTTGGTTGCAAGTGTAATGCTGTTTGCATGTTCTCCAAGACCGAGCGTTTCTTTCGTAACGTCTCCTTCGACAACTCCAATTTGCAACACGCCTTGCGCTCTGTCGATGACGTTCATCATCGAATTTGTATCCATTCTGCAAACAAATGGTTTAGTTTGCCACCATATTCCATCTATTCTTTCAAAAACTATTTCTTCATTTTCTCGGTTCAATGTGATTGTTTCAATATCACTTGAAGTAATTGCACTTTCCGGGAGTAACAGCACAACTTTATCTTGATGATCAATCACTTCAATAGAACGTTGCCACATTGAACAGACAGAGAGCACGAGTGCAACGAAAACGAGTAACCAAACGTGTGCAGTACGAATCATGCGGCTTTCCTCTTGATCGATGCAACCCCTGAAACTAATAAAATGAACACAGGCACACCAAAAATCAAAACAAAGAGCCAAACTGTATACATGTTGGAACTGAGTCCTTCGATTCGACTCGACTGCTGACCAAGTGGACTTGCTGCAATCCATTCATCTAAACCCGCGAGCCATGCAACTGATGCTAAAAGAAATTCACTGTTACCAGGATTTGTCATCGTTACTTGCCCGTCGCCCAGTTGCGATGCGCGGTCCGCCGCCCATGAAAGTAACCAGCCGCCAGAACCAACAACAATCGCTCTAGCATTTTCGTGGTGAACAACTGCACTTGCAACTGTGAGCTCCTCTTGAATCCTGCTCTTTCCTGTTGCATCCGTTTCAGCAGCCCAATTATCATCAAGCCATCGATCTTCATCTGGCATAATTGAAAGCAACGGTTCCCCGCCGCTAATTTCTACTGGTAGTGGCAAATACATTCGCCGAGAATCAACTGCTCTGGCAATCGAGTGCTCCCCAACCGAGCGATCAATCAATTGCGCACGCTGGATATAGACTTGTTGTGGACCAACAGCGACTTGTTGCAAAACAACTTTCGAAGTATTCGCTTCAATGCCAACTTGCATGAGTAACTTCGCCCACGGATCAACTTGTCCATACCTTGGCAACAAACTTGGTTGCACGTTCAACATGACTGGCTCATTCCCTGCAAGCAACCCTGTTACTGCATCTAGTAATGTTTGCTCACGTTGTGAAATTTCTAAACCCGCTCTACTTGATGGCGGAATCACAACGTACACAACCGGTCCATCGCCCAAAGAAGGCCTTGCACTATCTGCCGGAATCCATTCTAACACTCGGAACCTGCTAGATTCCATCAACCCTTGCACTGCTGCGATATCAACACCATCTTTGTTTTTTACAAGCAAAGATTGTTCTTCAGCGTGCACAAACACAACCTGAGGAACCTCTTCTGCATTAAGAGAACGCAACGCAGATGAGATAATTTGTTCACCGCGAAATCGTTGATCTTGTGCAATTCCCGTTGTAGATCGTCCTGTTGGAAAGAGCAACGATGCGGGAATCATTATTGCCCTTGTTGGTGACATCAGAATTGCACCCTGTCCTTCAGTCAGTTGTACTGCAAGTTCACCAAACTCAAGTCTGCCAAGCCTTCGGAGCACATCATCTGATTTTGCTAATTTTGCTGCCATTGAATTAAACGCAGCGGCCTCTTCACGAGCAGCAAGTGCAAATCCATCGCTTCGGTTTTCTTGCAACCACCATGCAACTTCAGAGAGTTCCCTTGACCATCTCCCATTTGCTGCAGCAAGAATGTCGCGTGCAACTGCAAGCCTCGGCAATGGCGCTGCCATATCAACGAACATTGCCTTATCAACTTCATCAAGAATCAATCTGCCATCGCGACCAAGCAATGCGAGCGACGTTGTCAATGTACGCAGTGTCTCGAGTTCTTTCGGAGTTCCCCCAAGTTGTGAAACCAGTTCAGACCATGCGGATTCGCTTGAAGCAAACGTCATGAGTTCTTGAAATGTCTTCGTTCCCTGCCCGATTGCTGCCTCGGCCTCATGGAGTTCATCAGCATAAATTGTCATGATATCTTGGAGAAGTACTTCGTAATTTTTCATCGAAGTTGGATTTGCTGGATCAATGCGGTCTACAGAAACCATTTCAGAGGCTTCTTCGTAGCGACGAAGAACTTCATCTACTTGTTTTGCTGTTGCTCTGTCTGACAACGTCTCATCCATGAGGATAACGATTCGCCATGGCTCATCAAGTGCTTGCAAAAACGAAGTGGTTTGATCGCTGAGGGTATACCTTCTTGAACCAGTTGCATCTATTCGTGTTCGAAACTGTTCTTGCAAAGCAAGTTCGTTGATCGCGATCAGCGAAGCGAGAAGCGAGAATCCACAGATTACAACGCGTGTTACTTGTAATGAAGGCCGGCGTGTTCGGGCAACAGCGAATGCTGCAACAAGAACCATCACCACCATAATGGACAGAAAATAAACTACACCTGCACTGTCGAGGAGTCCAATCGAAAAAGCACTCGTGCGAAGGTCGGGGTCAAAAGCGAAAACAAAATCTGCAAACCTCGAAGGAACAAGCGTTGGGATTACTTTCGTACCAAGCGAAAGTGTCAACCAGAAGAATGTTGTAACTAAGTATGCAACTGTTTGGGAAGTTGTCAGCGCCGAAACAACAATTCCAGTTGCAAGTACGGCCCCGCCAAGTAGAAACAATCCAAAGTATCCGCTCAAAACTGCACCGTAATCTGGTTGTGCATAGAGTTCTAACACGAGCACAAGTGGCACTGTTGTCAACAGCACAAAGAGCAGAAAACTCCATGCAGCAACGAACTTTCCCTTGGCAAGTTGAAAAGATGAAATTGGAGATGCAAGTAAAAGATCCCACGTCCCTACTCGCCGCTCTTCTGCAATCAGACGCATCGTGATTGCTGGGCAAAGCAATATGAGTAACCAAGCCGAAAAATCGAAGACTGGTCGCATTGTTGCAATGCCACCTTGATCAAACACACCTGAAACAAATGCAACAGCGCACAAACATGAGAAAAGTGCAGCGACGATCGGACCAGTTGCAACACAAAAAAGTGAGCGGAGGTCGCGTCTAAAAATAGCAAATCCGCTTTTCATGCCTGCACCTGCGAATCTTGAATGAGACGAAGATACGTCATCTCTGTCGATTCGCCAACAGGTTGAATCAAACGAATCAAGCCGCGCTCTTCAGTGACGATCTTGGCAATGTCTTCACCAGAAATATTGTCACACACACAACGCACCCACTTCTCATCAATCGAAACACAACTTGTTGTTGAAAGTTTCGTTGCAATCGAATGTGGAGAAACTTCAACAGAAACAGAAGTTCCGCCAGTGCTGAGCGATTCAAACGTTCCGTCTGCAACAATTCTTCCTTGACAGAGAATTGAAACCACATCACATGTTGCTTCAACTTCTACAAGATTGTGTGATGAATAAAGGACTGCAGCATCTGCGGCAACATCTTTCACAATCGAACGGAATGAAACACTCTGTTCAGGATCTAATCCTGTTGATGGTTCGTCAAGCACAACAAGTTTTGGTTGATGCAGTAACGCTGCAGCAAGTCCAACGCGTTGACGATATCCACGGGATAAGGTCCCGATGGTTTGATTGAGCACATTCGCGATGTCACATCTCTCCGACCAAGTTTCTATCGCAAGTGTACGAGAAATTTTGTCGAGTCCATACATCCGTCCTACATACAAAAGATAGTCAATCGCGCGGAGTTCACATGGCAAGGGTGCGCCTTCTGGCAAATAACCAATGCGCAGCTTTGCTTTCACAGGGTCGCTCGAGAAATCTATGCCATCAATCAAAATTGTTCCCCGAGTAGGAGCAAGCACCCCGCAAATCATCCTCAGTGCCGTTGACTTTCCAGCTCCATTTGGGCCTAAAAGACCTCGAATTTGCCCCTTTTGTAGAGAAAGATCGACGCTCTTGAGGGCGTGGATCGTTGCAAAATCGCGGGTCAAATTGGTGGTTTGGAGGATCATCTTGTGCTGGTAGTGGATTTTAGGGCAAAGAAGCCCAGAAGTTACACTGAAAGTACCGCAGTTTATCAAGCAAAAGGGGGCAATACTCCGATGGCATTTCGATTGCATCTGTAAAAAATGGGTGTAGGCTAGGAATAAGTTAAGGTAATGACTACAACAATGGCAGAGAAACGCCAACGATTACAAATTGCGTTTGACGCTACGATCGACCCAGAGATCGCAGAGTTGCTGTCCTCAAATTTTGAAATCGTAGCCCCTGACCATGAAAGCGACTTAATCCTTTCTGGTGGCGGAGCAATTCAAGCAAAAATCAACGCAATATGCGACGCTGGCATGGAGCTTACTCAGTTCGACGCCTCAACCGTCCGATCCCTCAATGTCGCGCAGCGACTTCGACTGATGGAAGAGAAGGTTGTGCGTTATGTGCACGACTTGCTAGATATGGATAATTTTGAAATCCGTTTGCTCGATCAACGATCTGGTGCGCTTGAATTGGTCATCGCAGAAAACCTCTCACCTCTCAAAATAGGTGAAGTTATCTTTGCGAAAGAAACTGAAAATGGAATATGCGGTCTCGTCGCTTCAACCGGAACAAGTCATATCTGTCCTGACGTCGATGAAGAACCCCTTTATAAAACTGGTCTTGACAGCGCCGCATCATCTTTGACAGTTCCTCTTTGGATGAACGATAAAATTATCGGCGTGTTTAATGCCGAATCAAAAAGTAAAAACGCATTCGATGATAATGATCGGAGAATGGCTGAAATTTTTGGAAGATACATCGCAGGTGCAATGCATACACTTGATCTCTTAGTCGTCGAACGATATACAACGAACGAAGAAGTCTCCAAGAACATTCTTACAGAACTAGAAGACCCATTAAAAATTATCGCTGAACTTTCAAACAAGTTGCTCGAAGAAGGAAGCAATGTTGAAATTGCAAAGAAATTAGTCGAAGCAACGCAAACAGTGTCTTTGCGTCTAAAAGCATGCACTGGCGGTCCGCAAACAATTTTGGATGCTGATCGCGCTGGTTTTATTCAAGCAGATCCAAAACTCAAGGGGAAGACTGTTCTTGTTGCTGATGATGAAGAAGTTGTTCGATTGGGCGTGCGCGATGTCATGGCAAAACTTGGTTTTGAAGTCACTGTGTGTGTGAATGGAACTGAAACGTATGAAGTTATCAAAGAAACACATGCTGCGGGGAAGCAATTTGACCTGATTATTTCTGATATTCGCATGCCGGGGCTCAATGGATATGAAGTATTCCACGCTGCAACTGAAATGTGGCATGATCAAATTGTTGTCCTCATGACTGGCTTTGGATACGATCCCCACCACTCCATTATGCGTGCAAGTCAAGAAGGTATGCACACCGTGTTGTTCAAACCATTTAGAACTGATCAACTGATAGAAATAGTGCAAAAAGCTTGCCGAAAAAAGGTCGAAAATTAGAGAACTGGCCTCATTCGCACGTACAATCCCTGCGTGAGCGAAACACAGATAACCACATGGACAACGCGCCTTCTCCTTGATTGGATGACGGAGCAGTTTACCGTTAAAAAAATTGATAATCCGCGTTTGATTGGCGAGATGCTTCTCACGCACGTGCTCGGTGGAGCAAGAATTGATCTCTACGCACATGCAGATCGTGTGGCGACCGACGAAGAACGAAACACATTACGCGAACTTGTGCAACGAGCGATGAAGCATGAGCCTGTGCAATACATTGTTGGGACTGCTTGGTTTTTTGGAGTTGAGTTTCAAGTCAATAGTTCGACATTGATTCCACGTTCTTGCACGGAGCGACTTGTTGAACAAGTCATTGCTTATTGCAAACGAGATGAAGATTCAACGTGCAACATTGCAGAAATTGGCACTGGTTCTGGGTGTATTGCGGTCACACTTGCAAACAACATGGAGCGTGCAAAAATTGTTGCAACTGATATTTCTGATGAGGCCTTAGAATTAGCGAAAACCAATGCAGCAATCCAAAAGGTGGACTCTCAAATTTCGTTTGTGCAGGGCGATGGCGTCGATCCCCTTCTCGCGTATGGCCCCTTCGAAGTGCTCTGTTCAAATCCACCCTACATTCCAGATTGTGAAATGACACAGCTCGCACCAAATGTACTCGATTGGGAACCAGAATTGGCTCTTTCTGGCGGAAAAGACGGGCTGGATGTTATTTCTCGAATCATCTCCAACGCTTCAAACATTCTGCATCCACATGGGCTCCTTATCCTTGAAATTGCAACTTCGACGAAAGACCAAGCACTTGCCCTGCTACAAAATGAACCGGCTTTTGAGGATGCAAAAATCATCCGTGATGCTTTTGGGGACGACCGTTTTCTAAGGGCAATACGGCGAGCGTAGTGATAGAATGCCGCACCTATGGCATTCTTCAAAAGACAATCAAAAGCGGCTGCCCCTCCAATTGTTTCAAGTCAACTAAACACACAGAGTGTGTTTGACGCAGCAACAGAACAACGCATTTTAGCGATTGGTAGTTCACTTCTACATCAAGCAAGGTCGAAGAAACAAAATTGGCTCTCGACTGCATTCTGGTCTGACAAACTTATGGATTGGGCGATGCAAGACGAGGCGTTCAAGATTCAACTCTTCCGTTTTGTTGATACGTTTCCTATGCTCGTCACACCAGAACAAGTGCACGATCATCTGATGGACTATCTCACGCAGCCCGATGTAAAACTACCACCTGGTCTTGGCATGGGATTGAAAGCTGGCGGAATGATGCAAGGCACCATGACGAAAACTGTCACAAGCCAAATTACAAAAATGGCTGAACGGTTTATTGCGGGAACAGATGCAGCATCTGCGCTTCCATCACTTGAAAAAATTTGGAATGAAGGTGTTGCGTTCTCTGTTGACTTGCTAGGTGAAGCGTGTGTGAGTGATGCCGAAGCTGTTGAATACAGGCAACGATATTTAGACTTACTTACCAATTTGCCAAAGACTGTTTCTTCGTGGAAAACACAACCTGTTTTGGAAAACGATCACCTAGGTCCAATCCCGCGAACAAACATCTCCATAAAAATCAGTTCACTTTTTGCAAACACTGATCCAATTGCAAATGACGTGTCAATCGAGAGCTTGCTAGAAGCGCTTCGACCAATTCTAGAAGAGGCAGAGCGTAATGGGACACTCATCAACTTCGATATGGAGCAGTTTGAGCACAAAGATTTAACTTTAGACCTCTTTATGCGATGTTGCGACGAGATTGACTTCCCTGCAGGGTTAGCGATGCAAGCGTACCTTCGCACTGGCGATGAAGATGCAAAACGAATCATAGAATGGTCTAAGCGTACTGGTCGCTGCGTCACTGTCCGACTCGTGAAGGGTGCGTACTGGGATTACGAAACCATTCATGCTGAAGAAATGGGCTGGCCTGTGCCAGTGTGGAGCCGCAAGGTAGATACAGATGCGTGCTTTGAACGAATGGCTGCATTGTTTATCGAATCAACGCCCAAAGACAATGGACAAGGCGGCGTAAAACTTGCACTTGGTTCACACAACGTTCGTTCCATCGCGACCGCGATGGCCCTGCTTGAAAAACATGGTCTACCCCCTGCCGCTTTGGAATTACAAATGTTACGAGGAATGGCCGATCAACTCAAATCAGGTGTACTAAATGAAGGTTTGCGACTTCGAGAATATGTTCCAGTTGGAGAAATGATTCCGGGTATGGCATATTTGGTTCGCCGACTTTTAGAAAACACTTCAAATGAATCTTGGCTTCGAAGCAGCTTCGTCGACGATGCAGATGCTACTGTGTTGCTTGCATCACCGCATGTCCAACATGAAGGAATCGATCCTGGAGTTGCACGAATCGAAGAAGCGCCTGAAAGACATCATCTTTCGCCCGCAGTTGAAGGTGTTGGTGACAACAGACCATTCTTTACGGAATCGTATCGTGACTTTGCTGATGAACAAACACGAATGGTTTTTGCCTCAGCCATAGGCGCTGCAACCATTCCAGAGATAACACGTGTAGAGACAGTTGAAGAAATGTCCAAAATTGTTGAACGTGCAGAAGCAGCATTTCCAAGCTGGCGAGATACCGACCCACTTGTTCGTTCACAGGTATTGGTGAAAGCAGCAGCGATCATGCGAAATCGCCGTGATGAAATGTGCGGCGTTGTCATGAAAGAAGCTGGTAAAACTTGGCGCGAAGCAGATGGAGAAGTGTGTGAAGCCATCGACTTCTGCGAATACTACGCACGAATGGCACCTGAACTATTTGAATTCGATCGAATTGGAGCATTTATAGGCGAACTTGACCAACAGTTTTATCAACCGCGAGGTGTTGCGGCTGTCATTAGTCCGTGGAATTTTCCAATGGCGATTTGTTGTGGCATGACTGTTGCCGCCCTTGTCACTGGTAACGCTGTGATCGTAAAGCCAGCAGGTCAAACTGTCGGCATTGCAAAATACATCTGCGAAATGTTGTGGGAAGCTGGCGCACCGCGTGATGTTTTGCATTATGCAGCAGGTCCAGGCGCAATTGTCGGAGCTGCACTCGTTCGGGATCCAAGAATTTCCATCATCGCGTTCACCGGATCAAAGGCGGTTGGTTTAGACATTCTTGAATCCGCTGGTCGCACACCCGAAGACCAGCCGTTCGTCAAGAAAGTTGTATGTGAAATGGGCGGCAAAAATGCAGTCATTATCGATGCTTCGGCTGATCTTGACGAAGCAGTACTCGGTGTGAGACAAAGTGCGTTTGGCTATCAAGGACAAAAATGTTCCGCGTGCAGCCGAGTGATCGTTGTTGATTCAGCACACGATATTTTTCTTTCGCGCCTCGTCGAATCAACAAGAACACTTGTTGTCGGCGATGTTCTAGATCCAAGTTCTGACATGGGGCCAGTCATCGATGCGAAGGCAGCACTTGAAATTCAGTCGTACATCGAAATTGGTAAAACCGAAGGCAAGCTTGAACTTGCCGGTCATGTTCCTGAAGGGCTCGACGAAAAAACTGGGCGGGCTCATATTGGTCCCCACATTTTCTCTGGCATTGAACCACATCACCGAATCGCAAAAGAAGAAATTTTCGGTCCTGTGCTCGCAGTGATGCGCGTGAAGGATTTTGACGAAGCGCTACAAGTGGCAAATTCATCTGAATATAAACTCACTGGTGGTGTGTTTAGTCGTAAACCAGCACACCTTGAGCGCGCAAGACGAGAGTTTAGAGTTGGGAACTTGTATCTCAATCGAGGTTGCACGGGTGCACTTGTTTCAAGAATGCCATTTGGTGGGTTTGGAATGTCAGGTGTTGGTTCGAAGGCTGGTGGCAAAGATTACTTATTGCAATTTGTTGAACCTAGGGCGATTTGCGAAAACACGATGCGCCGCGGATTTGCTCCCGGTCTGTAAGGCGAATACACAAGTTTCAATCTTTTTAAGACACGCCACGGAAAGGGTGTGTGGCAAAAAAAACAACTGTTTCAATCAGTAATCCTCCACAACCCCAATTGATGCATCACTTGTTCACCAAGGGTGCGACCTACGCACACTTCTTCATCAACGACGATATCTGCACCAGCAGAAATTAACAATGTTGCGTGCCGAGAATACCTCGCCCGTGCTACGATCGGAATTGAAGAAGAAAGTGAACGAACTTGATCGATTGTTTCAACAGTTGCCCGATAATCTGGAAGCGTCGATACAAGCATTTTTGCAGATCGAATACCCGCGTGTTCAAGAACATCTCTTCTTTGCACGTTTCCTATGATTGAAGAAGCACCGTCCTTCCTTGCTTGCAGTACACCCATCGGTCCCATGTCAATAACCAATACTTGATTACCCGACTCTAACAATGAAGCGCTTACGGACTTTCCAGCGACACCGTATCCAAGCACAATGACATGATTTTTCAAGGATGCTATTGCATCATCACTTTCATCAACTGGGGTTCTTCCAAGTTTTTTGTCGATCCAATTTGCAACTTGTCTCGATCTCCCTATCAATAACGGAGCGAGAAGTAAGGTGAGCAACGATGCACTAATCATTAATTGAAAAATATCATCGCTGATAATGCCTGCAGCCAAAGATGCTGAGCCTAAAACAAAACTGAATTCACCAATTTGTGCAAGGCACAAACCACTTGCAATGGAAACTCTACGAGGAATATTGCATGTGATTCCCACAATCCAAACGATTATTGTTTTTCCAACAATAATCCCTGCTGCAATTCCTATGACCCAGATTAAATGGTATCCATGTATAAGCCACGGTAAGTCTGCAAGCATGCCTGTTGTAACAAAGAAAAGAGTGAGGAAAATACTTCGAAATGGGGCAACATCTCCGCGGACTTGCGCTGCAAATGGAGAACCGGCCAAAATCATGCCCGCAACAAATGCGCCGAGTGCAGGAGATGCACCAAGTTGAAACGCCAACCACATTGCAGAGAGACAAGTCACGATTCCAACAACGATGGGTAGTTCTGCGCTCCTTCGAATAAGGGCAGCGCCGAACACTCTTGGTAACACAAGTACACCTACAAGAAAAATGATAACGAGCAATGCGGCAAGTTTTGCAGCGGCACCACCAACCAACATTGTTACAGAAGTGTCACCCTGCTTTGCACCAAGAACTTCAACAAGAATCATGAGCGGTACAATTGCAATGTCTTGAAGGACCAAAACTGTCAACGTTGCCCTGCTATGGAGAGCATCTAATTCTGCGCGGTTCTGCAAAACTCTTGCAACGACCGCAGTTGAACTCAACGCAGCCATTGCTCCAATAATGATCGAAGTGTTTCCGTTTACATGAAACAAACGCGAAATCGCCCAACCCAATATTCCAGTTCCAAGTACTTGTCCCAATCCAAGAAAAATACCACGGCCAAAAAGTTGTTTTAGCTTTTGCCCATCAATTTCAAGCCCAAGAGTAAAAAGAAGAAGCGCGACGCCGATTTCTGCCATATCCCGAATCACTTCTTCACCAAAAGAAATCCAATTGAGCATGCCCGGACCAACGAGTGTGCCTGCGATGAGATACGCGACAACAGCACTGAGCCCTGCTTTTTCAGCCACGATCCCAATGAGCGCAGCTGCGCCTAACAGAATCGAAATATCACCGACAATGGTCCAAAACTCCATTTTTACATCATATAGCCAATTCCTGACTTCATTGATTATGGACACCGGGTACGACACCTGGCACCGGACCTGGCACGGGGTCGGGTCCAAGACCGGGTACGACACCCGGCACCGGACCAGACTCCAAGTGAAATAATCGTAGATTGCATTTGGAGTGTGACTCTAGACATGTTTGTCACAATAAATTCATCCTCGACCTTCTAGTTAATTACTCCCCAGTCTAAGTACAATAGGCAAAATGGAACCTATTCATGTTGTCGTATTGCTGTTTTTGGGGCTTGGTGCAGGAATATTTGGTGGACTGCTCGGAATCGGCGGCTCAATCATCATGATTCCGGTCCTTGGATTCATCCTTGGCTGGCCATTTCACCTTGCACAAGCAGCCGCAATGACGGTCAATCCCGCAGTTGCACTTACAGCAGCCATCCGCCATCACAAAGCGATGAATGTTTCCATGAATACAGTGAAAAAGGTCCTCCCAATTTCAATCATCTGCATTTCTTTTGCTGCATGGTTATCCAATCAACTCCATGCTGCATATCTTGAGGGTGGGTTTGGCTTGTTTCTTCTCTGGGTCTTATGGGATCAACTTGAAGCACTGAGACCAAAAAATGCAGACCAAGAAAAGCGAATAGCTGAAAGTAGAACAACGTGGTCAAGAGCGAGTGTAACGGGTAGCATCACTGGAACAACTGCAGGACTTCTCGGAATCGGAGGCGGGCTCATCCAAGTTCCACTGCTGAACAGAGTTTGCAAACTCCCTCTGCGAAAAGCCATCGGCTCGTCCTCGGCAATTATGTTCATTACAGCCTTAATCGGTGCAACGGTGAAAGACATTTCACTTTCCGAAATTATTGCAGAATCTGAAACAGACATGCACGCAAGCTACGCCATCATCGGGGCACTGTGGCTCATGCCCGGAGCGCTCCTGGGTGGATGGATTGGTGCAAAACTTTCAACTTCAATGCCAATCAAAGCAATAAGAATTGTGTTTGCGCTTCTTGTTGCATGGGCTGCATTCAAAATGTTTGACTCATCTGCTAGCGTATTACTTTTTTGATCGTCGATTAATATTTTTTCGGCACATCAAACGCAGAGATTCTATTTTTGATTTAAGCAGTGCCACGCCTTCAGTTTCGCCAAGGTCTACAAGTTCCTCAGACGGAATCGGTTCGCCCGCAGCTGATTCAACGACACCGCGCCACTTTAATTTTCCACCAACTGGCCACACATCAAAAGGACCCTCAACTGCTACTGGAAGAACCGTCGCATTTCCACGGCGAATAAGCATCCAAACACCACGCTGAAATTCACCAATTTTTCCATCTGGAGATCTCGTCCCTTCAGGAAACAGCATCACCGATCCGCCTCCTTTGAGTTCTGCAATAGCACTTCGAATCGCTGCAGTATCACTTTCGCCTCGTCGAATTGAGATCACGCCGAATCTTCGCATCAAAAACGTAAGAAATCTAGAAGAAAAAAGAGAATCTCGTGCAATGGACATGAATGGCCTGTCAAGAACAAGCGATCCCACCAACGGCGAATCAAAATGAGATTGGTGATTTGATACGATTAGCAGAGGACCTGTTTTTGGAATATTGTGAATACCATTTCGGCGATACTTGTACACAACAACAAACATCCAACCAAGAAAACGGGCAACAACCGACCACCAAAACAAAACGCGCCAAGCGCTACTACCCGGAGCGCGCCTTTGAATTTGAAGCATGCCGATCATGTGTGATCTAATGGGGTGAGGTGTTCCCGAACAATATGCTCCATGATGTCAACAACTTCGAGCATCGTTTTATCTGAAGTATCTATTACCATCGCGCCATTTGGACAAACGAGTGGGCTGTCTTCGCGTGAAGAATCAATTTTGTCACGCGATGTAATATCCTGTTCGACAGTCTCTGCATCTGTATTGGTTCCAGAGTTCTGCAGTTGCAACAACCTTCGTTTTGTTCTCTCTGACATTGCTGCTTCAAGATAAAACTGCGCTGACGCATCTGGAAAAACTACTGAACCCTGATCGCGACCTTCGGTCACAAGCGTTGGATGGTCTTGGCTTATTTTTCTTTGTTGCTCAACAAGTACTTTTCGTATTTCTGATTGTTCTGCAACAACTGAAACAACTGCACTCACATCAAGGTCACGAATTCGGACAGAAATATCCTTGCCGCCAAGTAAAATTGGAGGGGGAGATTGTGACCAATCGAATCGAATCCCCTGCTCTGTAACCAATGTTGCAAGTTTTTTTCCATCACTTGGATCAACTCCCTGGTCAACTGCGATAACGGCAACTGCGCGATACATCGCGCCAGTGTCTAAACAGTCTGTTCCCAATCGGCGAGCCAATTCCCTAGCAACCGAAGTTTTACCTGTTCCCGCAGCACCGTCAATTGTTACAACTAATCGATGGTCTTGTGACATGGTTACTTCAGTTCCTCAAGCGAAGTTTTCATTTTCTCGGCGATTTTTTCAATCTCTTTCAGTGGATTCTTTGAACCAACATAACTTAATGCAATTGAGTTTGAATAGCCAACTTCACGAACCGCAACAAGCCCTTCAACTGGGTCCACTTTTTTCTTTCCTTTGCCGCATGGAAAGTCAGCAACAATTCCACCTGCATACGGAGCTAATTTTCGTAATGTTTCTAAAGGATCGGAAGTTATAGATGCTGCTGAAAATGTTGGCAACGCTCCTATTCTAAAACCACCAATTCGCTTAATCACGTCAATCAATGCATCTGGATCAGATGTCAGGCCATCACAAGGCTGAAGCAAAAGATTAAGATCTAATCGTTCGACGTCAGCCATTGCGTCACGAAGTTGCTCAACAATGGCATCCACCGCGTGCTCGTCGTTTGAAACTTTTGGAGTAATTGCAACAGCATTGCACCCTAAACGATTTGCTGCAACGGATAATCTTTGAATACGTTCTCGTCCAGCTTCTCGACCACCAACAAGGTCTAGTTGCCGAGAGCCCCGAAGCAACAAGCATGGACAGTGTGCTTTGTCAGCAGCATTTCGAAATGCGTCGTATTGGTCATGTCCCCAACCAGATAGATGATCTGCATCAACCATCACACCACGGAGACCCAATTGGTTTGAAGAAATCCCAGGAGAATCAAGAACATCGTGCTCACCATTTTCGATGAGAGGGTTCAGAGATTCAATTGCAAGTGTCAGGAGTAAAGTCATAAAATCAATCCCTCAAAGACACCCGAAAGTAGGCGTTGAGGCGGTACTATACCCTTTTATGCCACGGAGGCACCAGCAGAGAAAAAACTAATCCTAAAAGGATCCTACGCATGAGCACCCCAACCGATTGTCAGTTTTCCCAATCCCATGAATGGTACCGAATTGAAGGCGATATCGTCACAGTTGGCATAACCCAATTTGCCGCCAATGAGCTCACGGATATTACATATGTCGAAATGCAAGAAGACGGCACTTCAATTGACAAGGGGGAATCTCTTGGTGAAGTCGAGTCTGTTAAAACAACAAGTGATGTGAACTCTGCATTTGTAGGAGAAATAATTGAATCAAACGCTGCAATCGTTGACGATCCTTCAATTCTCAATAGCGATCCATTTGGCGCGGGCTGGCTTGTCAAAATACGCGTTGTGGACACTAATGCAGATGAATTGATGGATCAAGCAGCATACGACAGTAAGTACCCAGTGTAAATGTTTCAACTTGTCAGTGAGTACGCGCCAAAGGGAGATCAACCACAAGCGATCAACCAACTCTCTACATGGATTAATTCTGGTGAACGGTGCAACACGCTCCTTGGAGCCACGGGAACTGGAAAAACTTTTACGATGGCAAACGTCATTGCGAAAGTCAATAAACCAACGCTGGTTCTCAGTCATAACAAAACACTTGCCGCGCAACTGTTTGAGGAAATGCAAGCGCTTTTTCCACACAACGCTGTTTCGTATTTCGTCAGTTATTATGATTATTATCAACCCGAAGCGTATATTCCTCAACGAGATATTTATATTGAGAAAGATGCAGCGAGAAACGACGATCTAGATCGGCTCCGCCTCAAAGCAACAAGTAGTTTAATGACACGAGACGATGTTATCATCGTCTCTTCTGTCAGTTGTATTTACGGTCTTGGATCACCAGATTCTTATCACAATAGAATTGTCGGGCTATCGAGAGGAAAGACTATTGAACGCCGTGCACTTCTCCTTGAACTTACTGAAATGCAATATTCTCGCAACGACATCGAATTTACGAGAAGTACATTTCGTGTGCGAGGAGATGTACTTGAAATATATCCAGCGTACGAACAATTCGCGGTTCGTGTAGAGTTTTTTGGTGATGAAATCGAACGCATCGAATTGATCCACCCAACTTCAGGCGAAACACTCGCTGAAGAAACTGATGTATTTATTTTCCCTGCCGTTCATTACGTTATGCCAGAAGAGGGTATAAGACAAGCAACCAAATCCATTCGAGAAGAGTTGATGGAACGCGTAGAAGAATTTAAGAGCCAAGGCAAGTTGCTTGAAGCACAACGAATTACTGCAAGAACGAGATATGATCTCGACATGATCCGAGAAATTGGGTACTGCGGCGGGATTGAAAATTATGCAAGACATTTAGAAAATAGACCAAAAGGAAGCCGACCTTTTTGTTTGCTTGATTATTTTCGCCACGTTCCGAATCGTGACCCAAATGATTGGCTCATGTTCATCGATGAATCGCATGTAACACTTCCGCAAGTTCGTGCGATGTACAACGGAGATCAAGCACGAAAACGGACCCTCATCGAACATGGTTTCAGATTGCCAAGCGCACTTGATAACCGTCCATTGACATTTGATGAATTCGAAGAAATCACTCCACAGACAATTTATGTTTCTGCAACACCAAATGAATATGAGTTAGAACGTTCACGAGGCGAAGTTGCCCAACAAATTATTCGCCCAACTGGATTACTCGATCCAATTGTTGAAGTTCGCCCTGCTTCTACGCAAGTTCCGGATTTACTTGAAGCAGCAAGAAATCGAGTAAAAAACAAGGAGCGAGTGCTTGTCACCGTTTTAACAAAAAAACTTGCTGAAGATTTGTCCGAATACCTCAGTAAAACTGAATTGCAATGTAGGTACTTACACAGTGACATCGAAACGCTTGAACGTTTAGAAATTTTACGCGAATTGCGTGAAGGAAAGTTTGACGTGCTCATTGGAGTCAATCTCCTCCGTGAAGGGCTAGATTTACCTGAAGTTTCACTCGTATGCATTCTTGATGCTGACAAGGCTGGTTTTCTTCGAAGCGAAACAAGTTTGGTACAAACAATGGGCCGTGCAGCCCGTCATGTCAAAGCAAAAGTCATCCTCTACGGAGATAAAATCACTACCCAAATGCGGGGGGCGATGGATGAAACAAGTCGGCGTAGAACTATACAACTTGCATACAACGAAGAACATAATATTACTCCTACTACAATCCAAAAAGCAATTCGTAAAGGAATTGAGAACGAACTTTCTGCAAGGCAAACCGCGCGTGAAGCATTCCATGAACACGGCACCTCGGAAGATTTCAATGTAGAAGAACGCATTGAATTGCTCGAGCAAAAAATGCTCGATGCTGCGGATGATTTAGATTTTGAAAAAGCCGCGGTGCTGCGAGATGAGATTAGTTCACTGCGAAATTAATACAACTTGTGCATTCTTGTTTCACTTTGCATTCGCTGTTTTATGTTTCAAGACACGACAGCCGATATCGCTTCGCCAAAATGCACCGTCAAATGAAATTTGTTCACAAGCTGCGTTTGCAGTATCTTTTGCTGTTTCTAAATCCCCAGCAAGACTTGTTACCCCAAGCACCCTGCCGCCAGATGTAGTCAACACATCATCTGTAAGATCAGTCCCTGCTTGAAAAACTATGAGGTCATCAGATTCAGCATCTTCGATCCCAGTGATTACTTTGCCTTTCTTGTATGCACTAGGATATCCCTCACTGCACATGACAACACAGCATGCAACACGTTCGTCGAAAGAAATTTCTGCATCCTCAAGTTGCCCTGATGCTGTGCGCCATAAAATGTCAACTAGGTCACCCTGCAAACGTACCATGAGCGGTTGTGTTTCTGGATCACCAAATCGACAATTGAATTCCAAAACTTTTGGCCCCGCAGGTGTCAACATGATTCCTGCGTAAAGAACGCCTCGGAACTCAATACCGTCTCGCCGCATCCCATCAACTGCAGGCACAAGAACCTCTCGTTCTAGATATTCCATTGCAGCCTCATCAAGTAATGGTGCGGGGCTATACGCACCCATGCCACCCGTATTTGCGCCAACGTCACCCTCGCCAACTTGCTTGTGATCTTGGCACAAGTCGAGTACCCAAATAGTTCTTCCATCAACAAGTGCCAAAACACTCACTTCCTGGCCTTCCATAAACTCTTCGATAAGAACTGTTCCCCCCGCTGCACCAAATGCTTGATCGTCCATTATGAGACTGATTGCATTAAGCGAATCAGCAACTGTTTTACAAACAATGACACCTTTTCCAGCGGCAAGACCACTTGCTTTCACAACACAGGGATCAACACGAGTTTCAAAGATTTTTTGCAATTCATCAGACATTTGGAATGCCCATTCTGGATCACTCGAAAGGTTATCTAAAATATTCAAAACTTCACGAGATAATTCTGGCATCCGATCATCTGTAAATTCTCTGTCAATCCCTCGCAAAATATATTGCCTTGCAGATGCGGGGTCTTGAAATGAACGAGCATCAGCCGTGGGTATCGATGCTTGACGCATTAACTCTTTTGCATACGATTTATCAGATTCTATTTTTGCTCCGTCTTTTGTTGGCCCAAAGACGAGACGTTTTTCTGTAGCAAGTTCATCAGCAATACCTTCCGCAAGCGGAACCTCTGGCCCAACGACTATGAGATCAATTTTGTGCTTATTACACCAACGGTTGAGAAAGAAAATCCTATCTATGTCCCACTTTTCTTCGCACGGCTCAGCGAGAGCTGCAATACCACCATTCGAACAGTCCGTCGCGTATAACGTTCCAAGTTTTGGAGATTGGGAAAGTTTCCACGCAATCGCGTGCTCTCGACCTCCGCCACCTATGAGTAACACATTACATTGATCAGGACATGGTTTTGACATCTCTGCATTGTAACGATTACTACGGTTCAGTTAGTGAGACTTTGATCACACAGTGCAAACCTGATTTTTTAAAATCTTGGCTGATCGTACCGTTCATCTCATGGCTCACGAGACCTTCGAGCAAAGAGGTGCCTGTACTTGGAACTCGATCGCTTGGCACTTCTGGGCCATCTGTTTCTATCCAAGAAAGTTGTACTTGCTCATCGGAGAGAACCTTCGTTGAAACCAATACGTTTCCAGAATCAAACTTAAGTGCACCATGTTTCATCGCATTTGTTGCAAGTTCGTGAATCACCATGCACATTGGTCTCGCTAATACACCAAACAATTCGACATCCGGACCTTCAAATTGGATTTGGTTTCTCGGGCCAGCCATATATGGTTGGAGTGTTAATTGAAGAATATCGCGGAGCCATGCCCCGCTCCACTGCGATTTGGCAAGTGTAGAGTGGGCGACTGCGAGGGCATGCAATCGCCCGTCGAGCGTTTTTGCATACTCTTGAACCGATGTCGCGCCTTGTTTTGATAATTCAACGAGAGACATCACCGATGCAATATTATTTTTCACCCGATGGTCAAGTTCCCTCATCATGATCAATTGTTGTTCTTCAAGTTCATGCCTTCTTGTAATATCAACAGAGACTCCAGAAACTCCAACGATCATCTCATTCTCATCTTTTACGGGAGTGAACCAAGTTTCGAAAATTTGGTTACCTATTTTAATCCTCGCGTGAGACTCCTCACCAACAAGTGCGTGGTTCGCATGTTCAAGAACCTCAGGATAATTACGATAGAGTTCATACATACTTCGACCAACCACATCACCAGCCCGTGCACCCATGCTGCCAAGACCGAGCCCTTCACTCAACGTAAAAATACCCTCAGTATCGATACCAAACAAAACAACCGGCGAATGGCTTGTGATCAGACGATACCGTTCTTCACTTGATCGCAGTTTAAATTCTTCTGCTGCTTGTTTTCGATCCTCAATTCGGCGTTCAATAGAACGTGCATATCCATTAAGAACAACTGTTGCTTCTAAAATTTCATTTGGAAGCCATTGCCGTACTCCCTGCAGAATTTCGAAACATGCAAACGCTTCAACGACACCGTTGATCACTGCCGGCACAGCAAGGATTGCATTCACGGAACACTCAGCAATTGCATCAGCAACACCCTGTGGCAAATCTGATTGATCACTCGATTCAATCGTAATAGCACCTTCTTTTTCTAGCTTTTCTTTCCACCATGCAACTGCTTCGTCGGGCACTTGTGTTGGAAGTACAGAATTTCCTACATCCTCTCGACGCACCCATTCATGTGTTATAAATGCACGTCCATCTTTTCTAAATCGGACAAGCCGAGATCGATCTACAGCAAGCGCAGAACCGAGCGTTTTCAAGAATGAATTAATGTTTGCATTGATATTACCACTCTCTAACAAACTCGCAAGGCTCGTCCTTCCTGCAATATGTAACCTCGAAAAATATTGATTTGCCCTTGCCTGCGTCCCATCGCTGATAAAACCAACAATTTCACAGGAGGAAGTTTTTGAAAAACGGAATTCAATCCATTTGTACCGTTCCTTTGCGTCACGAAATCTATAAAAGATCGTTCGTTCTGTAGATTCATCTGTTTCTGATAAAGCCGCAATAAGAGCATCAATATCGTTTGGATGAATCCGTCCCACCCACAGATCATTTTGTTTGCGTAAATCTACACTTGAAACGCCAAAAATTTTTGATCCATTGGCCGTAAGTGAAGTTGTAAACCATTCGCCCTTCTTATTGTTCTCGTTACGTGTGAGAGAATGAATACCAATGGTAAGTTTTGAAAATGCAATTGTTTCTGGGGAAGGATTGCTCATATCACTCAATAAGATACCCGCATTTCCAATTCCCCCCCTGAAGGAGCACGCAGGAGGACTTCCAAAGAAGGCGAGCGCTGCGTGCCCCTGTAGATGGCCTAACTTATTTGCCTTCAGAAGCTTTTTGAGCAGCAATCGCTTCAGCGATCATGGTCTTTGTCGTTTCTGGAGAACGCCAGCCACACCCAATTGCAATGGGAACAGTTTTTCGAGAGCCTGATTGAATATCAAGATCGAGTGCATCAATCAAACGAAGGATTTCTAGTGTAGCCTCGTCTTGCGTTGAAAACTCAGCCATTCTTGCTTTTTCGTCGAGAACACCAAGTGTGTCTGATGAAACCGAACCGTGTGATCCTTCTGCTCGCTCTAACTCTTCAATGACAAGTCTATATGTTAATTCTCCGTTGTCACGCTCAAATAAATGTACCCGAGCCATGATTGCGATGTCATCGAGGAATACTGTCAGCCAAACTTTCCCCTCACCAGTCACTGCAACTGATCCAGATATTTCGCCTTCTGCTTCCAAACCACCAGCAACTTCTATACTTGCACAAATTGGACATTGACCTTGTGTTGTTGTTTCACTATTCATTTTACTAATACTCATCTTGTCTTTTATTTTTGTTCTTTTGTTTCTCTTCCCTCTTCCGAGCTCCCCCCACCCCGCATATGTCATCGCGAAGCAAGGGGAGCCTGCGACCAAGAACATGGCCGCTACAAAGAAGAGGAGGACTAAAGATTGTTGATCAATCACTCGTTGGATTCCTTAGTGCGGAAGTTCAATCGTTGTCAAAAGAACGTCTTCAACAAAGATGTCAACCAATTCATTTTCTTCATCTACAACAGCAACACAATTCGTTTGATTTATTGTTGTATCTATTTCTAGTAATCCATATTCAACGAGGTACCCAAAGACATCGCATGCATCACCAACCAATTCTATATTGATGGGATCTGGTGAACCCTCAATGCCGTCAGGAAATACAAACATGTTTCGATGAAGTGATGGCCATCGTTCGGTATCCCAGTATGGCAAGGCCATATCTCCATATCCCACGAGACTGATTGATATCTCCCCAGATGAAGGGTCTAAAACTGCATTCCACATTGGCATCATTTGCCCCGTGCCTTTTGTTTCAAACGTTGCACGTGTCCAATCACCATCTCTACCGCCTAAGTTTGTTCCTCTGAATTTTCTTCTAAACTTTTCCCAGCTTGGATCATCAAGTTGATAAAACTGACCAGTTTCCGGATCTAATATCCAGCCCGTAGCGGGATAGTAAAAATAATCGTCACCGTCAAATTCAATCGGAGTTGGTTTTAATGCATCAAGATCTATATTTCTCGGATCCCCAATTGGAATTATTGTGAAATCTCCGGTAAATCTCATCAGGGGCGTAATAACCTCTCCATGAACTGAAGTGCCGCTTTGGCAAGCCGGCAGAACACCGACAGACGTCATCAGACCCAATCCTAATACCATGCTTTTCCATGCAAACATAATCGATTCCTTTCTTCATGCAACATGCACATTTTTGCTGCAACTCATTCCTAAATCACAACTTACAATTCCTACACAAGCCGACCACCAACTTGCATGTCGGTGTTGTAACCCACAAATTGACGCATTCTGAAAAATGTTGCTAAAAATCTGAACAGTGCCTTTTGGCGGAGCGCCGCCAAAAAATACTTTCAAGAAAAAAGGCGACTATTTGGCAGAATGGCAAAAACTTCGTATAGCGTGCTCAATTACTGGGGTTGGTGGTGGACTGCACCCTGCGTGCAATAGTCATCGCGGATGACAAAATCAACCCAATCGAAACTTGGTCAAAGAGAAGATCAGGAGAGAACAATGACAGAAATAGGAATCAAATTACGGAAGAGCCGGCTCGAACAACTGCTCGAGTTAGCACAAACTTATCGCGGAAAAACACGCCGTGAACTTGCACAATTGTTAGGGCGTGATCCAACAAAACTTGTGCCTTCAAGTGGATCACCAAAAATTGAGCTAGTTATATTTATTGCTGAGATGCTGGATTGGACTGTTGATGAAGTTGCTCGATGGCTTTGTGATGGTGAAGAAAAAGTTGTGAAAAAACGATCTAGAACTTCATTTGAAAAACTCGATGAGAAATCAAAACAACTCCACAGAAGTGGTGAATATCAAAAGATGGTTGAAACTTCACAAGCTGCATTACAAGTTGCAAAGACAAGTGAAAATAAAGCAAGAGCGTATAACCGACTTGCTGGTGGATATGATGGACTTGGGCGATTTAACAAGGTACTAAGTGCCTCGCAAGCAGGACTTCGTGAACATCCAATCTCAACGAGTCTTCGACTACTCTTGCAAACGACTGCCGCGAACGCGCACTATACGCTTTGGGAACTTGATGAAGCACAAGGAATGGCGCAACGTGTTGTTGATGTATACAAGGAAAATGCTCCAAAAACGAATCGTGATCTTGTTGCTCAAGCACATGCTTGGTTTGTTCTTGGACAATCTCAGCGTCGAATGCTTGACATTGATCCAGAAAATGCAGTCTGCCATGCGGAAAGTTCCAGAAGATCATTGACTGAAGCTGCAGAATTATATGAATCTGCTGCGAGAAACATTCATGATTCATTTGGTGGCATTGCAAACACTTGTCGTGGGGGTCTAGTAGAAGTTGATGTTATTATTGGTCGCCATGATGCAAGAGAAGCATTAGCAATAGTTGTTGACGGTCTGACGCCCGTTGTCGATGTCAAGAAGGTGAAAAAAGGCGATTGGCTAGAAAGTTATGGGTGGTGGTGTATCTTTGGCTGCAACATCGTACTTCGCCACATCTCAGATGAAAAAGATTTACAACGGTACATGGCTCTGTTTACAAACAAAGCTGATGAAATTGCAGATCGACTTAATCATTGGGCGATGCGAGAAAGAGTTTTCTCAATGCAGTTCGAAGGAAGAAACAGACTTGTTGGATGGACTGGTCAAGACATACCTGTTGTCATTGATAAAGATGACATCCGTCTTATTACAGGAACAATGGGTCGTTTCCCACAATTCAAAGAAACAGGCTGGTCACTTTTGAATACCGGCAATGTTGTAGAAGAATCGTGAGGAGGTTCAACATGACAACGATAAAAAACACACTGATCTATTTTGCAACAATTGTATCTGTCGGTTCATTTGCGCATGCAGATATTGCAAACCCAGATTTTAGAGAAGGAAGACCGATGAAGTTCACTATCATTGGTCATACGGGGCAAGACCCCGCCCCAAAACGTGATGAGTCTACGTGGGATGGACCAGGCTTTTCTGATCCTACTTGGTTTGATGGCTATGTTGAAAAGGAACCATTGCCAACAAAAGATACATTATTTTCTATCATCTATGAAGAAAAACCCGTCAATACAACTGACTATTTAAAAGTTCCTCATCATTTGTCAAATGAATTTGTTTTCTCAGTGGGACGATTTGGCAATTCCACTTCAGTAATGCCCCCGAACAATGGTGCTATTCCCGCTCCCCCTGCATCCCTCCTTTTCGCTCTAGGATTTTTGAAAAAACGTCGTAGAGTTGAATAAACCTCTTTGTAGGGTACAGTGCAAACTGTGCCCTACAATTTTTTGGGGCAAAGATCTAAAGACTGCTACGCTATACGTATGACAGTTAAATACACCAAAGTTCACCGGTTAATGCAGATTATTACACTTGTGCAAACGCAACGAGGCTGGACTGCTGAAGCCCTTGCCAAAGAGTTCAATACTGCAGAGAGAACCATTTTTCGGGACATCAAACAAATTAAAGAGCTTGGCATTCCAATTGAAACCGATGGAGGAAGTAAAGGCTACACCATTAACGGTACATACTTTATGCCGCCAGTTCGGTTAACAATTGAAGAAGCATTAGCAATGTCTGCTTTGTGTGAAACATTAGCAGATAGTGGTGCAATTCCTTTTATTCGTCCCGCATCAATGGCGATCCATAAAATTCAATCGCAGTTACCACTTGCGATTCGAGAAGAATTAACCGAGCGGTTACAAACAATGCAATTGAGAACTTCGCCGACGATGGATGAGGATGGATATGGTGATATCTACGACACTGCACAACGTGCACTTCTGAAGAAGAAAATTCTTGAATGTAAATATGACAGTATCGGCGGAGGAAGTGAAGATGAAGTTTTCTTGTTTCATCCCTACGCCTTATTCTTTGGGACAAGGGCGTGGTACATCGTTGGGTTTCATGAAGGAAGAGATGAAATCCGAACACTCAAACTAAGCCGGTTTCTAAAAATGGATCTTACAAAGCACTCCTCAGAAGTGCCCGCTTCATTTACCCTAGAAAAACACCTTGGGAATGCGTGGCAAATGATTCCGGGAACGAAAGATTATGAAGTTGAGATTAAATTTGATCATCCATTTTCTCTTACTGTTAGCGACACACAGTGGCATGCAACCCAAGACATCGACTGGCACGATGATGAATCATGCACGTTTACATGCACCGTCTCTGGGCTAGACGAAATTGTTTGGTGGGTTCTTGGTATGGGACCAAGTTGTAAAGTGCTCAAACCGAAAGAACTTATAGACAAAGTTGCTTCACTTACAAAAGAAATGGCTGATCGGTACACGGACGTGTAATTTTTTCGTAACGGTTTCGCGCTACATTCACTTGTGTTTCCTTTTTTCCAGACCCGCGGAGATCGGAACGGCGATTTTTAGGGGTGGAGGCTTTACACAAACACGGAATGAATCACGCAATCTTAAAACCAATTGTATCCTCCGTGCCTCCGTGTCTCGGTGTCTCGCTGTCTCGGTGTCTCGGTGGCGTGACTTAATGAGATTGCAACTTGTAGTGTTTATTAATTTTTTCAGGAGTCGCGTTCTAACTCGGCAACAAAAAACCCAGTCGTCGTTTCATTTGGAACAATGCGAATTGCACCTTCAATATTATTAGCAAATGTTTTTCCACCCCATTCTGTGAGCGATGCCCTTGAAGAGGTTGGCAGGAGTTCCTTAGGAAGCGGCAGAACTTTTGCATGAATAGAATTTCTTGACAAAACACGATCCAAAACACATTCATTTTCCTCTGGTGCAAACGTGCGTGTTGAATAGACAACTCTGCCACCAACCTTTACACAGCGAAGTGCTGCAATTAGTAACTGCTCTTGTAATTTTGCAAGCCTACGAATCGCCTGCACATTCCATCTTTCAAACCGAGTTGGCTTCTCAATCCGGAATCGACCTTCTCCGCTACAGGGAACATCTACGAGAACACAGTCGAAGCAGTCGGCATGTGATTTCCCTAACTTTTCACCACTTCCACAAAGTACTTCTACGTTTGTTGCATTTTGCCACTGTAAAATTTCTCGCAATCTGTAGAGTCGCTTTTTACTTCGATCATTGGCGACCATAATTCCTGTGTTGTTCATTGCCGCTGCGAGCTGCGTTGTCTTACTTCCCGGTGCAGCGCACATATCAAGCACACTCATCCCCTCTTCGAGTTGCATTGCGTGTGCCGCGGTCATGCTTGACGCTGCTTGGATGTAAATCAACCCATCTTTTCCACATCGCAATGCTTGGAGATCACGGATTGTTCCAACTTCTAATGTATACCCAAGTGGGCACCACGGAATTGACGAAACTTCTAAACCTGCGGATGTAATCTCTTCTAAGACATCCTCAACAGTTGATCGCAACGTATTCACGCGGAACACGACTGGTTTAGGTTGAGAAAAACTTCTCAGCGCTCCAATGTAATCCTCACCATGTAATATGAGACGAAATCGTTCAATTGCTTCTGCAGGTAATAATTCTTCTGCTTGCTATAGTGCACAATCTACGTTGTTCTTCAATTCATCCATTTGAGATGATGAAGTGTACGGTCTATCAAACCAATCGGCTCATCTCAACGCTTGTGTTTATGCGACGATATTGAGAATAGCGATGTCATGATCAAGATCGCCACTGAGCAATTTGACATCACATCGAAGTTGTCGCATTGATGCAAGCTCGTCTTGCTGCATCTGTTCTCTTACACTCAGAGTCGCAGCAGGTCCTCTACCGCGACGTTCCCGAGGATCTTGTGGCGAGTGACCGGCACGACCTGACGCTGCCAATCTACTTGTTGGTGTTGGCAAGAGGCGGTTAGACATTGCCTGATGCCGAATAACATTCGTTTCTATTGTCCTGATGACCATGGATGTACTCCTTCTGTGTTTCGATTTTCGAGTTAGATACAGACGTTTCACACCTTGGAGGCTCTCCACCATGGAACCCTTTCCGATGCCTGAGTAGTATCGTGCAGGGCACTGACACCAGTATGTCACCCCCAATGGTAGGGTTTTGTTAGGTTTTTCAAAAAGCGTGGTTTTTGGTCAATAAATGAACTTATTCCGAGTAAAAAGATTAATTACATTTCTTTGGCGCGTGTTCTGTACTATGCCCCAAGCCTTGGATTGTATTGTTAGCAAGGATCGCTGTGACAATATTGACGGAGAGTCTAGGCGTGTACATACAACCCAACTCGATCTTGTTGCCCCCTATCACCCTGCTTCAAAAATAAATGCCCTGTGCAAGACTCGAACTTTTGTGGAGCCTTGCGGAGCAAAAGACGAAA
>CAYYRP010000010.1:0-72785 GCA_964474235.1 uncultured Isosphaeraceae bacterium
TTTCGCTTCCAGTATCTACTGCAAAGACTTGCGCTATCTCTTCAGAAGTCCAGCCACCTGATGGACCAAGAAATTTCGTCGGCAGCACGCCTCCAGCAATTGTTTCTAACATGTCATCGGGCAATTCATGATGGTTCGTTGGAGGAAGTGGCAATGTAATATGCACGGTGGAATCACTGTTCTCGACAACGTTCACACTCGTCCCTTCTGGAACTTCCATTCCATATTCAGCAAGGACAGAAGCTGGGTCAGCCATAAATCGTGCTTTCAAGTCAGCATCTTTCCAGCAAGCAGCGAATAGTTTTGCGAGGTTATTTGTTTGTTCAGTCATATGAGATTCCTTTTCTTGCTGTTGCTGTGTTTACAGATCAGTCAACACCAGAGATTGCGTTTTCTGTCATGAGCTACCTGCTTGCCAAAAACAAAGGGCATGCTGCCCAAGTACCCCCGGCAGCTTCGCTCAGCTCTTCATCAGTAAGTCCAGCATGCCCGCCGGGCGTAGCTGGTAAAGTAATATGCACTGTTGAATCGTTATTCTCAACGACATTTATATTAATGCCTTCTGGTACTTCCATGCCATATTCAGCGAGGACTTCTGCAGGGTTTGCTTGAAAGCGAGCTTTCAAGTCAGCATCTTTCCAGCAAGCGGCGAAAAGTTTTGCAAGGTTATTTGATTCGTTTGTCATGAGAGTTTCCTTTCGTTGTTGTGTTTATAATTCAATCAACACAGAAGAGAGAAAGAGCAACAAGCGGTAAAAAGTGATACACCCCCGGCTGCATTCGCTAACTCTTCATCGGAGAGTTCTCCGTGGTTGTCAGGCGCTGCTGGCAAAGTGATATGCACAGTGTTATCATTGTTCTCGACAACATTCACATTCGTTCCTTTTGGAGCATCCATACCATGTTCAGCAAGAACAGAAGCAGGGTCAGCCATAAAGCGTGCTTTTAGATCAGCATCTTTCCAGCAGCAAGCGAATAGTTTGGAGAGGTTATTCGTTTGTTCAGTCATGCGTTTTTCCTTAACTAGTGTGATACGATCATTAAATAAACTTGTTTTTGTTTACTTTAAGCGCTACTCGCCGCTTGGGTGTCCGGTTGTTGGAGTTGATCCAATATCTATAATACCGATTTGATTGCCCATTCGTGTCTGGATAACAGGCGAGACCATCCCTTTGCTGAATAGTAGAATATTCAGAGAACCACCATAATAAAAACTACCAATCCGTGTGTACCCGCGCTTCACTTTGGTTCCAGGTCTTATGTCATCATCAAGAACTACTGAACCAATTGTGTTTAATCCGACAGGAATTGATGCAACATACCCTTTCAGCTTAGCTGGTGTGAGTCCTGGCACATTATCGTATTCCATTTCGATAACAACAACGCCTCGTTGGAAGTTTGACCATTGTCCAAAATCAGTGCCGATGCGACCAACATTTCCAGTTGGTGGAAGCCAGTTTGGAAAATCTTCGTAACCCCAAGTTCCAAGTTCATCAAGAACTTCAGCATGCACAATTGTGCCCGTTACAGGAGCATGGTAGTGATGGTACGTGTTTGGCATGAGCACACATGAAAATCCTGTCCCGCCAATAAATGTATCTCGATACTTCGCTGGAACATTTGCAAGAAGGTCTTTCAAACTTACTGGTGTATTCTTAATATCAAGAATCATGTCAAAGTTAAATGGGCTTTCAATGTAAGCTCTGTGTACCTGCCCATCTCGCACAAAAAATTGTGTGAGTGGGTTCACAATGCAGTCTGTTGGTGCTGAAATGACATAATCCCGATCTGGAAGAGTGACCGGACGGCTAGGAATAACTTCTTTTTTCGTATCGACGATGATTTCTCTAGAAAAGAAGTCGTTCCATGACACATAGTCTGAAACTTTTTGTTTATTGTAATCTTCAATTTCTATTCGAGGGTCATTCAACCACTGAGAAACATAATAAGTCGAAGCAGGCGAATCCATAAAGGCGCCTCGCTCTTTTGCAAAATTTGTGAATAAATCAAAACCGGCAGTTAATCCTTCAGATTCTTTCAAGGGGTTTCTTCCTTGCACAAATGCAACGCCGGCAGCGTTATCATAATAAAGCCAACCTGTTTGTTAAATAAACTTTAAGCCATCGTCTTGATCCCCTTGAATTTGTGGCAACCAAGTGCACCAATCAGTGAACGTCTTCACCAGTTGCGCGTACAACGCTTCGCCTGAGTTTGACACAGCCCAAGGATTTGCAGATTTCATGTATGCAGGTGGTGTTTGCAAACCAGAGACGACTGCATCAAGTGCATTAGAAACTTCAGGATCAGCCGCATAGGCTTCCATAAATTTTGCTAGACATTCGCCGCATGGTGAAGCGGCAGCATTTTGAAGAATTGTTTCTGGTAACAGTTTGTTTGCTGCTGCATGCATTCGATCGAGCCGGCTAGTAAACATTTCTTCAGTCACAAGGGACTGAAGCTCTTGAGGTACCATTTGCTGATACGTCGAATCAGCGAACGCAAACTGTAGAGAAACGAACAAGACGAAAAAGATACTAAAAGTTTTCATGCCACAATCATACCGACTCTATACATTCCCATCACAGACGAAGCCCCACTAGGTCTAGAAAAAAACAATAATGCCTTTCGTGCAGGCGCCACATTCAAGCATTAGGCAGAAACACCTCTGCCAGCATGCAACGAGCGCTTCCGCCTCCGCATGCTTCTATGGTGTCAAGCGAACTGTGTATAATTTGCCCGTGTTTTTCTACGGCGGCTAGTTGTGCATGTGAAAGTGATTCAAAGGCAGATGTGGACATCACGACACAAAGTTCATCGCCTTTAACCTGCAACATATTCCCAGCGAATCGATTCACTTGCGCTTCGGTAATGGCAATAATCTCTTTGCCTGATGCTTGGAGTGATTCAACAACCGATGCTTGTTCATCAGTATCATCAATCGAATCCAAACAAACAACTGCAAATGCATCACCAACTGACATCATCACATTCGTGTGATACATTGGTAATCGCACTCCATCAACTGATTGATAGGCAGTAAATGCGACGAGTTGATATTCAAAGTCTTTGCAAAATTGTTCTAGTGCTATTTTGTGCGTTCTTTCAGAAATTGCCGCATAACAAACTTTGTTTCCGCGATCGAGCACCATGCTACCAGTACCCTCTAGGTAAACTTCACCGCTTTCTGAAGAGGAATAGTCCACGATTTCATTAACCGTAAAACCATAATCAGTTTTTAGTGACGCCAAAATGTCTTTTCGTCGTTCACTTCTTCTATTCTTCGCAAACATCGGATACAACCCCACTCTGCCATCTGCATGAAACGAAACCCAGTTGTTTGGAAAAATTGAATCGGGGGTACTTGGCGTTTCTGTATCTTCAAAAACAATGACGTGTACGCCAGCGCCTTCCAATGTCGTCACAAAGTCATTAAATTCTTGCAGTGCATTTTCTTTCACTTGTTCAGGTGAAACATTATCTAAAACATGCTGATAATAATTGTTCGT
This sequence comes from uncultured Isosphaeraceae bacterium, assembly GCA_964474235.1. Lineage (GTDB taxonomy): Bacteria > Planctomycetota > Phycisphaerae > Phycisphaerales > SM1A02. Next base: position 3,507 of record CAYYRP010000010.1, read on the forward strand.
CGCCGTTTCTTCGTTAAACCGAAAACCTACTGGCTTCATCATCATAATGCTATTTGTGCATTGTTCCATTTATGCTCGTATCAAAGGCATTGTTGAACAGCGCAACAGCCCGCCCATTTTGCTCGTTTGGGCGTACGGAATTACTTCAACTGTAAACCCAAGTTCTCGCAATGATTTATTTAGTCGAGTGAATTCTACTTCGGAAATGATGACATCCTCAGAGATAGAAAAAATGTTCGTGTACATTTCATACATCTCGTCTTGCGTAATTTCAATGATATTTTCTTCGCCAAAATAATCAATCAAAAATGCAACATCTTCAGCATGTTTAAACCCACCCCTGTACAAAATAGCTTTACCTTTACCAATTGGCTGAAAGCAACAATCAAGATGCAACGAGTTAACTCGCGGATCATCATCCGATTTATGCAACTCAAAGCCCATTACAGTTTTTTCTGGAAATGTAGTTGTTAAAAACTCAAGACCAGCTCTATTTGTTCTTGCGGATGTATAGCTTTCAAAATCTTCTGGTTCGGAATATCCAACAAACACGAAATCATTCCAAGGCATCACGTCCCCACCTTCAGCGCGTGCTTCAGAAGGCATAGTTAGTACGCGGCCTGGATCTAACGTTTCCAACAATTCATCGAGCGCTGGCGTTTCGCCTCTGCGCTGCTCAATGATGTTTGGCAACACAAGTTTGTCCTCTATGACAAACGCGATGTCTCTCGAAAATATCTGGTTTACGCCTTTGATATTTTCGGGTCTGAATACTTGAATTTCATATTTACCAAAGACTTGCATCAATGCTTGCATTTCAGAAGAGCAGTCCTTTTCGGTTGGATAGGTCCCCGCCAAAACATGTTCCTTCGATTTTGGATCATAGCAGTCCTCAACTGAGGGTGTGCCACCAAAATCGTCGGCTATGCCAACGAGTACGGCATTCAGCGCTGCAGTTTCATTGTGAATGTGCACTTGATTCATTGGAACATTATATTTTACCTGCAATTTGACACTGCGGGGAAACCTGCTTGTCGCTTTTGAAGCTGTTTACCCGTCTTTTAACTGTCTAAGAGCATCACATAGTCGATCAATATGTTCTTGTTCGTGGGCTGCGGAGACTTGGACTCGAATGCGTGCAGTGCCTTCAGGCACAACGGGGTACCCAAAACCAATTGCAAACACACCCATGTCGAGTAATTTGTTGCTCATAGAAATTGCAGTCGCCGTTTCACCCACAATGATAGGGCAGATTGCAGTTGGTGATTCTAATACTTCAAAGCCAACCTCAGCGATACCTTTGCGCACAGTGGCAACGTTTGCTCGAAGTTTTTGGACAAGCGATGGATTATTTACCAACGTATCAATCGCTGCCTTTGCTGAACAAGCAACTGTTACTGGCAGTGCATTTGAAAAAAGCGTCGGGCGCCCGCGCTGCACAAGCAATTCAACTGCTTCGCGTTTTCCCGCAACATACCCGCCAGCCCCACCACCGAGTGCTTTACCAAGTGTTCCTGTAAAAATGTCAATGTCCGCGCCCGCCATACCGTAATGTTCATGTGTACCGCGACCGGTCTCGCCCATCACGCCTGTGCCGTGCGAATCATCTACGACTAAGACTGCGCCGAATTCATTGCACAACTCGCGTATTTTGGGAAGCAAAGCAATGTCCCCTTCCATCGAGAATACGCCGTCAGTTATAACGAAAAGAGAACCTTCATCAGAACGCTTTTCAGTTGCGGTGACTAATGCATCTCTTAGCGATTTCATATCGCTGTGTTTATAAATACACTTTGATACGCCGCGATGAATCGCAGTTGTCAAACGCATTGAGTCAATGATGCACGCATGATTCAGTTCATCGGAGACAATCACATCTCCGTCTTGGCAAAGGGTTGGGAACGTCGCTTCAGTTGCGTTCCAACACGAAACAAATGTGTAACTCGCCTCAACGCCGAGAAACGAAGCGATTCGTTCTTCTAGTGCTTCGTGGGGCGCAAACGTACCGCAGATAAAACGCACCGATGAAGTCCCCGCTCCGTACTTGCGAAGCCCTTGAATTCCAGCTTCAACAACATCAGGATGATTCGCTAGACCAAGGTAATTGTTCGAACAAAAACAATCGACTTCGCCTCGCCCCCGAATAGAAATCCGTGGTCCCATGGGCGATTCAATCATTTGCAATTTTTTAAGCTGGCCAGTTTCTTCAAGGTGTGCAAGAATTGCAGATGAACGATCAATGAACGATGTAGATGTTGTAGTCATGAGACGCTCTCGTATTGCTTTGTAATGTTTGGAACAAGGTACTCCTCAAACGCTTGTTCAAGTGTATATTTCGGTTTGAATCCCCAGTCGCTTTCAGCAACGCTGCAGTCGAGTGCTTCTGGCCAAGAATCGACAATCGCTTGCCGTCTTTCATCTGGTTCAAATGCGATTGTAGCTGAAGGGAAATAATGCTTCACCAATTCTGCAACTTCGCCAGCAGACGGGCTAAAGCTTGCGATGTTATAGACAATTTGCGTCAGTTCATTCCGTGGGGCTGCAGCTAACTTGAGCGTTGCGTTGATTGCTTCAGGCATTGTCATGAATGGAATGCGCGAATCTGCTCGAACAAAACATGTATATGCTTCACCTCTTGCGGCAGCATGTAACATCTCAGGGACGAAGTCACTTGTGCCACCTGTGGGAATGGTTTCCGCAGAAATCAACCCGGGATACCGAACGCAACGGAAATCGACAACACCTCGATTCTTGTCATCTCCTTGCACGCTATCTTGCGCAAGTTGTCGATAGGAATGGGCGTAGTACCGTCCAAGGTGTTCGCAATACAACTTGTTACAGCCATACATCGTTGACGGTTTGCAATGTTCATATTCTGAAACAGCACCTGCTTCTGTTTTCTGCGCGAGGGATCCAAAACCGTACGCTGCTATCGAGCTTGGAAAGACAACTTTTACTGGCTCGCCATACATTCGACCTTGTTCTGCAGCAATTTGAAGAATGTTTACGGTGCCATTCACATTGACTTGGTGTGCAACTTCGGGTGCAAGTTCCGCGCGAGTACTCAGCACAGCGGCTAAGTGATAAATTTCTTTCACTTGGTACATCGCAAGAAGGCGATCAAGGGCATCACGATCGCACACATCTGCAAGATATGTCTCGGCGCACTGCCCTCGCAGTGACAGTTCAATATCTCGAAGATCAGTTGCGACAATGTCAAGGTTTCCATCCCCACTAAGAGAAGAAATCAAACCGTGGCCGACTTCTCCGCCAGCACCGGTGATAAATACCGCTGGTTTTCTACGTTCACCTAAATTGCTTTGCTCCATGTTGCATATTCTAGTATCTTGTACGGGATGTTAGGCGTGCAGAGCAAGAATAGCGACATACAAAAATGGCGAGCGTTTTATCGAAAAAACGCCTCCCCAGAATTAGCTGAAACCTCGATTACTCCCTGCAAAGTAGTGGATGACTACGGAACAAAGAAATTCCTTCTGAAACTCAATGATGGGCTTGAAACAGAGTCGGTCATCCTGCCAATCAAGGGATTTAAGAAAACACGCCACACACTTTGCCTCTCATCGCAGGTCGGCTGTGCCATGGGTTGTGCCTTTTGCCAGACTGCCCAAATGGGATTGCTTCGGGATCTCACAACGGCTGAAATTGTTGCCCAGTGGCACGCGGCGCATCATGCCCTTGGAACCAAAATCGACAACATCGTGTTCATGGGAATGGGCGAGCCGCTTGAAAATCTTGATGCAGTGATTCCTGCGATTGAGATACTTGCTGATAACAATGGCCCCGCAATCGCAAGTTCAAAAATCTGCGTTTCGACTGTCGGCAGAATTGAAGGCATTCAGTTGCTCGCTGCAATGGCACGAACCGACGGATTCAAACGATTATCGCTCGCGTTTTCTGTGAATGCACCAAACGACGACGTACGGAAACAAATCATGCCTCTCGCACGTGCTGTTTCGATGGAGCAATTGCGTGATGCAATTTTGATGTATCCACGACACGATTGCGGTGGCGTACTCGCTGAATATGTTTTGATTCCGGGAGTCAACGACAGCGATGCGCATGCATTGGAAATCTGCGAATATCTCAAGCCCATTGGCTGTGGCTTAAACGTAATTCCATACAACCCTCGCGACAATAGCCCCTGGCCAGCGCCAACTGAAGAATCAGTTGATCGCTTTGTTGCTACTGCAAAATCAACTGGCCAATTTGTTCGCCGCCGCATTACACTCGGCCGCGACGCGATGGCAGCCTGCGGCCAACTCGGTAATCATTGACTCGGGGCAGAGGGTGCAACATCGGGTATTGATGTGTGCACATACCGAGACCCGGGGTCAATGATGTCGAGGAACGACCCGCAAAAACAACCCGCGGGGTTGTTTATTTCGCGGGGTTGTTTATTTGGCAGCGGCGATTTTGAGAAAGTTAGCGAGATATTGTCCACTTTGGTTGTAATCATTGACGACAGCACCATGGAACTGTTCGGAGTAACAAGGGCGAATTGTAGATTTGATGGTTTGGATATATGTACTGTGGCCAGTTTCGACGAACTCGGTATATCGAGGGTCTTCTAGAAACAAAGGGCTGATCGCCCAACTGTGAATCTCGACTGCACAAAAACCATCAGAAATACCTTCGAAAATTGGATCGGTTTTGTATTCAGGAACGACCTCGACAAGGGCAGGCGTCTCACCTTTCGTAATTCTAAACATCGTGTCATCAAACCATCCCATCCAATGCGCAAAACTTTGCCCATAAGCCATTGCATAAAACTCGTTACCCGCGCAGATACCCATCATCGGGATGTCGTTGACTTCTCGGTACATTTCAAATTCGCCGTAATATTCAAACATGGGCAAATTTTGCCAATCTGCATTATTACCGCTAAAAATGATCGCCATTGGTTTATTTGTAAGTGATTCAAGAACTTGCAACGACATCTCGTAATGTGGGACAGTCACTGTTTTATAGCCTTGTGATTCAACAAACGCGGCAAGTTGCGTATAAGTAAACCCATTCATCTGGTTCCCAATGATCAGGACATAGTCACCTTCTGGAACGTCTGGTGTTTCTGGTTCACCCTGAACGTATGGAATAATACAATTGATCTGAGCTTGCAATGCATTTTGTTTTGATATGGAAAGACGGTAATAACGCGCGTTGACCGATTCGAAATCTATGATATTACGATACGTGTCATTTCCAACTACTTTGGTACCTTGAATATCCACCCACCGCGCACCATCATTACTTGCTTGCCACACAAAATCTGTCAGCCATCCTGAACCAAGCGTAGAATTTCGTATTGACAACATCCAGAACCTACTTACTGGAGTTTGCTTTCCCATATCAAACATCACCCAAGGGGTAGTGTGGTGCTTTCCGGGGGGCTCACTGTTCCAATATGTAACTTGCCCTTGATCATTCCAATCAATAATATTCTTTGCATCTTGCCCCCCAGAAACTAAGATGTCCGAAACCTCAGCACGAAGATACCCTGAAAATGTCTGCGAGTTTGCAACATCAACGTAAAACCGTGTTGTGTTCCAATCACTATCGCCGTCATTAGTAACTGTTTTAGCCCGCCAATAATACGTGCCGTCATCAAGTGCATGTTGAGGTTCCACTTGTTTTTCAGAAATATGTTGATTTTGCTGCGTAATTCCTTCATACCGAAGCATGACTTCTTGAAATGAACGCTCAGTTGAAAGTTCGTACGTAATTGTGTACTGATCCACACCTTCAGGATTACCAACTGAAAGGATCGGCTGTGTATTCGTGCAAATAACATCTAACTGTGGATTATTGTTGAAAGTTGGTGGCGAAACTGTGACGAGCAATAACAATGATAAAAACATTTGTTTACCTTATAAAAAACTGCCTCAAAAAATACTTTGAGGCAGTTTAGTCGAATACATAGTAGATTGTTACCGAGGTTGACGCCCACCGCCACCACGGCTTCCAGGGCCTTGGCTGCCCCCTTGATCGCCACCTCTTCCGGGAGGTCCACCGCCATTGCGGAAATGTTCTCGAATTGCTTCGCGTTCTGACTCGCTAATTTCACCATCGCCATTTTTATCAAACTGCTGCATAAATGCTTCACGGTCCCCATCAAAACCACCTCGGCGATTTCCACGGTCACCCCGATCACCACGCCCACGATCTTCGCGGACTTCACGTTTCTTCAAACCACCAAGTTCTTCGATTTGTTCTTCGGTGAGAAGAAGTCGGAGTTGTTGCAAATAATTTTCTTCTACAGTTTCACGATTTTCTTCAGCTTTACGAATTGGGCTTTCTGGACGATCCGATTGTCCACCCGACATTCTCGATCTAAACCTGATCATTCGCTCAAGTTCTTCTTGAGATTCCCAACGTTTTGTCTCAGAAAGGATTTGCTCATTTGCATATTCCAATTCCGTCAACAACGCGTCGTACAACTCAACTACTGAGATCAAAATTTCAGGATCGATCTCTTCGAGTTCCATAGCACCAAGATATGCTCGCTCAACTCGCGTTGTTCTAAAAATTCTGGGATACGCTCGTTCACGTGCAAGATGCGTAAATGCAGACCCTTCTTCAGAAGGCAACGCCATTGCAATTTGCATTACTGCATCATCATTGATTTGACGTACTGTTTCAGCAAGCCTCGCTTGCTCCTTCATAAGTCCATCGCTCGCATTGTCCGTTGATCTAAAAGATGCCATCAAGGCACCTTGATTTTCTACGAGATGGTCATCTCGCGCTTGCAGAGCAGAAGTAACATGCACATCCCATTCGTTAATTGCAGGGAGCAAAGCGGAAAGAGTTTCGTCATCGTAATCTTGTTGTTCTACAAGACCCATCACATCAAGAGTTTCACCGCTCAGTCTACCCTGAGGCAATAATCGATCACGAATCAAGATCCTCTTCAGTGGCGGCCACAAAAGTAACTGCTCTTCATTCAGAACAGTAACGAGGTCAGTCTCAAATTCAATTCGCATTTGCTTTTTTATACGCAGTTGGTCAGTGACGTACAGCGAGAGTTCTTCCATTGCAGTTTGTCGTTCAGGGGATTCCCACTGCGCGGCGCGGGCTTCATTCATCTGCTGCCGAATTTCTTCCATTTCAGCATTCAACCGCTCTTGCAATTCTTGCATTCCATCTTCGTCTTGAAGTTGGCGAGCGGAGTCCATCTTTTCTCGAATTTCTCTCATGCGATCGCGAAGCTGTTGCGATTGTTGACGGGCGGGATCATCCTCACCCCCACGCATGTTGGAAAAAGCCCCTCGCATTCCTTCTTCACTTGCAGTTGAAGCTTCTCTGAAGGATTCATCATAATCTCGAAGAATTTGTTCAACGATGACAGTTTGTTCTTCGTCAAGATTGAGCGTTTCTTGAAATCGTCTCAAATCACGCAGCATGTAATCGGGAGATGTGCCACCAGCAGTGATTCTTGACATCATTCCGCCACCTCTTCCTCCACGACCTCCACCCGGTTGAGCGTAAAGTGCTGTGGTGCAAGAAATTATGGCAATTGAAATAATGAATGTTTTCAGCGGTGATTGTATAAAACGCATACGTTGCTCCTTTTTTATGTACGCACCCAATATGTAGGGCAGAAGTGTTTAACGCATAGTGACATGAAATATATCAATTTTTTTACTTTTTATTCGTTTATTTTTGATCAAAAACAGGCAGTGTAGATTCGTAATAGGCTATTGTTGGCGGCGAATATCCAAGGTTTACCGTAATGAGGTCAACTCGCAAATTACATCTGTGGAAGTTCGCGATCGCTCGCAATTGCCTTGCTGCTCGCAACATACAACGACGCTTCTGATGACCAACTGTATCCCTTGGGTCTTTTGCTGGATTCTTCGTAGACCGAACCTCTACCAAAGCGAGCGTTTCGCCTTTCGGAGAAACTGCAAGAATATCAATTTCGTCTTTGTCTACGCGCAGATTTTTTTCGACGATTCTCCAACCCCGCTTGCGTAGAAATGTACGAGCCAATCGCTCGCCTCGAACTCCCGTCGATGTACTTCTCCAAAAAAACACAATTAATGCATATACCGTGTTACTGCAACATACAAAATACGCTCAACCATTGCATTAAATTCGTCGTAACTCCCATCGGCAAGGATACGATCAAGGAAACGTTTTTCTTCAATCATGCTCTGAATTCCAAACAAACGTTCTCGAAGAAATAATTGCACTTGGGGATCCCAAATTGACGCAGTTTGTGGCTCATTCATTTCAACAACAGTGAACCAATACATCGACGAACCAATTTGTATTGGACCAACGACTTCACTTTCTTCTAAGCCAACAATGTGCGACTTAATTGAATCTGCAACATCAATACCCTCCAGCCCGGTCGCATCAACTTCAAATGAATCCCACACTCCATCGTTTTCCATTCCTACACTTGTTGCAACTGTTGCAAAAGAATCACCTCGAGCAAATGAGGACGTGACTACTTCAATATCTTCTTCGCTTGACACATGAATCATTCCAAGTGTAATTTTTCCGGCAACATTAAGATTCCCTTTGTTCTTCTCCCAATCACGCTTCACATCACGCCATGTCACTTGAATGTGCGGAGAAACTTTTTCACGCAGCAACTGTTCAATCAACACCTGCTGCTGCTTATAATCCAAATACTCATCAACAGTCTGCCCTTCTTCATCAAGCAACTGGCGAGTCACCGCACTTTGACTACCTCCCTCAGATGATGCCATATCTTCCCGAACTCTTTGCAAATATGCAAACAATCCTTGTTTCTCTTCAACAGTCATTCCCGATTTTGCCTCTGATAACAATAATTCACTCTTCACAACGGCTTGCATTTGAGAGGCAATGAGTTGCTTCGCTCCATTTTTAAATGCGGTAGTATCGTGTTGGATTTCCTCAGAAAAAATAAGGAGTTGATCCGCTATTGGCTCAAGAATTTCGTTTGCAAAAATTGGCCGACCATTCACCTGACCAACCAACGATTCAACAACTACAGGCGTCCCCGCTCTCGTTGGCATCAATACTGATTCTTCAGCAGCAAATGCAAGTTGGTCGTGTTCTATCTCTGCAACTTCTTCAACGACCGCTTCTTCAATAAACAGATCATCTGCTGGCGATTCAACTTCCCCCGCAACACCAACAAAATCAGCTGGTGTGATCAAACGCCTTGTCTCTTGAACAACTTCTAACTGCCTTGTGCAACCAAGAGAAAAGGTACACACGATAAGTATTGCAATCCATAGCTTCATGGGTATCATTGTACCCTCGAATTTGTCTATAATGACAAAATTATGCCTTTTGGCAATACAGATCACAAATTTGGAGAGACACAATGACCGAATCCCAAGATACCCCAGACGCAGCACCGAAACTCGAAATCGATTCTGATTGGAAAGCAGAAGCCCAAGCTGAAAAAGAGAAGCTTGCCCAAGCCGAACAAAAAGTAGAAGAACGAGCTGAAGCAAGAAAAACGCCAGATGCAGACTTTCGAGGTTTACTCGGAGCCCTTGCCTCACAAGCACTTATGGGCCTCGGCATGCACCAAGACCCCAGCGGCAAAGGTGTCATGGTCGATCTTGAAGGCTCAAAATTCGTCATTGATCTGATCGGTGTCGTCGAAGAAAAAACCAAGGGCAACCTCTCCGAAGAAGAAGAAACTGAACTGAAACAACTGTACAGTGAATTGCAAAATAGATTTGTACAAATTGCGCAACTTGTTGCTGCTCAAGGACAGGGCGAAGGTGGTCCCCAAGCATCCCCCGCTGTTCCGGGGATCATCGACCCAACGGCGTAACTACAACCACAAGCACGCAAGCCGCACCGTGATGATCAACATCGCGGCGATTTGCAATAGAAACAAGACTCTCGGCAATTGCTTCCACCAAATGATCGGTAACAAAAATGCCCACACTATCAGAAAACGATCAAAGACAAATCCCTGCGTGCATGCATACAAGAGCCAACCTAGCATGAGCGTGTAAAAAGAAATATGCGTCACTGTTTCTTTACGGGAAGTTTGCTGCATTCCAAGAAGACCAGCCAGCCCGATTCCAGCAAGAACAGCGAGCAAGATAGTCTGAAATTTTGTATCACTTGTTAGCATCTTCACTGCTGTACCAACGATCCCCTGAAACCGCTGCGTAGGGTTGTCATAATCAATTGTAGACGGGACAAATAAATCTGGAGTTGCAAACAACACCAGAAGTACACCAACAATTGCAGCGCCAAAAAGCCACCTGCGATTCGTTTGTTTCTTCCATGCATACACTGCAAATATCCCGACGAACGGAGCGAGCGCGGCAGCTAGATATGAAAGACTTTCAAGTCTAAAACCAAGCCCATGCAAGTTTTGATACTTTGGGCTCACCAAACCATCCCACCGTATCCACAGCGGAATCCTCGACAATCCCGCAAGTGCGCCTGCTACCCACCACGGCCAACTTCTCACACCGTCGCGTAAAAGAGCAACAATACAAATTGCACCCACAAGTGCAACGACATGGATACGGCTATGGAGCGCAATCGCAACAAGAAGCCCAAACAAAATTGGTGAGCACAAATTTCGATGATCTCTCGCATGCAAGTAGACCGCGACGATGAGTAGTTCAATGAGAATAAATGAAATTTCTCCCATCACAATCTCGCTGAACACCAACGCATAAGGGAATAGTAACCAGCCGATTGCAACTGCTACATGCCCACCTCTTCGGACACCGCATACAGAAGCGATGTAGGCGAGCACAGCCATACATCCGATACTGCTCGACACACTAACCATACGAAGTGCATTGAGTGATCCACCAAAAAGTTCGCCCAAAAAAGCATAGGGCCAAATCATCGCTGGCCCTTTTGTTTCTTCAAAATCAATTGCTCTTTGAACGCTCCACCCTTGCTCAATTAAGTCATTGATCGGGACGGTTATATATTGTTCATCAAATACAAAATCGGATTGCAAAATGCTCGACCCAAACCGAACACAGAGTAGAACAAATGCAACAAACAGAACCGCCCCGACCATCCACCGCCAATCATGTTTTGTTGAACTATACATTTCTTTGACTAAGGATATTGATATACGAATCTGATGGACAACGACGTAACACTTCTTCTGCCGTTGCAGGTTCAACATCACCAGTTACATCGTCAACAATTGTAAAACCAAAACCAAGTGAACTCAGCCAATCTAAAAGTGAAGCCGCGTCAGCACCTGCACCTTTTAACTGCGCTGGTGACAATTCCCAAATTACTTTGATTGATGTATTATTTTGCAACAAGCGTTCCATTCCGTGGAATGCTGCAGACTCTGCGCCCTGCACATCCATCTTGATCAAATCAACTTGATCGTCGCTGGCGAAAAATTCATCAAGTTTCACACAATTAACTGTGACGCCTTTGCGACTTGCGCTGTGATATATTTGATGGTCGCCAGAATTAAAAGTTGACGGGTGCAACTGCACATTTCCTGCAACATGAGAAACAGCAGCGTTGATAAGTTCAAGTTGCAAGTCATTTGCCTCTGCATTGCGAGACAACATTGCAAAATTTGCCGGATGTGGCTCAAAGGCTACAACACGACCACTGTTCCCAACCCATTTCGCTGCAGGCAAAGCAAAGAGTCCGACATGCGCGCCGACATCAACGAAGGTCATGCCTTTTTTTAATATCGATTGCATGATGTGTGTTGTGACTGGCTCGTACTCCCCCGTAGATTCCGCCTCAAGCGTTACGCCAAAGTCTCCACTTGGCAATTCAAACTGGAGTCCACAACGTTCAAGCGTACCTTTTTGCTTGATTTTCAATATTGCAACTGCCATAAAACGCAGCGGTGGAAAATGTTCTAGAAGGGGACGAATGAATGGGGCGAGCCGTCTTCGTAAGTTTGAAAATGTACTACTTTTTTGCATTGAGCTCCTGCATACAGGTATCGACCACCTAGGTTTCATCCATGAGAAGGCCCCCAATAATAGAGTCAGCGATCATGATTCCCTCGCTAGTAAGGCGTAAATTTGTATCCCAAGTCAGCAATCCGTTTGCCACGTACCCTTCGATAACCTTTCGCCGCCAAAGTCCGTGTTTCACATTCAAGAGTTGCTCTACCTGCTCGTTTGAAATGCCAGCACGTAATCTAAGCCCTAGCATGAAGGTTTCACCCGCTTGTCCATTTTCGGAAAGGAGTTCAATATCTTCAACGGGAGGCAAGGTGGTACCTGCAAGGTACTGCGAAAGCCTCGGCACATTCCGCCATCTACGACCTGTGACATGCCCAGCAGCAGCGGGTCCAAATGGCCACCATGATTCATTATTCCAGTACATCAGATTGTGTTTGCATCTATGTTTTGGTTTTGCAAAATTGCTGATTTCATAGTGCTCGTACCCTTCTGAAGTCAATATTGACATCGTTTCTTCAAACATATTCGACTCTAGTTCTTCGCCAATTTTCTGTATTTCTCCACGTTTTTCACGGACATATAGCGGTGTATTGGGTTCATACGTCAAGGCATAGGAACTGATGTGGTCAGGTGCTAGATCTATTGTTTGCTGAATGTCATTTCTACATACTCCCATCGATTGATGTGGAATACCGAAGATTAAATCAAGATTTATATTTTCAATTCCTGCTTTGCGAAGGCACTTCATACTTTTTGCAACACTTTCTGGAGCGTGCCACCGTTCAAGCGTTTTAAGGCAATCAGTGTCAAAACTTTGAGCGCCGATGCTCGCCCTGTTTACGCCTGCGTCTGCAAGACGCTTCGCAATTTCTGGTGTTACCGTTTCTGGATTTGCTTCGATTGTCCATTCGTACTGATCTGTGAACATAAAATTCGCTGCGATTGCTTCAAACATGCTCGAGAGTAATGGTCCATGTAATAGTGTCGGAGTCCCGCCGCCTATAAAAATGGTATCGATCGGCTGCGTTATGTATGGAGCAACCAAGGAAAACTCGGAAACAAGCCGCTCTACAAACATTTCTTGCTGCCGTTCATCACCAACAATACTGAAAAAATCACAATAATGGCATTTATGGAAGCAAAACGGAACGTGCACATACAATCCACAAACGCCAGAAGCGCTTTCAAGCCAAGGAGTTGCGGTCTTATGAGCTGATAATAGAGATGTTTCTTGTAATGCCCCACTGTTCTTGGTAAACTGGGGAAGGTTTAAGGGGGTATTGGGGTTTCTGGGGTTTCGGGGTTTGTGTGATTCAGAAGGCACAAAGAACATTCTAGGGACTTTTGAGAGAAACTTATGGGCATTGAACTCACCATCACGAACCAAGACGGAACAATCCGCTCTTTTGAATTGACGAAGGATCGGACTACGATCGGTCGGCGTAGAAACTGCGACCTCCATGTCGCGCTCCCAACTGTTGCCCCTCTTCACTGTGAAATCAAAGTTGTCAATGGTTTGATTCAACTTCTCAACCGAGACCCAGATGCCCAAACTTTTCACAATGGCAATGCTGTCAATGCGGCTGACCTCATTCATGAGGATGTGGTGCAGATCGGACCAGTGGAATTTACGGTTTCCGTCAAAGATGACGAGACGATCATTCGCAGGCATTGACGCCCAATGCTAGAATGGGCACGATGAGTGCACATAAAAATACTGCTATTGTTGGTCTTCAGTGGGGTGATGAAGGCAAGGGGAAAATCGTAGATTTGCTCACTGCAAAACACGACGTCATTGTTCGCTACAACGGCGGCGCAAACGCTGGGCACACTGTTGTAGTTGGAGATGAACGATACGCACTGCACTTGATCCCATCAGGCATTTTATACAAAGACAAACTCTGTGTCATCGGCAATGGCGTTGTAGTTGACCCAGTACAACTAATCAAAGAAATCGATACGCTTCGGGACCGGTCAATTGAAGTTTGGGACAACTTAAAAGTTTCAGATCGATCGCATGTCGTGATGCCGTATCACAAAGAACATGACGCAGCACTAGAGCGCAAACTTTCGCAAGCAGCTGGCAAAGGCGACCAATCAATTGGCACAACAAAACGCGGAATTGGCCCAGCGTATGCGGACAAAGTGCATAGAGCAACTGCAATTAGAATGGGAGATTTACTTGACCACGATGTATTGCTTGAAAAGTTGAAAATCACTTGTTCAATTCGCTGCGCCGAACTGAGTGCACTTGGCGTTGATGCACCCCCGCTTGATCCACTTGCTCTTGCAGAAGAATACGCAGAATACGGCACGCAACTTTCGCCGCATATTATTGACACAGTGTATGAATTGCATGACTGCGTTCAAGACGGAAAATCTTTGCTGTTCGAAGGTGCTAATGCTTGTTTGCTTGACATTGACCACGGCACGTTCCCTTTTGTTACAAGTTCTAACTGCTCGACACTTGGCATTCATGCTGGTACGGGGCTTCCGGGTAAATACGTCAACCATGTTGTTGGCATTATGAAGGCGTACTCAACAAGGGTTGGCGCAGGCCCATTTCCGAGTGAAGAGTTAGGCGAAGTGGGCGAACAAATTCGCGATAAAGGGAATGAATACGGCACAACGACCGGGCGCCCCCGGAGATGTGGGTGGATCGATCTAGTTGCAGTCAAATACTCAGCGATGATTTGCGGAACAACTTCAATTGCCTGCATGCTCTTAGATGTCCTTAGTGGTTTTGATGAGATTAAACTGTGCGTGGGCTATGCATTGCCTGATGGAACTACAAGCGATCGGTTTATTCCCGATGCTCGTAAACTAGCCACTGCAAAACCAATTTTTGAAACTATGGCTGGCTGGTCAGAAGAAATTGATGATGTCACTTCGCCAAGTGATCTACCTGCAAACGCGCAGGCGTACCTTGATCGCATTTCAGAATACCTTGATCTTCCGATATCAATCGTGAGCGTTGGACCAAAACGATCGCAAACGGTAATATAAAAAAACAACCCGCGGGGTTGTTTAATGAATTTTACCAAAGGTTCGTTTCCGGCTTGCGTACTCGGCAATTGCTACATCAAGCGACGCACCATCGAAGCCTGGCCAGCACTGCTCGGTTACGTATATCTCGCTGTATGCAATTTGCCAAAGCAAAAAATTTGAAATACGCATTTCCCCTGCTGTTCGAATGAGCAAATCGGGGTCTGGAACACCCGAAGTAAACAGACGTTTCTCGAGGTTTTCCTCTGTCACTTCAACAGCATCTTGTACAAGGCGCTCAACCGCGTGAAGCAATTCGTTTCGTCCTGAATAATCGAGAGCAAGACCGAGGGTAAGACGATTACAATTTGAAGTCAATGCAATTGCTTCATCTAATGCTTGCATGACTTCTGGGGTGAAACGATCGCGCCGTCCATAATGGCGTAGAGAAACACCCTTCTCAATTAACTCTGGAACTTCAGAAACTAACTTTTGGACAAGCAATGCCATCAACGCTTCTATTTCTTCTTGTGGTCGTCCCCAGTTCTCAGTAGAAAAAGAATAGAGCGTCAGATACGCAACACCAAGTTCTCCGCATCGCTCAACAATTTTCTTGACAGAAAGTGCGCCCGCTTCGTGGCCTGTACTACGAGGAAGTCCTTTCGCCTCTGCCCAGCGGCCATTGCCGTCCATAATGATTGCAATGTGTTTTGGGAGAGATACTGCCATTCATCGAATGATACAAGAAAGGCGTAGAAGGAGAACTTCTACGCCTTTCTCAAAGAACGAATCTATCTTTACATTAGAAGCATGGACCCCAAGCAGCGATGACAATCAAAATATCATCAACGTTGACAATACCGTCACCGTTTACATCGCCATCACATCCAGCATGACACTCGATCATTTCACAGTGCGTGTTTGCATGGAATGAACCCGAGACTGAAAGACAGTCATCTTCCCAAAGCATCAAACATCCACCATTGATACAACACGCGCCTTCAACAGGTTCACCGCCACATGCAACATCTTCGCAGAGTGCTCCCGCACCTTGCCAATCGCCGCCTTCATTAAAGCAGTGCATTTCAGTGATCATGATGCATCCATTGTCGATGCAACATGCGCCATCTTCTGGCTGCCCGCAAATTGAAGGATCGCAATGTGAGCCAACGCCGAAGAATTCGCCACCAACTTTGTTACACATCATTTCAGTGACTTCTTCGCAGTAACCTTCTACGCAGCAAGCGCCTGTATCGTTTATTGTGCATTCAATTGCATCGCACCCAGTAGGAAACCACATGCCACCTTCGCTGATGCAGTGTTCTTCCGTAAAATCAAAGCACATATCATCTATGCAGCAAGCACCAATTTGGCCGCCAGAACATGGCATGTCTGCACAACTACCACCAAACCATACACCATTATTCATGTAACATTCTTCCATTCCAGTCATAACACAATCATTGTCAAAACAACATGCGCCAACTGTAATGTCGTCGCATTCCACCGATTCACAATCCATGCCATGGAAGATGCCGCCTTCTTGCGTACAATGATCCATAGTTAACATGTGGCAATCAGCCCCGATGCAGCATGCACCTTCTCCAGAACCACCACCACACGAGTCAGCGTTACACATAGTATTCTCGCCTTGCCAATCGCCGCCCTCTAAGATACAGCCTTCTTCTGGGATGTTGTCATAGCATTGCCCTTCAAAACAGCAAGCACCTGCTGCGGGACCAGAACAAGTTGTAGTTTCACACGCAGTGTCTTGACCAAGCCAATCGCCGCCCTGAGCTACACAAAGATCTTCTGCCATGACAGCACATTGCCCATTAAAACAACATGCGCCGAAATTATTTCCGCCACATGAGTCAACACATGTTGTACCTGCACCTTGCCAGTCACCCCCGCCTTGAACACAAACATTTTCGGGCATCACTTGACATCCTTGTTCAAAACAACAAGCGCCCATTCCATCTTGAGCAGTTGCGAACCCTGTACAACACAGAATCACTGCTGCCATCATCATCTTTACTGCACGCATATCAATTCTCCTTTTGTGATATTTTAGAACGTAATTTTAAATTTAAATTTAACTAATCATATCTCTAGCTATACGTACACCCTACCCTGCAGTTGCTCAAATCGCAAACAAAATCGCCCTAAAATAAAAAAACTCGCCCCACCAGTCATTTTGCGGATGAGAGTGGCGGGACGAGCATAAAAACGTACTTTAATGTCGATGATCTAGTTCGGCAATTTCTCGAAATACAAGATCTTTGGCTTGTCTTGCGGGGTGTTTACCTCGCTACGATCGACGAGCATGACATAGCGTGAGTCATCAATAATGTAGTCGAGATCGGTTGCATCCCAAACACCTGTTGCTGAATTTTTCCTGAACGTACGAATACGCATGTGCACAGTAAACACATCACTTGTAGTTGTGATCAAATTCGAAATACCCGCTTGTAACATATTTAGTTCTTCAGAGTCGCCACTTACACGATCACCAATTAAAGAATCTTCTTCGTAAATATCTACAGGAGCACCTTTGTCATCAACAACATTTCGTGAATTCACATCAGTGCTGATCGGCGCACCAACACCATCTGCAATCCAATTAGAATTAGAAGTGCCAAATTCAGAAAATGGTTCTAAGCCAGCATAATCAATACGCCATGCTGCAGGGCCTCGGATCGCTTGATGATTAGAACTGCTCCAAGGTTCAACAACGAACTCAGGTTTATACTCCGTTTCCATGGTGTCAAACGGTGATGCAGAGAGCATACCAATTTGCGATGGAGATGCAAACCCACGTGTTTCTTCAAGCATTGAGGCATTACCGAGCCCTAAGCGCCACGAACGATCTGAATAATCAGGAGCACCAACAATGCCGGTCCCTACAATTTGATCTGCAAAACCGTTGCCATTTTCTCGCCATTGAAGGATAGATTCAGGAATAAGTGACCGCGGGTTCACATCTCCTGAAACGGCACCCCCACTATCGGATTGTTGCGTAGCGTGGACAATTTTGTTCATGTGTGGGAGCGCCCGCATCGCTTCAACTGTCGCTGTGTTAATGTTGATCATTCCCGGCGTAGATTTTCCTGTAAACCCATTCGCGTTATAAAAAGAGAACCACTGCGTATCTGATGGTTGCAAATCTCCACCTAACCGACCTGGACCATCGCACACGAACGTATCAAGCACTCTGCCTGCAACTGACAAACGCGGCCATGGGTACTCAGCAACACGATACGAACTGATCGAATCATCCCAACCTAGTTGCGTGCCACCTAGCATCATCGGCAATGTCATTTGTTGCGTGTCATTTGGATCAAGTGTATTCTCAAAATCCTCAACGCCTTGATTAAATCGGAGTCTATTCACGCGTGCATCAACATAGAATTCTGTGCGAGTTTCGTCAATATCTGCAGGACCATCGAGATCATCTAAGGAAGAGAATCTAGCAATCCCCGTCAATGGTGCCCACCAATCCCAATCAGGATTTCCGTCACCATCTTCATCATCAGCAAGAAGATCACCATCTTTATCAATAATTTTTGGGAACATAAATTCGCTAAATGTGACTTGTGTACCAGTGCTATGAATATCGCCTCCGTCGAGAGGGCCTCGGTTCAAACTAAAAGTAACATCCGGTAGTGCTTGGTCAAAAAGTATATCGCTTTCAATCATGTGCCCAAAGAGCCAGCAGTTGAGCACTTCGCCAACCTGCTCAAAGTCGTCATCTTTTTGCAACATCTGCATCGAGAATGGAAATGCCATATCTCGCTCGGCTTCGCCCTCAACACCATCTCCGACTACGAAACCATCTTCATCAAGATCAGTATCTTCAAACAATGCTTCGTTTTCACCAATGCCGTCCGCAGCATCTGCATCAAAAGGATCAAATTCAAAATCTAGGAACGCAGGGTTAGCAGCAAAAGTTCCGTCCTCAGCATATTCGTGAGGTGCCCAAGTGCCATCAGTTGGGTCGTGAATCGCTTCC
The DNA here is from genome assembly GCA_964474235.1 of uncultured Isosphaeraceae bacterium. Classification (GTDB taxonomy): domain Bacteria; phylum Planctomycetota; class Phycisphaerae; order Phycisphaerales; family SM1A02. The sequence goes on from CAYYRP010000010.1 coordinate 22,401, forward strand.
TTTCGAGATTGTCCATACCATCCCTTATCTGGGAATAGAGCATTCTCTTGATAGTTCATATCGAAGTACGTTGGTTTTCGATTCCTCAAGCCGCCAGCAATAAGCCCATCATTGATAATCTCGTTGTCTCCACGGGGAGACCATGTTTCAACTGTAAACCATGGATCAGGATCATCGGCGACCATATCATCGTCGCCACTGTCTGGATTACCATCGCCGTTCATATCATCAGGATCTTCGGGTGTTGCTAACTCCCATTTCCATTCAAACACGGAAGTGTGATCTATATTTGGATCTGTTTCGGCTGTATTCATAACAGGTAGCAGATCCAGTGATCGTATGTGATCACGAGCTGAGAACACAAATCGTGGATTACGTTCCCAGCTGTCATACGTACCATTGTGCCAACCGTACATGTCGGGTACATCTACGCCCCACGCTCTTGTAGCGCGATCCCACTGCACAAAGAGAACATCATGTGGATTATCAGGATCAGTTACAAGGATTTCAGTATCGATGAATCCATCATCTGCATCATCGTCTTTGTCGACTTTATCCCACTCATCTTCCATATCATCAACGACACGTTTAGTAAAACTATTGAACTCATCCGGTCTGTCTAACCGGTCAATTAAAACCAGTTGGTCAACATCTGTCTTGTAAAGCGCGACTGCATGTTGCGCTTCATCAGAAAGTGCGTCATACCATTCACGCTGCGTACTCCAATCCCCTTCAGGAACTTCTGCAATGATAGAACCTGCCGCGCCTGCGGGATGATCAGCAACATCGAGGTCTAAGAAATCCAACCAATCAATTCTAAATTGCGGATTCGCAATTGGGGCAAATTCTTCTTTTGGAATTGTAATAGTTTCTTCATCTGTCATTGCATACAAGATTAACGTCGCAGGATTTTCTGGCGTTGACGGGTATAAAAATTGTTGGTTTGTTGAAACCAAGAAACTTAAATCTAGTCTCTGTCCAAAAAACTCAACTGTGTAATCTGAAAGGTCAATGACGCGATCAAACGGATTGGCGAGTTGCACAACGGCGACAGTTTCTTGCGGACATTCATCTGTGTCAGGAGTGACAAGATAAAACGGCTCACACGTTGTAGAAGTACACACAGTACCGTCGCCTTGATACGTACCATTGATCAAGCCACACGCGTCACCATCAACAACCATCAAACAACTTCCACTAGAGACGCAACACGAACCAAGTCCACAAGGGGAAGGGTCGCAATTCGTTCCATCACCCCAATATTGACCTTGCAAATCATTACAAGAAGTTTCATCAACTTCTTTGCATTGTCCTGTTGGCAAGCAACATGCCCCCACCTCGATAACACATTGGTTATCGCAATCGCTGCACAATGTGTCATCGCCCCAGTACTGAATGCCACCACTTGCAACACAAAATAGTTCAGTAACTTCCATACAACTAGAACTATCTAAACAACACGCTCCTACAATGCAATTGGTTGCATCACATAACGAATCATCGCCTTGATAGAATCCTGCAAGTAATAAACAGGATGGCTCTGTCACTTCGACACACTCCCCTATACCCAAACAGCATGCTCCATCAGGACGACCGGGGACACTCGCTCCGCCAACGCAACAGCAATGCCCATCAACACACAGAGTTCCGTCTCCACTGTATTCACCGCCAAGTTCACTGCATGTAAATGGTGATACTTCAGTACATTCAAATGTAATAATGCAACATGCACCTTTTACACATGGACTTGTATCACACATCACCCCGTCACCTTGATACAGACCGCCAAGATCAACGCACGATGTTTGCGGAACATTCACACACGGTTCATCCGGAATACAACAAGCGCCTTCTATATTTGGAGTACATGGATCTCCTGCGCAAGTTGTAATGCCGTCCCAAACGCCGAGCATCAAGTCACATTGATCCTGTGTGATGTCTGCACATTCATCTGTGTTGAAGCAACATCGGCCAAGAATAAGAGGCGCTGGTGCGCACGATGCATTGTCACAATCAACGCCGTCCCCTTCATACGAACTGAGGAGATCGTCGCACATAGCAAGTGTCATTTGTTCACACGTTCCATCAAGTAAGCAACACGCACCGACTGTACAAGGGGCAGCGCCACACGTGGTTCCATCGCCTTGATACGTCCCTGCTTTATCAATACATGCTTCTTCAGTGATTGTGACACAATAATTATCTTGAAGACAACAAGCACTTTCAATAACATCAAGACATGGATCGGTACTGCAGAGTGTTCCATCACCTTGATAACTCCCAGCGAGATTGTCACACAAGTTTAATGGTGTCACTTCACACTCACCTGTTGGCAAACAACACGCGCCCGTATCGCAAATTCCTTCACAGCAACTCGTCGAATCGCCTTGGTATGTTCCTGCAATGAGTGCACATACAGATTGAGGAATTGTCACACAACCTTCTAACCCCAGACAGCATGCGCCTTCAAAAACTGCAGGGCAATTTGAGTCAAAGCAAGTTGTATCTGAACCAATAAATGCTCCGCCAAGGTCCAGACAAGTAGAACTTCTTACAGTTTCGCAGAGTTGCAGATCGCTTATGCAGCAAGCTCCAACTTCTGATGAATCAGGAACATCTCCGCAGGTTCCCTCTACACAAGAACCACCATCGATTGAACCACCCAAGCTTAAACAAGTGCTAGATAAAATATTTTCACAGTTCCCATCGGGCAAACAACACGCTTGCGTGCTACAAGAACCATCTTCACAGCTTGAGCTGATACCACCAAAGATGCCTGCTAAGTCATCGCATATATCTTCTGTAACTTCGTAACAAGCGCTTGCTAGGCAACAGGCGCCCTCAAATACATCACAACATGGTTCACCCGAACATTCAGAACCATAGCCTTGGAACGAACCAAGCAAATCAGTTTCACAAATGTGCCGTGTAATTTCTTCACAGAACAAAGCCTCATCATCACCAGCAGTAAAACAGCATGCGCCACCGCACTCGATTGCACCACACAAGACGCCATCAAAGTACGAGCCACCTATATCATGGCATTCTGAGGAAGCAGTTTGCATATTATCTCCATTTGAATCCACAGTTGATGTCATGTTGATACAACTACCACTCCCAAGGCAACATGCGCCTGTTATGAGGCATGGAGCCTCTGCACAGAATGTTCCAGAATTGTATTCGCCTTCAAACACAGATTCGCAGTATTCTTCAGTCCACACATCCATACAATCACCATTTGGTAAGCAGCAAGATCCAGTTGTACAAGCGATGCTTGCACAGTCCGTTGAGGCACCTAAATAATCACCGCCGAGTGTTACGCACTCTGCTTCAGAAAATACATCGATACAACTTCCACTTCCAAGGCAACAGGCGCCTGTCGAATTACACACCTCCTCTGTGCAATCTAGCCCGTCACCCCTATACACGCCACCATACAACATACATGTTTCTTCGATCAGGGTTACACATGTGCTCGCCGGCAAACAACATGCACCAACCGTAGGATCTGTACATAAACCAACCGAACACGAAACGCCTTCCGTCCACTGTGTATCTTCCACAGGAACACCAGAAAGTTTTGTAAGTTGCTCACAGTGAACGAGAGAAATTTCAAGACATTCGCCAGTTGCAATCAAACAACATGATCCAATGACTGCTGGCGATCCAGTACAGTCTGCACATGTAGTTGCCTCACCTTGATAAACACCTGAGAGCATTGTACAGAAACCTTCTGTCACTACTTCGCAACGGAATTCGCCAATACAACACGCTCCAATAGCACATGGTGCAGAATCGCAAAGTTCACCGTCCCCTTTGTACTCGCCACCCATGTCATAACAGACCAGTGCGTCCACTTCAATACAAAAGCCAATTGGCAAATCAAGCGGATCCGACCCAGTTGGGATCTCAGGGATATGCGTAATACAACATGCACCAGATCCACAAGGATCAGTTGAACACAAAACAGACAGCCCCGCAAAAGTACCGCCAACTGTTGCGCATTGCGCAGCCGTTAAATCTTCACATATTCCCGCAGTTGGCTGACCAGTTGGCGAATTATTTGCAATACAGCAGCCACCCAATGCAGGTGTTACCGCTCCGCCACAGGGGTCGGTGTCACAAAATATATCGTCACCTGAATATGTTCCACCAAGGGCAGTACAGACTACAAATGTGATATCAACACAATCAGTCCCCACACAACACCCTCCGCGAGGAGTACAAGTAACAGTATCGCATGTTGTCCCAGCACCTTGGAACGTACCGTATAGTTGTTCCTCGCACGTGCGTATCGAAACGTCTTCACATCCACCCTTTGGCAAACAACAGGCGCCAAAACATTCGATATCAGAGCAATTTTGACCCGCAAAATATGTACCGTCAAAGTTCAAGCAAGAATCTTCAGAGATATATACACAAGAGCCAGAATTAAGCGATGTACCAGCTGCAAGATCATCGTCTGTATCAAGACAACAAGCTCCGAATGCTCCGCCACTCCCGCCGCATGGATCTTCGGCACAAGTTACACCCAACTGATAGGTGCCACTGAGCTCAAAACAAGTGCTAATAGTTACATTTGTACACTGCCCACTGTCTAGGCAACACGCACCTCCACACGGATCATCAATACAAAATCTTCCCAATTGAAACACGCCGCCAAAATCTAGACACGTGGTTTCGCCTGCTTCTCGTATATCAATACAACTTCCACTTAGCAAACAACATGCCCCTTCTGGAGTACACGGAAGAGAAACACAATCAGAATCTATACCTTTGTATTCACCGCCCATATCTGTACAACTCTCTTCTGAAAGTAATTCACAGCCGAGTAAATCATCTATATCAAGATCAAAACAGCATGCACCCCCACAAGAAATTTCACAACAGAGTTCACCATCATGATATTCACCACCAAGTGTAATGCAATGTTCTCTGGCGATTTCAATGCAATTTCCTGCCGGTAGACAACATGCCCAACATGAAACAAGTTCGGGGCAAGTCACATCGACACACAAAGAATCTGCATGGAATTCTAAACCGCCAAGGAGCGAGAGGCATGTTTCTTCGGAAACTTCTTCGCAGATGGTTTCAGAATCACAACCCGATAAGCAACATGCGCCAAGTGGTTCTGGGACTTTTGCTTCATGGACGTGCGCAATGAATGTTTCAAGTATAAATGGCTGCGCTTCGAGCCCGAGCATTTGGACTGAACCACCTGCGTCGTTTGAAAAATTTGTTCCGATTATTGGTAGAGCATTCTGATCATGATCACGCTGCCTGCCAAGGACAGGAGGAGTCACTGCAGAACTCAAAGGCAAACTAGACCTTGCAAAGGACCCGTTTGGATTAAATGGCAACAGGGAATGATCTCGCCATGCGTCATCTGTATCTTTGTATGCCATCATATTAGAGGCGAGTCCTGCAGCCATTAACCTCGTTTGCTGATAGGGATCTTGTAAATCACCATTACTTTGGATGGACGTACCATCCATTTCTCCAGCAACTGTACGACCATATCCATTCCAAACTCCAGTTTCAGAACCGTCGAACATACTCGTAGTTCCTGATTCTTGAGAATCTGTCATTGCAAGCAATAGTGCCAAAGGGGCTCTTTCAGAAAATGTTAATGTGCCATCGGCGTAAGATTCCCACCATGGATCTCCAAATGCAAAAGTGCCAAAATATTCTCGCAAATCCACTTTGGTTGTTGCTTGTTCTCTCCACTTGTTTGCAACATCTAAGAATGCCTCTTGCTCTTGACCAGGAGGCGAATCAGATGCAGCTTGCACGGCTTCGTATACAACCTTGAGCGGGAACATTTGCCCCCAAACATTTGTTGGTGCTGCGTAGGAATAGTATGCACTTATGTCTAAGGGATCACCATCATCACCACTTGGCAAATCACCCTCTGAGAGATCTGGGTCAAAGCGATTGGCAAACCGATCTTCCCATCGAAGCCATGGTGGAAGCAGATCATTTCTTACACCACTAAACAAAGTCATCTTGCGTCGATTATCGAAAACAAGTTGCGAATTTGTGAGTTGATCACGCAGCTCACTTGCTTCGTGAGCTTTGGTGTAATCACTGCGAATGAATTGCTGACCTACATCGCCATTGGCATTCACTCTGTTAATACTATTTTCGAATCGGCTTCCAATAAATTGGTAGTTATTCCCCTCGTTAATTCTGAGTTCTATTTCATCAGAGAGGTTGTAGGGTCTAAATCCACGTCTCGCGTTGAGTGGATTTCTGCCTACGAGTTGCCAATACCAGCGGCGACCATACAGAGAAGTAATGTTATCCCATGGATCATTCAAATCAGCAAATGGATTCGCAGTTGTATCGTAAAAAATATCATTCGAAGTCGAGCCACTGACCTGCGCTCCAACTTCATCAAGGATTGATGCATACTCTTGGTCTTGCCAACGGTCCGTATCCCAAGCCACGACAACTCTTGGGTCATTGGGGTCATCAAGTTCACCGTATGTGATCCAATCTGGTGCGTTAGCAGGTGTATCAAGAAAGCCTACTTTCCAATTTGAATCTGTTTCGCTGTAGACATCGTTTTGTGCAACAAGAGCGATGTCGGCAGGTGTATGACCTCTAGTCCCTTCCCCGCCAAGGGCTACCATCGGCTGACTCGTACTTGGCATCCCCTCGCCTCTTTGTGGCATTGATGCAGTAATGCCTGAGCTAGAAACATCAACACGATGAAACCGTGACCCAACGTTAAAATTTACTTTTCCAGAGTTATCAGTAATAGAAATACCAACAATTTGACGAATGTCCGAGCCTGCTTCATACGGTGACAAGTGCCAAATAGAATCTGTAAAGCCGTCGCCATCAGAGTCTGTCAGCGTTCGTTCTACCATCCACCGTGGAGTCCCATCTTCGAAGGCATCCATCGGCCGTTCACCCTGTTCATGCTGGACCCCGTCATTATCTAGATCACTTAAATTCAAGAAGTTGATTGGTAGTAGTTCACTATTAGATTGTGCATTTACCCAGCCATCTAAACTGTACCAATTGTACCAACGAGTCCAAAAGTCACCATTGTTATCTAATACATTGCCATCGCTAATTGGCAAATCAAAACCGAGCCCGACTTCGGCAGGCAGTTGCCCCCCAACAGTTGGGCGCCACGAGGGCCACTGCTCAACTGGTACATCGAGATCTGTCATCACGCCATCGCCGCCAATATCTGAAATATTGCGTACAGGTCTCCATGCATTCGTGCTTTGTGAGAGGTTCGTCAAATGACGCCAATGCGTAAAGGTGTCAGGTGTACCATCAACGTCATTCCACTCATCTGGGAGATCCTCAGTGGCAACATCCACTCGTAAATCTGCTCGCTGTGGCTCCGTGTCACGCAGCCAACGTGCATCACCAAATGATGGACCACCAAGAGGATTATCAGGTCCGACGTTATCATCAAAGAAACCACTGCCATTATCATCAACCCTATTGTAATCGTCTGGTGGATTCGTCCAAGGAATGACTGCGTATGGAGCAAAGTTATATGGATTATTTGGATCGTGCGTCCAACGAGTCTCACCAATATCTGGCAAACGTCTTCGATTATTTGCACTCCCTTGCGGAGCGCCACCTGTAGGAATTTCAGGTTTGACGAAAAGCGCAAGGGCAATATCATCTGCGATTGCTTGCCCAATAAACCTTGCACTGTTACTCCTCGCAGCCGCGATACGTTGTGCTTTTGCAGTCACACGCGTACCTTGCGTGCGTGTCAAGAACGCTGTTGTGACGAGTACGAGAAGAACCAAAACACCAACAACTAAAATCAAAGCGTTTGCACGGCGAAGCGGATTGTGTATTTGTTTCATGTTCATTATTCGCGCTCCGGTATATTGACGACAAATTGATATGTCCACCCAGCACCAAGTCGATTATCTGGATCTTGTAATCGAAGCGTTACCTTAATAGCCGTTGGTCTTGGGGTGTATCGCCACACGACATTACCTGCCTGATCACCGTTGTCCCACCCACCATCTTCTACTGCTCCATCATCTACATTCGGATTCGCAGAATATTCATTCACAAAATCTAAACCATTTTCGAGAAATGGATCTGCGTTGTTATATCCAAAGATCGCCCAATATTCATTCACGCCATCATCGTCTATCCCCTCAACAGTGGGAACGGGTGCGAGGGAGGAGCCCTCACCATCCACGAAAGTTCGCTCTATAAACCAAGGGTCAATCGACCACGCTGCAATGTCTGCAAATTCCGCATCATCGTCTGCAATATCTGTATCGTGGGTTGCAAACGGGTCATCTTGGGTGTGTATCCCATCCCAAGGATTACCTGTCGCTTGATTATAAAAATCTTGGAGTGTAGAGAACTCAATTGAGTAATCATATTCATCATCTCGTGTGGAACCACCCCACCACGGTTGCTGCCACTGATTTGCATAATTAAAGCCAGGAAACCACTGCCCGCTTGTATCAATTGCTTCACCAACACCCTCGTCATACGTCCATTCAACTTGAAACGTGACGCACCCTTGCGCAATTGCTGCAACTCGCATCGCCTGATCTGCCCTGTCCAACGTTGGTGGAATTGGTTCTACTCTCGGCCAATACATAAGACTTGCAATCAGTTCTTGTTGATCTACATTGTCGGGAACTTGATTCGTGTTTCCTAAAAATGCTCCCTGCCAGACACGATCTTCAGAAGAACTAGACCCTTCTTCCCACTGAAGAACGGATTCGCGAATATCCGCTAAGTGGGTTGCAGCAGTGTCCACTCTGCTGTGCTGGATTTGAGGAATAGTTTCACCTGCTTCGACACGTGGGTCCCATGGAAATATACTGCGTGCAGCAAGCGCGCCAGGAGAATAGGTGCCAGACGAAAGGTAAATCGTCTTACTTGTATCTCGTGGAGAATTATCATCATCATCTGCGAGGACAACAAGTTGCCTGCATAAAATCCAATCGGTTGGGTTTGGCTGCGTGCCCCCTGCAAAACCGCCTTCGCCATCAACGATATCAAATCGTTCAGCTTGACCATCAGAATAGATTCTTGATTGAAAAGAGACCATTCCCTCGTACCATGGGGTAACCACTTGCTGCGTGCTAGAAGGAAAGAGAACGGGATCCGCCGATTGGTTCGACGTAGGCGTGCCATATTCATCCTCAGCAATACCGTCTAATCGAGGAAACTGCAGCCCATGTCCGTAATACACCATCGCAGAACATCCTTGTCCTGCAAAATTAGTGCCGCCATTTGTCCCTGGTGAAGCACCATTAAAAACCATTGGGCTCGCGACAGCTTCGGTGAGGAAAATCAATTGGTCACATCGCACAATTGCAGAAGCATCTTGCGAAGGATCTAAGAGGTCGTATTCACTACGGACGTTATTCGCAACAGCAACACTTCGAATTGCAAAGAACCCTTCTGGAGAAATCTTTGCAATATCTTCTCGCAATTGTTGTTCGATAGCAATAGCCTGCTGAAGCGTACTCGTTGTAGCGGCACCAATAGCAGCAACCTTGCTCGTCACGCTAAATATTCTTGAAACTGCAATCATAATTGCTAGTAGTACGACGATTGAAACCATAAGTTCCATTAACGTGAACCCAACTCGTAAACTATTTCTGAACCTTTCAAGAACAGTAGACATTAGAGTTCCTCCACCATTGCAAATATAGGGACAATTGTACGATTCAAGGAATCACTTGTTGGCAAATACCAAATATCTGTGACAACACCTTCTTCTACCATGCCCCCAAAAGAACCTGTTGGGATAACGGGCGGATTTTGCAGTGCGCCTTCCCACCAATTCACATTCGTTGGAGCGGCCACACTTGCATCATTTACTGAAGGAGAGACCATCACACTTGCTGGAGCTGAGATGAGTTTCACTTCTTCATCCGAGAGTCTTCTTCGACCTCGCTGTACTCGGTGGATGTGTCCATTTTGATCCACAATCCACTGGCCCACTGCTTGCCAATGGTTGTTCGGTTCGTTTGGATTGTCTGCATCTGTTCCTGCAAGAACATTCGTTGTTGCATCCCATGATCCAGTAGAACTATCAATAAGAGAACGATAAAACGGTAACTGCGGTGTTTGCCAATTCGTAGTGTCTACTATGTATGGTCCTGTTTCATTTGAATCAACAATTCTATACACGAATATTGCGACAAGAATTCTTTGTTCATACCTGCGGAACATACAGTCCCAATAATATTTACCGCCATCACGAGAAGTAGGATCATATCCTTCAAGCGTATTTACTCGTGGATCACCATCCCACATTGGGTATTGACGTTCAGAAGCAGTTATACGGATTACAGGGGGGCGATCGGCAAGCGGGTTCCCTGAGTCATCGATTTCATTTGGAAATTTTTCTTTGTTATAAGGGATTCCTGGGACGTCAGTTGATGAAGCCCATCGCTCTGCTATATGGTCGGAATCAGGGTAACCAAAAATGTCTATTGCGCCACGCAATGTCACATCAACTGGGTTTGAAGCATCGCCAAATCCTGAAGGAATAAAAGCAGGACGACGCCACATCCAATCGCCACAAATTGTTCTCCAATGATTTGAATTACCACTTGGAGTACCAACATTAAAATCGCATAAATCTGGTGACCAATTAATAGGATCAAACACTTCGCAATATCCGAAATCATCTGGCTTAAGTTTGGAACGAAGCAACGTCATTGCATTGTTTGCAACAATAGGACCAAGAAGATCATCGGCGGCACGTTGTTGTTGCCGAATCCCCGCAGGCAAGAGTGCCGCGATGCTAATAATTCCAATGCCAAGAATAAAAATGGCGAGCAACAGTTCGATCAAAGAAAAACCTTGTGGTTTACGGTTAATTATTTTTCTAGGACGAATCATTTTTCAGGAACCCCGCTATACCTATTAAATTGAATTCGATCTGTTGTGTTATTTATAAAATCGGTAAAATGCCAATCACGGTCGTACTTGTCAACAGTACCGTTGCTAGGATTACGTTCCCAATCCGATCGTGCAATATCTGTAAAGTTTGGGTAGTTAGTTCGAGTAGCGCCCCATTTTTCACGGAAAGCATCATAGTCAAAAATTGAAAGCAAATTAGCTAGCCCAATGTAGGTCTCACTTTCAGGAGCCTCCACATCAAAATAGGCTCCACTAGGAAGGTCGTTAACAGGTTGTGTCCAATCAACAAAAATAGGATCAAATTCATCATCGTTTCGTAATGCAAGATCGATAGTTTGAATTCCATCTCTATCGAAATCAACCCAGATACGATCGCTACCACTTTCAGAGTTACGTACTACTACGCGACCTTCAGGGTTATAAAGAATGCCAACCATTTCGCCCATCAACGATATATTTTTGACAACTGCATTTGATGGCAAGTACGTACATACCCACCAAATATGATCTGCATTCAATGCAATTCCAGGTGCAGCTACGCCAATTCCAATTGGGAGATTTTTTGGTTTCTGCCCATCGATAGGAACAAAGCGGTCGTATGTCCAATCACCAGCGTTCTGCGAATCACCAAACCACTCTGCTACCACGCATTCGTAATACTGCTCACTGCCATCACCTGATAACTTAGGTCGAAAAACTGTAATCACATATCGATTGTTTTTTATTGCAAACGCGCGAGCGTTATCGAGAGCTGCGATGATCGTGTTCTTCGCAGTTGAAAGTCGCATATTTTTCGCAACTTTGACATACGCCATGGCAGAAAAACCTGCGATTATCGCAATAATAATAATCACAACGACTAATTCAACAAGCGTAAAACCACGCTTCAGATTGGACGGCATTCTACTCAACGCGCATCCTCCACAACAAACGGCTCGTACGACGTTACGTTATCCAACGTTGCATTCCATGTGTCATCATCTCTTGAATATGGATTTGCTTGGTACCGATATCCCCACAGACCATCGGGACCCGCAGAGACTAAATATGAGCGTTTATTCAAACATGAACCAAGCCCATCTTCTGCTTGATCGCGTATGGTTAAATCACCCGATTCGTCTTCCGCAAGGGTGATCAACCCAGAATCTTCAAAGTCGCCGCAAGGAAAAACTATTCCTATAGGAAAACCCCAAGCATCAACAACGCGAGCACCGTGTTCATCTTCCTCTATCAAGTCAGGGTGAATCTTTGCAAGTATATTTTTACTTGCTTCAAGTTCTATGAGTAATATCCAAAGCTGTTCTGCACGGTAATCCATTGCTTCGGTCATATCAGATTGATCAACACTTGCATTAAAAGATGGAATACCAAGTATGCCATCATTTTCAATGTCGTACGTGCCACCAACTGAACCTACAGATGCGAACGTCATTGATCGACCCATTTCTGTTTCCCATTCAGAAATAGCTGTGTCAAGAAGAGTAATAGCATCTTTGGTTTTTCTTATCTCGCTGCCACGAAGCACTTTGTTAGAAATACCAAGCGTCAACCCTGCAAGTAACACAATGATTGCAATCACAATCATCATTTCGATCAAAGTAAAACCGCGCGTTTCTTTTGTCATGGACCAATCTCCACTATGTTGTCAGCGTTAAATTCATCAGTTGCGTCATCACTATCATTTCCAGGCAAACCAAAAACGTCCGCCCGTATTCGAGTATTTAATTGCTTATCTGCGCCTGCGGAGAAAAAAGCAATGTTTCCTGTTTGCAATTCAAGTGTTGTAGAAGGGTCTCCATTCCCATACGCTTCGTTGTAATCACCAAAACTTGCATTTACTGGGCTACTTGGCAAATTGAAAGGACGTAAGACAATGTAGTCGCTGAGTGTTGGGCGCGCAAAATCAGAGCCGGGAGGATAGATTCGTGAAATGCCTGATTCAATTTCTCGGTCAACTTCGTCCGTTTGAGGGAATTGATTTTTAAATGGATAGACTTGCCGATAGTAGCGGATAGGTGATCCCCATGAGTCTACAAGCACCATCGGATTTTCTTGGTTATCCGTCGAATAATCAGGATCCCCCGGATAGTGCACAATCGGCTGACCTGTTAGTGGATCAAGTGTAGCATCGGGTGCTCCATCACCATCCCTGTCAGGGCCAAGGACAATTCTTCCAAGCATTTGTTCATTTTTTACTTCAATATAAGGTCCGTAAGTTTTACCACCAGCAGCAATTGCGTACCCACGATCTTCGAAATCCCATGTTCCTCGATCGCAACCCCAATCTGGAAATGCACAACGATCTGTCGCGCCCCAAACACCGTCCATCGCGGGATGACGAATACCGAGTGCTGGTGATTCGTCTCTGTTTTGAATGGGACCACCGAGAACTCGATATGAACCGTAGCCATCCTCATCACGCCCGCCGTAGCCAAGCAAGTATTCAGCGGGTGAAGTAATAGAATACCAATGCTGCGCAGTTCCTCGGTAACTCGATTGCTCGTTGCCCTGCATGCCAATTGGAGGATAATTAGGAAAGTTCGCGAGCCCACGGCTGTCATTCAAAATTGGCGGGTAATAGCCAATATCATTTTTAAAGGCAGTCATTCCTTGCGCCATTGCTGTCATGCGGGATCGTGTTTCTGCTCGCTTAGCTGCCGTTCTTGCAGCACTAGTTGCGACAACGAGCACAGCAACCAAGATCACGATGATCACAATGACCATTAACATCTCGATGAGTGTAAAAGCAGAAAGCAAATTGGATCGACGTTGATGCACTGTTTGTCTAATCCTGTGATACCGATTCGATCATCTTCACAAGTGGCATAAAGAGTGCGAGAACGATGGTACCGACAATGCCACCAAGGACAACAACCAATGCAGGTTCAAGCAAACTCAACATGGCTGTAACGGCAACATCAACTTCTTCATCGTAGTTGTCAGCAATTTTAATCAACATGACATCGAGATCGCCAGTCTCCTCGCCAACTTCGATCATATTGACGACGATTGAGTCACACACCTTCGCTTCACGCAAAGGGTCGGCGACTGTTTCACCTTCACGGATTGAGTCATGCACATCAGTAAGCGCTTTTTCATACACATAATTGCCCGAAGTATCTCTTGTAATCAGCACCGCTTCAAGAATAGGAACACCTGCCGCAACAAGCGTGCCAAGGGTTCTAGTAAATCTCGCTACAGATGTTTTCATGACGAGTGGACCGATGACTGGAACTTTCATTCGAATAATGTCAGTAGCAGCTCGACCCGGACCAGTTCTGCGGATTAACTTTAAGAAGAAGAAAATTAAGAACGGAGAAGTCACGATCCAAATAAATCCAGGAATAGCCTGCGTCCCTTCTTTTGGTGTTCCCGCTACCCACAAACTTGTTTCGATTAGCCAAAGGGTCAATCCAGGCAATTCAACTTCAAAGTCATTAAAAATATCTTCAAACTTTGGGATAACAAAATACATAATGCCAGTCACAATCAACACTGCTACAACGATGACACAAATCGGATAGATCATTGCGCCTTTAATTCTTGCCTTCAACCGTTCTGCTTTTTCCATAAAATTTGCAAGACGTTGCAAAATGACATCGAGCACGCCGCCGATTTCACCAGCAGCAACCATCTTTGAGTAGAGACGGTCGAACGCCTTGGGGTGCTTACTCATCGAATCTGAAAGGCTACTGCCTGATTCAACATCTTCAACAACTTCTAATAGGATAGATTTTAGTTTACCCGGTTTTTGCTGTTGTTCAAGAATTTGCAACGATCGCAAAAGAGGAAGACCAGCATCTTGAAGCGTAGAAAGTTGTCTTGTAAATTGGCATAAGTTTTTTGTTTTTACCTTCCCAAAAGAAATCGACATTCCTTTTTTCTTCTTGTCTTTTTTCGCTTTCTTTTCTTTTTTTTCACCACCACCACTACCACCACCGACCGAATCTTCTCGAACAGAAGTGGGAAAGAAGCCTTGCTGCCGAATTGAAGAAATTGCTTCGTCACTCGAACCGGCTTCGATGCGGCCTTTTTCTGTTTTTCCCGCTGCGTTCAGCGCTTCATAGACATACGTAGGCATGTGTCAGGCTCCAATTCATTAATCATTTGAAATGGTTTCGCGAACCACTTCGTCAATAGTTGTTTGTCCGTCAAAAATAGAGAGCATCCCGCACTCTCGAAGGGATCGCATACCACGTTTTTGCGCTTCAACGCGGATCACGGCAGTAGACGCTTGAGAAAGGATCAATTCACGGAGTGAATCGTCAAACTCCATGATCTCAAATAATGCCAAACGTCCACTGTATCCACTGTTGTTGCACGAGTCACACCCTTTGCCTCGAAAGAAAGTACGCCCAGCAACATCTTCACGATGCAATTGCAATTCAAGCAATTCTTCATCACTTGGTTCGTATTCTTCCTTACATTTCGTGCAAATTCTTCGCACGAGGCGCTGCGCAACAATTGCTTCTACTGTTGCAGTGATCAAAAAGCTTTCAACACCTAAATCAACGAGGCGAAGAATTGTAGAGGGTGCATCATTTGTGTGGACTGTTGTAAAAACTAAGTGACCAGTCAATGAAGCTTGGACAGCAATCTGCGCTGTTTCAAGGTCACGAATTTCACCAACGAGAATCACGTCGGGGTCTTGACGCAAGAATGAACGAAGCAATTTTGCAAAGGTTAATTTTTGATCGGTATTCACTTGGCATTGAATCAACCCATCAATATCATATTCAACAGGATCTTCTGCGGTAAGAATTTTTGTCTCTGGATCGTTGAGTTCATTCAGTGCAGAGTACAGCGTAGTAGTTTTACCTGAACCTGTAGGACCTGTCACAACAACAATGCCATTAGGGCGCTTAATAACATCAGCCATTTTGTCGTAATCTGCTGCACGCAAACCAATCTTGTCCATACTTAATTGAACGTTCGATCTGTCAAGCACACGCATTACGACTGATTCACCAAACATCGTGGGAAGCACTGAAACCCGAAGGTCAACTGGCGAGGCTGCGACTGTTAACTCAATACGACCATCTTGCGGAAGCCTGCGTTCTGCAATGTCTAGATTTGCCATAATCTTAATACGCGAAACAATTGGCATTGCTAAGTGCATTGGTGGTGGAACCATTTCATAGAGCACACCATCAATTCGGTATCGCATTTTGAACTCTTCTTCGAATGGTTCAAAATGAATATCAGATGCTTTATCTTTAATTGCCTGCAAAAGAACAAGGTTGAGCAAGCGAACAATTTTATTATCACCCGCTGCTGATGAAAGATCGTCAAGGTCTACTGAGTCACCGCGTCCGCCAAAACGAGAGAGGTCATCAGATTCGGCAAGTTGATTCATCATGTCGGACATGGAAGGACCGCCAGAGGAATACTTTGCCTTGACCACTTCATCAACTTGCTCGGGCAATGCAACGACAGCATTCACTTTGAAGCCCATCAATAAACGAAGGTCATCTACTGCTCGAAAGTTATCTGGTGTCTTGAGCGCAATGGTGATTGTTTTTGTTTTCTCGTCGTAGGCAACGGGTGCAATCCCATAGGTTGTCGCTGTCTCCATTGGCAGGGCTTCAACTGCAGAGTCTGGAATTGAATCAACTTCCAAACTAAGAAATCGTAGTCCCGCCTGACCAGCGAGGGCTTGAAGGACATCATGTTCAGTAATGAGTCCCATCTCTATCATGATTTCACCAATTTTTCGGCGGTCGCCTTTCTTACGGGCAACTTTCTGAACTTGAAGTGCTTCATGAACCTTTTCACGATTAAGTTTTCTTAATTTGGTCAATACACGACCGAAGCGACGACCCTTTAATTGCGAAGGATCAACGGTCTTTGCTGTTGTAGAACCACTTCTACTTGATGATGCTTTTTTTACTCGGTCCTGTGCCATTGTTTTCTTACTCCGTAGACACCCATTGCGTTCGGGTACCTGCCACTACACTTTTATGATCATTGGATGTTAAACATCCTTTGACAACTGCAATAGGAGTGCTTTTTACATTTGCCACCTAGATTATTCACTTAACCTCTCGAAAAATCAAGTACAAAGTTGTCCTGTACTTACCCTTCATCTAACTCACTCCTGCCCACTGTACCACCAGTGCTATGAACCTTTTGGGTTAAGGAGTTGGAATCTCTGCCCTTATCAATCATTTCCTCGGCTCCAATCATGCCTCGTTCATACAACGACCAAAGGTGATCGTCGAGGAGTTGCATGCCAAATTTTCGCCCAGTTTGAATAGCGGAGTCAATCCGGAACGTCTTATTTTCACGAATAAGGTTCGCGACAGCTGGCGTAACGACAAGGAATTCGTAGGCAGCAACACGGCCAGATTTATCAATTCTTCGTAGAAGTACCTGCGAGAGAACTGAAATGAGGGAGGTAGAAAGTTGCACCCGAACTTGTTCTTGCTGGTTCGTTGGAAAGGCATCAACAATCCGGTTGATTGTGCCCGCAGCACCAGTTGTATGCAAAGTCGCAAACACCAAGTGACCGGTTTCAGCCGCTTGAATTGCAGCTTCAATTGTTTCCAAGTCTCGCATTTCCCCAACGAGAATGACATCGGGGTCAGCACGCAATACACGACGAAGCGCTTCCGAGAAACTTGGAACATCGTTGCCAACTTCACGCTGATTCACAATCGATTTTTTGTGGTAGTGATAATATTCAATCGGATCTTCTGCAGTTACAATGTGACGCTCAAGATTGGCATTGACATAATCGATCATCGTCGCAAGCGATGTCGTCTTTCCCGATCCAGTCGGCCCCGTCACAATAAACAAACCCCGAGGTCTACGGATCAATTCTTTCAAAATTTTCGGCAAACCAATCTGTTCAAATGTCAGCAATTCATTTGGAATCAAACGCAATACAAGGGTAATGTCACCACGCTGGCGAAAAATCGCGACCCGAAAACGTGCTTGCGTTCCAAACGCAAAACCAAAGTCACAACTTCCCTCTTCCTGTAATTCTTGCTGTGCTTTTTCGGGCGTAATTTGCTTCATCAAAGCAACACAGTCATCACCGTCGAGCACTTTTGTGTCAAGGTTTTTTAAGCCGCCATGCAAGCGTAATGTAGGTTTTCGACCAACAGTTAAGTGAAGGTCTGAAGCCCCTGTACGAACAACTGTGTCGAGCAATCTATCTATTTGAATCGTTGACATATATGTAGGTTCCGTCCGTATTAAATATCCACATTACCTTCAAGAAGCGCCTCTGCCTGTGCAAATTTAGCAATTTCTTCAGGTGTTGTATCACCTCTGAGCACTTTAATTTTCCCGTCCTCAACAAGCGTAGTCATGCCACCACGAACTGCAGCAGCACGAAGTTGGCCTAGCGGGGCTCGGTTGAATGCAAGTTCTCGCGTTTCATTGTTCATCACCATCATTTCAAAAATCGCTTTTCGACCTTTGTATCCACGGTTATTACAAACGCTGCAACCAACTGGTTTGCAAATTTCTGCATTTGCTGCTTCTTCTGGTGAAATATCAAGAAGTTTGAGGAATTTTTTATCCGGCGACTTATCTATCTTTTTGCATTTTGAGCAAAGGATTCTCGTGAGACGTTGCGCCATAATTGCTTGAATTGAACTTGCAACAAGGTATGGTTTCACACCCATGTCAATCAAACGCGTGATCGCAGAGGGTGCGTCATTGGTGTGCAATGTTGAGAAAACCAAGTGCCCAGTCAACGCGGCTTGAATTGCAATGTCAGCTACTTCACGGTCACGTATTTCACCTACAAGAATAATGTTTGGTGCTTGTCGCAACATCGCCCGAAGAATAGCGGTGAAGGTTAAGCCAATCGAATCACGGATTTGACACTGGTTGATACCAGCAAAACTATATTCAACTGGATCTTCTGCAGTAATAATTTTGCGTTCGGGCGTGTTTAATACATCCAATGCAGAATACAACGTTGTCGTCTTACCTGAGCCAGTTGGTCCTGTCACAAGGAGAATACCGTTGGGTCTACGGATCAATTTATTAAAACGATCAAGATTTGCTTGCTCAAAACCAAGATTTTTCAAACCGATTCGAACAGAGTCGGGACGCAAAATCCGCAACACAATCGACTCGCCATGATACGCAGGACATGCACTCACACGAAAGTCAATTTGATCGCCATCGATGCCCATCTTAATACGACCATCTTGCGGGATACGTTTTTCCGCAATGTTTACACCAGCCATCAATTTTAATCTTGCCAAAATTGCTGATTGCATTCGCTTTGGCAAGTTATCGCGAACATGACAAACACCGTCAATGCGATATCGTAAGACAACACGATCTTCCATTGGCTCAACATGGATATCAGAGGTATTATTCCGAACCGCTTCGGTAATCATTCGAGTCACAAGTTTGACAATGGGTGCTTGGTCACCGTCAACATCAATTGAAGCGTCAACGGATGTATCAACACTTCTATCAACTGTCACGTCAACAGAATCTGTAACGAGAGAAGTGTCGGTAAACATTGATTCAGAACCACCCAAATCACCAGAAATAAACGCTTGAATTGCAGATTTTGTTGAGAGTGCTGGTTCAATTTCACAGTTAAGTCTAAACCGCAACAAGTCGAGCAATTCCAAATTAAGTGGATCGTGAATGATTAACTTTAATTTACCGCCCTCTTTGCTCAGTGGCAAAATCGCATGTTTTTGGATGACATCATTTGGAATGAGTTCCATATCAGGCGTTGGACATCCTTCACTCCCATCAAGGGGAATAAAATCCATGCCGAATTGTTCAGCGAGTGCCTTGATGACAGCCTGTTCGTTACAGGCACCTTGTTCAATCAACACTTCACCAACTCGCTTCGCTGTGCCTTCTGCTGCCTTCAATGCCTCGCGGAATTGATCCTTTGTCACAACTTTTTGTGAGACAAGGATCTCACCTAATTTTTTTCTTCGTTTTCGTGCCATAAAACCTTTTTAGATATGAACGGAGTTTTCACGCCGCTTACAAGGTAGTATGATCGCCATTCACGCCTACCGCAAGGCTCTCATCCCAATGTCAACAACTATTCTTATCACTGCAGGAGCCACAAGGGAGCAAATCGACCCCGTCAGGTTTCTCGGAAACCGCTCTTCTGGGCATCTTGGATGCCAACTTGCCCTCGCTTCGGCAATTGCTGGATTTCAAACCACTCTTCTTTTAGGATCAGGCAGTCAAAGACCCACTTGCCATCCTCGGCTTCAAACACACACTTTTATTTCCACGCGTGATCTTGAAGCGCTCATCCATCAACACTGGCCGAGCCACAAATATCTCATTATGGCGGCTGCAGTTGCAGACTTCACACCAATAGGCGGACCGAGCCAAGAAAAAATCCACCGTAAAGCAGAAATGACGCTCGAGTTTGTCCCAACACAAGATCTTGTTGCGGGCGCTGCGAACAATGCAAGGGACGATCAAAAAATTATTGCCTTTGCTCTCGGTGATCCCAAAACACTAGAGCAGGTCGCCAAACAAAAATTAGAACGCAAAGGCGTCGATGCAATTGTTTCAAATCCACTACAAACGATGGGCGCACCAACTATTTCAGCTGCGGTGTATTGCAAAGACGGCAGAACATTTTCACCGCCTACGCACTGCACAAAATCTGCATTCGGCATTTGGCTTATTGAAAACATAAAGGAAATCAGTCAATGATCGCGCCCTTACTCATAACAGTATTTTGTCTGCCACCTGTGTTCACACCAGAACAACGCACACTGATTGAATCAATGGCGAACCCTGCGATTGAACCTGATCCAACAAACGCGTATGAACAAAATGAACAAGCAGCGAAGATTGGGCAACAGATCTTTTTTGATCCACAGTTTTCATCAAACGGTGAAGTTTCGTGTGCAACTTGCCATAAACCTGAATTATATTTTACCGATGGTAAAGCGGTTTCCACAGGAATTTCCGCAGTTACGCGGAATACACCTACAGTACTGAACGCCGCCCATCAACGCTGGTTTTTTTGGGATGGGCGGACAGACACATTGTGGGGGCAACCAATTCAAACATTTGAACATCCTGCAGAGATGGGTGCTGATCGAAATGACATTGCAAATAAAATGACAACCGACCCTGTCTACGCAACACTCTGGAAAGAAGTCTTTGGTGACACAAAAAATGTGTCTGTTGATGCTACCGCAGCAAATGTAGCAAAAAGCCTTGCTGCATACCAAACAAAATTAGTAGCGCTCAATTCACCTTTTGATCGGTTTGCACTCGGCGAGCAAGATGCAATGAGTGAATCTGCGCAGCGCGGTTTGCAATTTTTTATTGGCGAAGGCGGATGTTTACGATGTCATTTTGGACCGTGGTTCACCGATGGCGCCTTCCATACAGTTGGAGTAGGACCACTTGACGGCGGCGCGTTGCGCGATGCAGGTAGATTTGACGCAATCGAAAAATTACAAACAGCAAAGTTTACTGCTGGAAGTGAACAAAGCGACGACAGGCTTGGTACACGCGCAGTTATTTCTAAACACATCGCTCGCCGCCGTGAAGATTGGGGCGCGTTTCGAACACCAAGTTTACGCAACGTAGCTAAGACCCCTCCGTACATGCATGCTGGGCAACTTCCTTCCCTCGAAGATGTCGTTGAACATTACTCCACTCTTGATAATTTCGTAACTGCTGACCACCACCGAGAAACAATCCTCGTCCCGCTAGAACTCGACACGCAGGGCAAAGCCGACCTCATTGCGTTCCTCAAATCCCTCACAGGAACACTCCCCCCAGATCACCTCCTTGCCCCAATAAACTAACCGCGGTTAGTTTTTTAGGGTTTCAAATACAATGGAACCTGTGCTCGCTCGATAATATCGCTCTCGTAGCGAATATCGAAGTAAATTTCCCAATCTCCGGGCATATGAAGCAACATCCCAGTCGTGAGAAATGATCCATCAGGCTGTTTTGTAGTTTTTGGATCGGTCATCATGCCATGCCCATGTGCGGGCATTGCTGCGTCGACACGCAAAGAATCAACTTTGTCTTCACCATCCACCCAAGTAGTGATCTCAAACACTTCGTTGAGCGGCATCTCGTTCGGCGTTGGGGTAAAGGACACTGCCCAATGTTGCGCATTACTCGTAACTTGATGTTTCGCCGTTGCACAGCCAGTAAGTAAGGGGAGTATTAAGAGACTATTTTTTATCATTTTTGTTTGTCCAAAATCTACCCCGACCAAAAGTTACGAGCCACGTACCATCTTGTGCATACATTTGCGCCCGATGGTTCCCCCAATCCACGACAACGATTTTTTTATCCTCTAATACAGTGATGCCCGCAGGCTTATTCATTTGATGTGGATCAAATCCTTTTTCACCAAACGTAAGGAGCAATTTACCATCGGGCGAAAAACGCTTGATATGCGACGCCCCAATATCAGAAACAAGAATGTTTCCGTTTTCTTCAATCGCAATACCTTGCGGTTCAACGAAACCAGTGATTGTTGCCAATATTTCAAAATCTTCTGTCGACAACAATTGAACAGATTCGGCAACACGATCAACTGCCCACATTGTCTTTCCATCAGCTGCTACAGCAATATCTGTTGCACTTGGCATCACCTTGTCACGATCAAATGGGCCAACAAAACACTGGTTACTAACAGATTGCTGAAACTTCACCATTCCCGGAATCGCACGCATGTTACTTTCTCGATCATGTTCAAATGTAAATGTCTTCAAACTACCATTCCCAATCGCTTTCACAACTCCATCGCCAATCCACAATCCATCTATCCAATTGAATTGATGCGGAGCATCTCCCTCTCCTCCAAAACGAGTGAGTTGAATTGGAACTTCCAAACCCGTGCGAAACAAATAAATGTCACCGAGTTCAGGTTCTGCAATAACAATGAGATCACCATACGAATCGATATGCTTTCCAAAGTGCGCAATGTTTGTTATTGGCGGCGGTGCTTGTAGTTCACCTTCACCGAGTTTAAAAATTTGAATACGCCCCTCAAATCCTTCGCAAACAATGATTCGTTTCCCATCACGAGTGAGCGAAACAGAATCTGGATAATGCAATTTTCCTTTTCCTTCGTGGGGCAACACCGCATGGGTCCCCCATTTTCCAATCCATTTTCCTGTTTCATCAAAATGGTGAATTGCATGCCCAAGTCGATCAGGAACAATCCAACCAAAATCTGTTTTCGCACCAACTCCTGGGGTTCTCAATTCGACACCAGACCAAGCAGGGAATAGCGTTGGAACAGAATCAACGACGAGTTCACCATCGACAACAGAAAGATGCATCGGCGCATCATGCGCACCTTCCAAAAGCCCAACTCGATTACCTTCGCTGTCAAGAAGGATGACTTGGTCAGCCATCCGATCCGCGACCGCGAACCCACCCGTTGGCAATTCGATCGCATGTACAGGTTCAAGAAAACCGTCTATTTGTTGGACAAACCTGCCGAGTGGTGCGGCAAGTGTAATAAGTAATAAAGGGGAGATGATCATCACAACACTGTACACGACAGAGCGGGTATTCTGTGCCCCCTTATTCATTATGCAACAAAATCAGTACAAAAAATCAAAAGCCCCGATTGCCATATTTACGCTCATCATTGCACTCGGCATTGCTGGCTGGCTCGGATGGTTCCTCGCAGGACATCATGATGGACATGCCGCTCACCATGAACAGCACATGCCTCACCTTTGGTACGTTGGCATTCTTCCATTTGTCGCGATCCTTGGTGCAGTCGCCGTATTCCCACTTCTTAACTTTACAAGACACTGGTGGGAATACAACATCAATCGCTTTTTTATTGCGATGTGTTGCTCTGCAGCGACAATTGGATACATGATCTTCACTTCGGGCGGCGAGTCAATTGGTCCGATGCTTGATCACTCAATCATGAAAGATTTTATCCCTTTCATTGTGTTACTTTTTAGTTTGTATGTCATCAGTGGTGGAATTTATCTCAGCGGCGACCTGGCAGCATCTCCAAAAGTAAACACAACGTTCCTTGCAATCGGCGCAGGAATAGCAAGTTTTATTGGAACAACTGGCGCGAGCATGTTATTGATTCGCCCACTTCTTAAAACAAACTCTCAACGCAAATACAAAGTGCACACAATAGTAGTCTTTATTTTCTTGGTGAGTAATATTGGGGGTACGTTGCTACCGATTGGTGACCCCCCATTATTCCTTGGTTATTTACGCGGCGTTCCGTTTATGTGGACACTTGGGCTGTGGCCAATGTGGGCGACTGCTTGCGGAATTTTACTCGTCGTGTATTTCGTTTGGGATTCAATGTTGTACAGAAAAGAATCTTCGAAAGATCACAAGCTCGACGAATCAAAACATCAGCCTCTCCGGCTCCAAGGCGGCATCAACTTTCTTTGGATCGGGGGTATCGTTGCGACTGCGGCACTCGTTGATAGCGCCAAACCATTCGTAGGTACCGACTGGGTCCCGTTCCCGTGTTGCCGTGAACTCATCATGTTGTTTTTCGTCGTGCTTTCACTTAAAACAACAGCAGAAGCAATACACAAAGCAAACAACTTTACATACGCAGCGATTCTTGAAGTTGCAGCATTATTTTCTGGAATTTTCATCGCAATGCAAGTACCACTCGCTGTTCTTGAAGCTAGCGGAAAAACAATCACCGCTACTATGAATCAACCGTGGCATTTCTTTTGGTCAACGGGAACTTTATCAAGTTTTCTTGATAACGCGCCGACGTACGTTGTGTTCTTTAAACTTTCGCAATCACTTCCAGAGGGTGAAATGCTAGCAGTAAACAACGGGAGTGTTCCTGTTCTGTTGCTGATCGCAGTTAGTCTTGGCTCTGTATTTATGGGTGCTATGACGTACATTGGCAATGGACCGAACTTTATGGTGAAAGCTATTGCTGAACAGGAAGGCGTCGAAATGCCATCTTTCTTTGGATTTATGTTCAAATACAGCATTCCTGTACTGGTTCCAATTTTTCTTTTAATTACGATTTTCTTCCTACTCTAAGGAGGCCCTGCAATGATCAAACGAATTCTAGTCGCACTCAGTGGAACACCATGCACGCAATCTGCAATTGCACATGGTGTCGAACTTGCAAAAGTACATGATGCAGAACTCTCTGGTGTTACAGTGATCGACCCTGATCGGTTGCACGATGTTGGACCCATTCCAATCGGCGGCGCAGCAGCAGCGCACGAACTTGGCGAGCATCGAATGCGATTGGCAACAGAACATATCGAAGAGGCGATCGGGCAATTTGAAAAAGCGTGCGGTGAAGCTGGTGTATCGAATCGAGTGCTCAAAGAATCCGGAGACAGTGCCCAGCGTTTACTTGCTGATTGGCGCTATCACGATCTCACTGTGATTGGTTTACGAGGTTTGTTTGAATACGGCGTGTTGCACGATCATGGGCACCTTGTCCTTGATGTCATTGGCGCTGGGCTCCGTCCACTGCTTGCAGTCAGCGAAGTACACCGACCAATTCATTCTGCGATGATTGCCTACGAAGGATCTGCTCTTTCTGCTAGAGCGATGAAAGCGTTTTGCATGCTTGGCATTTGGAAACCGATGCCAGTGACTGTCGCGTGTTTTAAAGGTCAAGATGGCGATCCTGAAGAATTACTCAGAGACGCCGCTTCCTATCTCGACGCTCATACATTTGCTGCAACGAAGAAACGAGTTGAAGAGAAGCCTCGGAATGCAATTCTTGACACAATGGAATCATGCGACGCAGACTTGTTGGTGATGGGGGCAGCAAAACGAACTCGAATAGGCCGCAAAATGCTCGGAGATACAGCAAGGTTCGCGTTAGAAAATTCAACACAGCCAATTTTCCTGCATCACTAGCGGTACAATTCTATTGTGATTACTATGAATGGGAAAAAAATTGAATTTGACACTGTTTTGTTGAGCGACTTACTCGTGCAGATGGAGTTATCTAATCAATTGTGTGCTGTGGAAGTAAACAAAAAACTCGTGCCTCATAAAGAAAGAGATTCGTACAAACTGCAAGACGGTGACGAGGTTGAAATAGTCACACTTGTAGGCGGAGGATAAAGAGATGACAACAATAACAACCAATGCTATACCACCCCTGCAACTTCAAGATGTCACTTTGACAAGTAGGCTCGTTGTTGGAACAGGAAAATATTCTGATTACGAAACAATGCAAGCAGCACTTGATGCGAGCGGGTGCTCAGCTGTTACTGTTGCTGTTCGCAGGGAACGACTTGTTGACAGCGAAGGTCGCTCAATTTTAGATTTCATCGATTGTGACAAGTACACAATTCTTCCAAATACGGCTGGTTGTTTTACTGCAGAAGATGCTATACGGGTCGCAAGACTTGGAAGAGATATTCTCGAACAACTACAAAATGCAGGCAGCAGTTGGGTAAAACTTGAAGTACTCGGCGACAAAACAACATTATTGCCTGATCCTGTTGGCACATTAGAAGCGTGCAAAGAATTGGTTGCCGATGGTTTTTCGGTAATGTGCTATTCAAGCGATGATCCGATTATGGCAACTCGTATACGTGATGCTGGCGCTACTTGCGTCATGCCTGCGGGAAGCCCAATTGGAACAGGTCGCGGGGTTGCGAATCCTTGCGCGATTCAGTTATGTATTGATTTGCTCAAAAAACCAGAACATGGGGGCGATCCGAATTACCCCGTTATTGTTGACGCTGGCGTTGGCACGCCAAGCGATGTGACAGTTGCAATGGAACTCGGTGCTGATGGCGTCTTGCTCAATACTGGTATTGCCCTTGCAACTGACCCTGTCCAAATGGCAACTGCGATGAAACTTGCCTGCGATGCCGGGTACCACGGGTACCGCGCTGGCCGTATTCCAAGGAAACTCCACGCAACGGCTTCATCCCCATGGGACGGCACCATCGCCGGCGAGTAATAGAAACAACCCCGCGGGTCGTTTATTTGTCGAGTAATAGAAACAACCCCGCGGGTTGTTTATTTACAGTAAGGGTTGCTGGCCATCTGCAACGAGAACTTGAGGAATCGTCTTTGGCCTTCCAGGTTTTCTTGCCGTATGCTCTAATCCATGCTCCTGTATCATCAAATCAATCCAATTGTCATCTCCAAAAGGTGCTCCCCGAGCAAGAGATATCTTCAATTTTTGCCGATCTTTGCGTGACATTTTCATTTTTCGAAATAGCAAATCCGACAAGTCTCGGTGGTGCGGCTCCGGTCCCTCGTGTAGTTTGATATCAGATGAATAAGATTTATATTTTGCCCTTCGCGATGATCCCCAACGCCATTGCCAAGGCTCCTGCACCAGGTTCGCTTTCACAGGATTCATAGAAAGATAATTGCGCAATTTATATAAATGCGGACCGGGGCTTACAATAAACGCTTTAAATCTATCCTGATAGAGGGAACCCTCCCCGACTGTGCTAGTCGCTTCTCTCCAATTTTTAGCATGCGTATTACATAACCAACCCATAAATTCAGAAAGTTTGGTTTTGTACTCGGGCCATGCGAGTAGATGAAAATGGTTTGGCATGAGAACCCATTCTAGAATTCTTAGATCAAATTTAGCAATCGCTTGACCTAATAAATTTCTAAATTCAGAATAATCTTGTTCAGAAGTAAACAAAATTTGCCTATCTACGCGCCTGTTCAAAGCATGCACTACATGACCTGTAAAATCTGGACGTTTTTTTGTCATGCACGTCATTATTCCAAGGTTTTTGGCAACTCCCAAATAAACTGCCTTTTTTCTTGAAAATAAATAATATATTTAAACGACCCGCGGGGTTGTTTCTCAATTTTGACCATTAAACGACCCGCGGGGTTGTTTAATGGTCGACGCGTAGGCCAAGGAGTGGGGAAACTTCAGCGACACGGGCGGCAACGTTTTCTGGAGTTGCGGCTTCGAGGTTAAGCCGAAGGAGTGGCTCGGTATTTGACGCTCGCACATTGCACCACCAACCGCCGCAATCAACAGTCACGCCGTCGAGTCGATCAACGATTGCATCTGGAAATGCAGCAACAAGCATCGACATTGCTGCATCTTTGTCGTCAGCCTCAAAATTGATCTCACCACTTTGTGCAAGTTGTTGGTGTGGCGTAATTTGTTCACTCATTGAGAGATCACTATTTGCAAGTGCAGTCACGACTGCTGCAAACGCCATCGCGCCGCTGTCTGCATAAAAATTGTCTCGGAAATAAAAATGACCTGAGAGCTCGCCACCAAATGGTGCATCATGTTCTGCCATTGCTTGTTTCATAAACACATGACCAACGCGGCTTCGAACCGAAGAACCGCCCGCTGCTTCGATTGCTTTTGCAACTGCATGGCTAGAACGAAGGTCATACACAATTGATCCGGATTCCTCATTTTCTAAAAACTTCGGCGCAAGCCAAGCAGTGATTAAATCACATCCAACAATATTGCCTCTCTCATCAACAACCATACATCTGTCAGCATCACCATCAAAACAAATACCTAGATGGCAATCATGTTCTTTCACAGCGTCAATTGTCTGCTGCAAGTTAGCATCAACAAGTGGATTTGGTTCATGAACAAATGTACCTTTGTCATTTTCAAAGTTGATTTCAACCAGTTCAAGCCCTTTGACATCGCTGAATAACCTCGGAACCATCGTTCCAGCCATGCCATTTGATGCGTCTACTGCTGCACGAATAGTTATCTCGCCACTCTGTATTTTAGGATCAAGATACGTGAACACATGCTCTCTGTATGCATCCCACAAATCAATTGATTTTTCTGTCCCGCTGACAACAGCAATTGTTGGGTGATCAGTATCCTCTGCCATCTTTTGAATCTTTTCTAAACCAGTGCCCATACCAACTGGTTTTGCTTTTGCTCTGCAAATTTTAAACCCGTTGTATTGCGAAGGATTATGTGATGCAGTTGTTTGAATCCCACCAATCGCGTCCAAATGATTTACCGCAAAAGCAATAAAAGGCGTATCAACTAAACCTACATCAATTACATCGCAACCTACTTCGAGCAATCCATCTTTTAATGCTGCTACAAGTGATGGGCTGCTCAATCGCATGTCGTGCCCAACAACCATCGTCTTGGGACCATCTGCTTCTGCGAGCATGAGTCTACCTGTTGCCAAACCAATTTTTCGTGCCGTTTTCTCGCAAAGCGGATCTGGATACACCGCGCGAACGTCATAAGCTTTAAATACTGTCATGCTGACATTCTACTAGAAGCAATCCTCGGCTGCTAAATCAACAACCTCAACGCCTTCAGGTAGCGAGGCAAGAAAAGCACCACCGTAAAACTTCCGAACAACCCTCGAATCCAAAATTGAAACATCACCACGATCATTGCTACTGCGAATGAGTCTGCCAATTCCTTGACGAAAACGAATGATCGCCCTTGGTAACTGGTCATCCATAAAAGGATTCCCACCACCCTCTTTTATAATTTCTTGCCGAGCTTCTACAATTGGTCGATCAGGCACTTCAAAAGGAAGGCGCGTAATAATTACATTTCGCAAATTTTCTCCGCGAATATCCACACCTTGCCAAAAGCTTGCCGTCCCGAAAAGAACAGAGTTTTCATTCGAACGAAATTGTTCTAGCAAAACAGTCCTGGTCACAGAGGAACCATGCTCCAACAACGTCATTCCCTTGCCTTCAATTTCATAGCATGTTAACTGCGCTACTTCATTGAGTAATTTATAACTCGTAAACAAAACAAAGGCGCCACCGTTTGTTCTCCCTACAAGATCAACAATTCGATCTGCAAGTTTCTGTGTGTATTCAATACTTGACGGTTCAGGCATTGTCGTATCAACCCACGCACGCATTTGCCGTGCGAAATCAAATGGACTGCCAAGGCGTAACTCATCGACATCATCACAACCAAGGCGGGACTTCATCAGTGAAAAATCACCACCTCCAGTCGCGAGCGTTGCAGAAGTTAACACGACCGACGCGGGTGCATCAAACAAATGTTCTTTCAGGACCGGCGCAATATCAACCGCCATTGCTCGAAGCGATGACCTCGGCGGCCTGCCCTTGGAAGCATGCATTGGAACGCCTTCGACTGCATAGACGCAACCAGAAATTTCTTGGTTGACCAACAACGCACAACTTTTTCCCATATCCAATGCTCTTTGCCCATAGCCACCCGCTTCGGCTGCCTCTGCGTCACTTGTGAGTGATTCTCGCAGCAAAACAAGGTGTTTTCCTAATTCGATCATTGGAATTGAAAGCGTATTTTCGACAACACCGGGAGAGGAAACACGACCGTTCCGAGGGGCTTTTTCCTTAGCCCACAAAACTAGCGAATCAAAAAATTCATTCGAAGCAAACTCGCAACGCGTGACACACTCGATGCATTGAGAAACCAATTCAGGATCCGCACCATCACGTTGCAGGGATTGCAAAAAACCAGCCGACTTTGCTTTGCGTGAAGATGAAAGCAGCGACCGAAGAAAATACTCCACTCTTGCTTCTGAAATCGAAGCACCAAAGTGATCGGAAGCAACATCTTCAATTGAATGCGCCTCATCCAAAATGACATGGTCATAACTTGGCAAAAAACCACGGTCGATCATTCGAAGTGCCAAATCAGAAAAAAACAAAGCATGATTGCAAATAAGTAAATTCCCACGCTCCATTTCTCGGCGTGCTTCTTGATAAAAACATGTTTCGTGTTTCGGACACTTTCGCCCAAGACAATTCCCCGCATCACTTCTTGCCAAATCCCAAACATCGCCCCGTGGCAACGTTGGCATAGTTGCTTTAGATCCATCTGTTGTCACTTTTGACCACTTCACTAGTTGGTCTAAGGATTTGATTGCATTTGCATCACTCAACAGAGATGACGCTCTCTGTTTTGCACGTTCCAACCTTCGGAGTGAAACGTAATTTGCTCTACCCTTCACAAGAACCGGCGAAAATCCACCGCCAAACGCCTTGTGCAATGTTGGCGCATCACTATGCATCAATTGTTCCTGCAACGTAATTGTGTTCGTAGCGATGACAACTTTCTCTCCATATTCACGAATTCTTCGTATCGCAGGAACAAGATATCCAAATGATTTTCCAACACCTGTCCCTGCTTCAACGAGCAACGTTCGCTTCGTTTCTAAAGCATGCGCAACAGCAGATGCCATCTCCACCTGTTGCGAACGAGGCTCCCAGCCAGTCAAGCACTGGCTCAGAGGGCCG
The DNA here is from genome assembly GCA_964474235.1 of uncultured Isosphaeraceae bacterium. Taxonomy (GTDB): domain Bacteria; phylum Planctomycetota; class Phycisphaerae; order Phycisphaerales; family SM1A02. Next base: position 53,451 of record CAYYRP010000010.1, read on the forward strand.
TCCACAGTAAACATCGGATCGATTGTAACTGTCACTTCTTTTGTTTTCCGCCGATTGGATCACGCTTAGGTTCACCCGGAACTCTTGGATATTTTTGCGGCGTGTGTTCTTTTTTTCGAATAATGACAACAGTTCCAGTTGTCGATCGATCCATAGATTCCACTTCACAATGTAAAATATGCAACGCTTTCCGCGCTTGTTCAATTTCTTCCTGTGCTTTTTCGCCTTTTATTGCAATCACGATTCCATCAACTTTTGCCATCGGCACAGTCAATTCCAATAAAACTTGCAACGGACCCACAGCGCGTGCGATCACGGCATCTGCTGCATCACGAAAACCACCATTCTTCGTGCCTACATCTTCAGCACGAGCGTTTGCAATCGTCACATTATCTAATTCTAAAACTTCCACGACATGCCTGAGAAAGTCCGCTTTTTTTCCGGTCGCTTCAACCAATACAAATGTTGTTTCTGGCATTGTGATTGCAAGTGGGATACCTGGCAACCCGCCGCCGCTTCCGACATCAATCACGTGTTTCGCTTCTTCCTTTGCAAGAACAGGTAGCAACGACAAACTGTCAAGAATATGTCGGCTCCAACCATCTACAGGTTCTTTGATCGCTGTCAAATTAAACATGCGATTTGTTTCTAACAACAAATCTAAGTATTGACCAAGTTTGGTCATATCGCCATCGTCAAATGCAATTCCTAGAACTGCGGTTTGTCGATAAAATTCTTCGGGGATACATTCAACTGCATGCATTATTCATACGCTCCATCTGTAAAAGTAAATCCTTCTCGGGTCATAAGTGGGTCGCGACGCATCGCGATACCGAACAGGATACCCGCCATGAGCCAAGCCACCACCAAACTTGAACCGCCTGCGCTCATAAAAGGGAGCGTCAAGCCGGTAATTGGAGCCAGCCCGAGTGTCATCGCGGTATTGATCACCATTTGAGAGAGCAACATTGCAGTCAATCCCACTGCAACAAGCCTTGGAAATGGATCGCGGCATCCAATTGATGCGATGATTCCACCGATGCCCAGAATTGCATACAAAGACCACACAACAATTGCTCCTCGAAGCCCCCACCGCAAAACAATCACTGCAAAAATCATATCGTTATGTTCTTCGGGCAAGTGATTTGCTGCAAGAAGTTCCTTTGCATCTGCTTCGCCAACGCCCCACATTTCTCCAGCGCCAATCAGTGTCATCGCCCGCGCGCCTTGGTATCCAATATTTTGTTCGTATCTGTCATCACCTTGGATTTGCGCAATAAGTGCACTGATTCTATCTTTCTGATGCGGCTTCAATATCGGGTACATCAACGCAGATGTAGTAATTCCAAGCAATGCAATAATGACAAGATGTTTATATCTTGCCCCAGCAGCAATAAGCATCGCGAGCATTGCGGGCAAAAATAACATCGCTGTTCCAAGATCTGGTTCAATCAAAATAAGAAATGCCGAAGGAACAACAACACAAAGTGCAACAAGAAGACCGCCAAACTTTCGATAGTGTTGTTTGAAACGAAGGTGTGAAGCGAGCGCAAGGACAAACGCAATTTTTACTAACTCAGATGGTTGAAAATCCATCAGTCCAAGATTGATCCACCTTCTTGCGCCATTTCGAGAGTGCACAATAAAATCTGGCACACCCGGAATGAGCAAGAAAATTAAAAGGAACAACCCGAAACCAAGCAGCCACCAACTTGCCTGCCGAAGCCGCCTTATTGGGATCGTTGCAACCGCAATTCCAACTCCAATTCCTAAACAACCAAGCACGATTTGGCGCATCGCAGTGCTTGGACGAGTCGTGTCAATTGTTATGACTCCAATGACTGTGAGCGCGAGTGCAGCTGCGACAACGAGCCAACCTGCATGGACAAAACGAATTGAAGACAGGTTTAATTTTTTCGCACCAAAACGGCTCATCGAATCTCCCCCAAATACCCTTCGTCTTGCAATGCATGGATCACTTGATTTGCAATTGGCCCTGCAACCATACCGCCAGAACCTCCGTTTTCAACAAGCACGGCGACAATCACGCTTGGTTTCGTTTCATCTTGTTGCGATGCCATCACTAAAAACCAAGAATGATCTAACCCAGTTATTGGTTCGGCATCAGGCGATTGCTTGTACGGTGGCGCCTCAGCCGTCCCTGTTTTTCCCCAAAGCCGCACACCATGCACATCAAAAACTCGATCTCTATCATTTGCTCCATACCGAATCAGTGCACCAGTTCCGTAATCTTTTGTGAGTGAATCGTGCAAACCAGCCATAGCGAGATTCACACCAATAGGATTGAGTTGTATATCGACGACCTCTTGCTCACCTGTATGAAGAAGCGTAGGCGACTTCCAAATACCGCGGCGCGCAAGCGTTGCATACGCAGCTGCTGCGTGCAAAGGCGACCACGTAATGGGTCCCTGTCCAATTGCCATACTAATAGTTTCAAATGCAAGTTCACCACGCTTCTTCCAACGTACGATGTCATCTTGTTTCGGCGCATGCCCCTGCGATCCACTGGCAGAAAAATCTGTAAGTTTTGCCGACAACGGTTGTGTCAATCCAAATCTTTGATACCAAAGAAGTAAACGATCAAACCCTAATCTTGTTCCAAGTTCATAGAAAAAGATATTGCACGAACGAGCTAGTGCATCAATTGCTGTGAGTTTTCCGTGTGTTGCGAAGTTGTACCCTTTTCGGTAAATCCAACATCTTGCTGCATTTTTCACGTGCTCAAAATAATGACCAGTACAAGCAATCTCTTCATCTTCTTCGTACAGATGTTCGGACGATGCTGCTGCAAGAACTAAAGGTTTTACAATCGAACCTGCAGGGTACAACCCATCTGCAGCGCGATTCAACCACGGATACCCATCCACATCTTCCTCGTCATGCAACGCTGGTGTCGAAGCCATCGCAAGCACACCACTATTTGCATCAAGGACAACGACTGCTCCCCGAAGAGGCGTTCCAATTTCTAACCCCTTGTTCCGGTGCCATGATTGCACCGTCATCAATCCAATTTCAGGCGATAGTATCGCTTCCAACCTTGCTTGCAATGCAATGTCCAAAGTAAGTTGCACATCACTCCCGCCAGTTGGCGCAGTACGTTCTATTTCATTCCCCGCTCGATCACGAACGACCCGGCCTCGTAAACCACGCAGTTTTTTTTCAAGTGCCAATTCTAAACCGCGATTTCCTACTTCATCTCCTGTTCGGTACCCGCCAAGATCGTCTCCCTGATGAAACGGGCGGCGTTCCATATCCTCAGCCCACACCTTTGAACGAATGTCGCCAAGCAACAGATCTCCCACCCCAGGAAGTGTGATTTTTTCTACTGATGATGAACGAAGAGGTCGAGGCAGGGTAGATCTCGAGAGAAACACAGTTTGTACTTTTTGTGGGTATTGACGGTTTCTAGCATGTTGTACTTCTATTGCGTCATCAAGTTGCTCGCTCAACCTCGAAAAATCCATTGCAATTTCGTCGTCCACTGCAAAAAATACAACATGGGAAGAGCGCTGTTCAGCAATTGGTTGTTGGTCGAATTCTTCAATATCCCCGTAGCGCTTGAGGTGCTCTTCTTCTTGCCGACGCCAAACAACCTCTGCGGTTTTCTGTACTTTCTTTTGAACTTCTGCAATTCGTTCATCTAATTCGTTGCGCGAAACTTTTGCAGTTTCTGTTAGCAACTCCCAAAAGTTTTCAAGTTGGGCAAGTTGTTCAGGCAAGTACACATCTGCTACTTGTTGACGATCTTCGGGCGACAATGCTTTCCATTGCTCTCGCCCAATACGTGCTCGAGCACGTTGTCTAGCCGTCGCCTTGGCTCTATCGCCCGTAATGAGATCCCATGGGACAGCGATATCGTACGAAGCTTTGTCCTCCGCGAGTACTCGCCCTTTTGCATCAATAATACGACCTCGCCAAGTAGGAAGGTATCTCGTGTAAAAAAGGCGACCTTTCGCCTGCTCAAGCCGCAGCGAACCTTGAACAACTGTGAGTTGGACCGCCTGATAGGAAAGGAGACCACAAACTCCAATAAAGATGATGGCAAGTGCAATAAGACGACGGTGAAAGAGCAGCATAGGAGTAGGTATGGAATCCTACTTGCTCATCGCACATTATGGAGATCAATAAACAACCCGCGGGGTTGTTTATTGATCGATAATGAAAAACAACCCGCGGGGTTGTTTAATTTGCTATAATCCCCGTCCTTCTCCCCAGAATGGGGCCGTCGGTGACAGATCGGATATCTGGCGCCGCACTGGGCATCGTCGCGGCGACAGATGCTCGAGCCTCGGAGAGATTTCGCCGCGGATGTGCCTAGCAACCAGCAAGCACCCTCCGCGATTTTTTACGCGTCGATCTAAGATTACAGGATCATTGATCGGCAGGAGGACAGCGCTGCGTTGTGCAAAACACTTCGCATCTCAACATTTGGCCCGTGGTGTAATCGGTAACACACCTGGTTTTGATCCAGGCATTCCAAGTTCAAGTCTTGGCGGGCCAGTTCCCCCGGGTTGGCAATGAGTACAAATACCCAATCAGTGAGATGACAAAAGAAACGAACAATCAAACACCTCTCGCAGCAATCATTCTTGCTGCCGGAAAAGGCACGCGCATGGGAAGCGATCTGCCAAAGGTGCTTCACCCCGTCGCACAAAAACCTATGGTGCAATGGGTTGTTGATGCTGTAACCGAAGCTGGTGTCAACCGTACTGTTCTCGTTGTCGGACACGGTGCTGACGAAGTGAAAACGCAAATACCAAATTGTGAATTTGTGCTACAAGAACCTCAACTTGGTACTGGCCACGCAGTAGACGTATGCAGAGAAACGCTAGCTGATTTCGATGGCGACATTCTTATTCTTGGCGGCGATGGCCCGCTCATCCGTGCTGAAACCATTGGACAAATGGTAGAAAAACAAAAAGAAACCAATGCCTCTGCAACCCTCGCAACTTCAACTATTCCTGACCCAACAGGGTACGGGCGAATTGTCCGCGATGACAACGATCGTTTTCTCGCAATCGTTGAGCACAAAAACGCGACCCCAGCGCAATTAGAACTCCACGAAGTCTATCCAAGTTATGCAATCTTCAAATCAGCAGCACTTTGGTCATGTCTTGAGAACCTTGAAAAAAATCCTGTAAGTAACGAGTACTACTTAACTGAGGTGCCAGCAATGATGCTTGCTCGTGGTGAAAAAGTGGAAATCGTCAACGCAGTTCCGCCTGAAGATATTCTTTCGATCAACACACCCCAGCAACTTGCAGAAGTCGAAGCGATGCTCCATGCTCGCCTTGACAAAACTGTGGAGTCAACATCATGAGCCACGATGATCACAAACAAATGAAGATTTTTTCCGCAACAGGCGGCGCGCATCTTGCTGAAGCAATGTGTAAACATTTGGAACTTCCAATTGCTGCTGCTACTGTCGAACGTTTTCCTGACGGCGAAATTATTGTCAAAATTGATGAAGATGTTCGCGGGCGAGATTGCTTCATAGTTCAATCAACATCAATGCCTGTCAACGAAACGCTCATGGAATTGTTGATCTGGATTGACACCCTTCGAAGAGCTTCTGCTGGGCAAATCACCGCGGTCATCCCATATTTTGGATATGCAAGGCAAGATCGAAAAGACGAAGGCCGCGTCCCAATTACTGCAAAACTTGTTGCTAATCTCATCACCGCAGCCGGCGCGAACCGCGTTCTCTGCATGGACCTGCACGCAGCGCAGATTCAGGGCTTCTTTGATATTCCTGTGGATCACCTGACAGCAACGAAAGTTTTCTGCGACCACTTCGCAACACAACAAGACATGCAAGGCGACAACATGGTGATCGTTTCTCCTGACGTTGGCAATGTGAAAGTTGCAAACATGTATGCAGGTTTGCTCGACGCTAAACTCGCAATTATTGATAAGCGACGCGAATCTGGCAGCAAAGTTGTTTCAAAACGTTTGATTGGTAACGTCGAAGGCAAAGTCGTCCTGATGGTTGATGACATGATTTCAACTGCCGGCACAATTTGCGAAGCAGCGAAACTTGTCACAGAACATGGTGCAACTAAAATTATCGCTGCAGCAACACACGGCGTATGCGTCGGCCCTGCTGTTGAGCGCATCAACGATTCACCAATTACAGAAGTTGTCATCACCGATACGATCCTCCCTGACGAGCGACTCGACGGTCTTGGCGACAAACTACAAGTTCTCACTGTGGCTCGCTATCTAGGCGAAGCTATTCACCGAATTCATCACCATATGTCAATTTCCGCGTTGTTTACTCGCGGCGAAGGCCCTAAGAAATAGATAGGAAAGAATTTATGTCCAAAGAAACCCCACAAATTAAAGTAGAGTTGCGAGAAAAGTTAGGCACACGGTATGCCCAGCGACTTCGCAAGAGCGGACGACTGCCAGCATCCGTGTATGGTTCAGGAAGCGAGCCAGTTTCTGTAAGCATCGATGAAAAAGAAATCATCACGCATCTTCGCCACGGAAACCACGTCATGGAACTCGACAATGGCGACGGCAGTCCTGCAACAGTTCTCGTGAAAGATCTCCAATTTGGCTACCTAGGAGACAACCTGATACACGTTGACTTTGCACGTGTAAACCTCACGCAAATTGTTACTGTAAATGCAAAACTCAATATCGTTGGACAACCAACGCAATCGTCCGCCCCAGGCGCGATGCTTGAAATCATTCGACCTGAAATCGAAATCGAATGCATGGTGAAAGATATTCCCGGAATTATTACTGTTGATCTCTCAACTGTTGAAGAAATCTTTACAATTGGCGATCTTGTACTTCCAGACGGTGTCAAAGCAACTCTCGACGATGCTCGACACATCGCACACGTTACTATTGTGCAAGAAGAAACTGAAGATGTTGTTGATGGCGAAGCAACAGATACCGATGCTACAACTCCAGAAGTCATCGGTGGCGATTCAGCTGCTGAAGAATCATCAGAAGGCGATAGCGAGTAACAGATGAAGCTGATCGTAGGTTTAGGCAATCCCGGTTCTAAGTACAACGGATCCCGACATAATGTCGGGTTCGATGTCGTGGATCGCTTAGCTTCAATAATCGCTTGCAGCGAACCTGCACGATCAAAGTTTGATTCCGTCATTGTTGAAACACAACAAAATGGCGAAAAAATATTGTTCATGAAACCTCAAACGTTCATGAACCGAAGTGGGCACGCAGTGAAACAAGCACTAACCTTCTTCAAAACTGATCCAGTGGATGCACTTCTCGTCATCGTTGACGACATTCATTTACCTTGCGGGTCTCTCCGACTTCGCAACGAGGGATCAGCCGGTGGACACAACGGACTCCATGACATCACGAACCACATTGGAAATGGAAACTGGGCTCGCCTTCGCATTGGCGTTGATGAGCCGGGCAACATTCCACAGGCTTCGTATGTTCTTGGTCGCTTTACTCCAGAACAGCAGGAATTCATGGAACCTGCAATAGAAACTGCTGTCGCATCATCGATCACGTGGATCGAATCAGGTGCAGAAGCAGCGATGAACCAATTCAATCAAAAGCGGGAAACCGCTCAACCAAATGAGGATAAATAAATGAGCAACGAACGAATACGAACTTATGAGGGCATGTTCCTCTTTCCACAATCCGCGACTGCTAACTTGCAAGAAGCTGCAGACCACATCAAGGGGATTCTTGATCGATGCGGTGCAACGATCGTTAGTTTCCAAAAGTGGGACGACCGCCGGCTCGCTTACGAAGTACAGGGCAACAAACGAGGTGTCTACTTCTTGGCATATTTCACAGCGCCAACAACAGCACTTGCTGAAATTGAACGCCGATGCAATCTTTCAGAAGAACTTCTCAGAACAATGGTGACTTCGGCTGAACATATTCCATCTGAAATTATCGAAGCGAATGAAGGGCAAGAAGATCTTGCTGCTGAAATTCAACTTCGAAGTGAGAAAAAGAGCGATAGTGGTTCAAAATCAGCAAGCAAAATATCTAAAAAAAGCGATGAGAAAGCAGCAAAAGCAGAGGCCGCTAAAACTGAAGAGGTTGCCAAAATTGTAGAAGAAGCACCTGAAGACTCAAAAGAGGCTCCTGAAACTACTGAAGAGGTATCAACAGAAGCATAATGCCTTTTGGCGTACTTTTGAGATATCACAATTTCTTATGGTAGAATGACTACGTTCACAAAATAATGGAGAAACAAAATGCCTAGTTACAACAAAGTTTTACTCATGGGTAACCTCACACGAGACCCGCAACTGAAACAGACACCAAACAATTTGTCTGTTGCTGAAATCGGCCTTGCGTGCAACCGCAAGTTTAAAAGCAAAGACGGCGAAATGCGAGAAGAAGTGACATTTGTCGACTGCGAAGCATGGGGACGTACCGCCGAAACAATGGCAAAATACCTCAGCAAGGGAAAGCCTGTTTTCGTCGAAGGCCGCCTCAAATTAGACCAGTGGCAGGATAAAGAAGGAAACAACCGATCAAAACTTCGTGTTGTGATCGAAAGTTTCCAATTCATTGACAGTCGTGGTGGTCAGTCATCGACACCACCACAGGCGGCAGCGACAACAGCGCCCCCATCAGACGACGTCCCTTTCTAATATAATAATACCCCGCGGTCCGGCAACCGCTCAACAATCTGGCTGAGGTCGTGCCGGCGACTTCTAACTTTCCTTGAAAGGACACCATTATGGCTAGTGCTCGAAGAATCGAACTCCTGCTCAACAGCAATGTAGAAAACCTCGGAATAGTGGGCGACGTTGTTCGCGTGCGTATGGGTTTTGCTCGTAATTTCCTCATTCCTATGGGGATTGCTGAAATTCCAACACCAGAAAAGATAGAAGCGCTCGCAGCGGAACGTGAAATTGCGCTTCAAAGGTACGAAGAAAATCAAACGGTGCAAGCTGCATTGATCGAACGTCTCGCAGATGTAGCATTGACACTTACGCGAAGTGCAAACGATCAAGGTGGTCTGTATGGTTCCGTTACGCAACGGGATATTTCAGATGCGCTTGCTGAAAATGACTTTGTAGTTCCTACACGTGCGGTTCGATTGCACCAAGCAATTCGCCGAGTTGGTGAATACAGCGTTACTATTCAGTTCGGCAAAGATCTCCGCACAGATATTGAGATCATCGTGAATCCAGATCGACCACTCGAAGATCGAGAAGAAATGGAATTTGACGACGAAGGCAACCTCATGATTGTTGAACAATCACCGAGTGCCACAGTTGAAGAAAGCAATCCTGAAACCAAAGAAGCTCCAGCAGAAGATACTGCCCAAGTCACTTCATAAGAATTGTGAACAGACAAACTACAACGGGCTCGCCTTGCGGCGAGCCCGTTGTTAATTTCGGGGAGGGATCGGCGGCGCTAGGCGGCTGATGCCTCACGAGATAAGCAGTTAAATTCCATATCTAAATACTGCGCGACGTAATCCAAAATACTCGTCGCTTGTGGAATGGATGGGTTTGAAGTAATACCAAGAGGATCAAAACGCATGTTTCTAAAGCGTTCGACAGCATCAGTTAAAGGAAGCCCATATTGAATTGCAAGAGAAAACGCTCTACAAAATCCTTGGATCAATCCTGAAAGCGTAGAACCTTCCTTGCTCATTTTGATAAAGATTTCACCAGGCGTTCCATCATCAAAAAGCCCTATTGTGAGATACCCTTCGTGGCCATTGATCGAAAATTTATGCGTCACAGACTCATGGGTCGGCGGAAGTGCTCTTCGAGGACTTTTTTTTCGATTGTCGATCGTAGCAGACATTGGGTACCGAAATCTATCGGGCAACAACCTTGTAAGACTTGAAAGACAATAAAACAACCCGCGGGATTGTTTACCGAACCAAGGCATTTCGAAAAAGGAATAATACGGCTTCTGAGTCAAGAACACCAATTGCAGGTCGAACAAACACAGCGATCGCCCCAGAGGATAGCCGTTGCCCTACTACACGAACAGTTGCATCAACGATTTTCAAAGCACGTTTGAGTGCTTCTGGATCACGAGTCCGGACAACTACATCACCCTCTTGGACCATGATTGATTCAATATCCAATTTTGTTGCGGCAACTCGAAGTTCGTGATACTGGACGAGTAACTTCGCCACATCTGGCAACGGACCGTACGCACTTTCAAGATCGCCAAGCACGCCCTTGAGCACTTCGAGTTCACGCGCTTCGGCGAGCCTTCGATACAGCGCAAGCCGTCTTGGTTCTGAAGAAACATATACCTTAGGCAAGCGACCAGTAGCACCAAGGCCGATCATTGCATCTTTAACAAGAGGCGAAACACCATCTCGCAAATCATGTACAGCTTTGTCTAGCAATTGGCAGTACATATCATATCCAACAGCCGCAATATGTCCCGACTGTTCTGCACCAAGCAAGTTTCCAGCGCCGCGAATTTCTAAATCGCGAATCGCAATTTGGAAGCCTGCTCCAAGCATTGAAAATTGTTCAATTGCATGCAAACGTTTTCGTGCAACTTTATTCACCAAACGATCTTTCGGTAGCAAAAGTGTGCAATACGCTCGATGCTTATAACGACCAACCCTTCCTCGTAACTGATGCAAATCAGAAAGTCCAAAACGATCTGCATTTGCAATAAACATTGTGTTTGCATTTGGAATGTCAATGCCAGACTCAATAATTGTTGTCGAAACAAACACGTCTGCCTCACCCCGTACAAACTGCGCCATTACGTTTTGCAATTGCCTTGCTGGCATTTGCCCGTGTCCTACTATCACACTCGCCTCAGGAACCATTGCGCGAATTTCATCTGCAACAGCTTCGATGTCATAGACTCGGTTGTGGACGTAATAAGTTTGACCTTCCCTTGCAAGTTCCCTTCGGATGCCCCTGGCAATAAGATTTTTATCCCAACCAGTTACTTCGGTCACAACAGCCCTTCGATCAACAGGTGCGGTTTGCAGGGAACTGATGTCTCGAATTCCAACCAATGCCATATGCAGGGTTCGGGGAATTGGCGTAGCCGTTAATGTCAATACATCCGCTTCAGCTCGCAGTGAGAGCAATCGCTGTTTATGCTCCACACCAAAGCGCTGTTCTTCATCAACAACAACGAAACCAAGACGCTTAAACAACACATCTTTACTTAAAATCCTATGTGTCCCAATTAAAATATCTATTTCGCCAATTGCAAGACGCTCGAGTATTTCTTTTTGCTCCGCTGGAGTATGAAATCGAGTCATCGATTCAACAACAAATGGATAATCAGCGAGTCTTGATCGAAATGTTTTTTCATGTTGAATTGCAAGAACTGTCGTTGGCACAAGGACAGCAACTTGTCTCCCAGATTCTACCGCTTTAAATGCACCTCGAATTGCAACTTCTGTTTTCCCAAAACCAACATCACCGCAAACGAGGCGATCCATTGCTCTAGGAGATTCCATGCCTTTCTTCATCACTGCGATTGCATCAATTTGGTCTTCTGTTTCATCCCACGGAAAACTTGATTCGAATTCCTGCATCCACGTTGTGTCTTTTGGAAATGCAATTCCTGCAGCACTTTCACGAATCGCCTGCACGCGCATCAATTCGCTTGCAAGATTGACTACTGCATGTTTCGCTTTATCTTTTTGACCTGACCACTTAGTTCCGCCCAATGTCGAAAATTCAGGCCGACCCTTAAACGCACCAACATATTTCTGAACGAGATGTGCGTGAGTAGAAGGAACATGCATCCACTTTCGGCTTGCAAATTCCAAGGCAAGAAACTCGATGTCGCCCTGCCCAGCAACTTGCTGCAACCCTGAATATTGCGCAATTCCGTGATCTCGATGGACAACTATATCACCAATTTCAAAATGCGAAATTGCTTGGCGCATTGTCTTTGGCTTACGAGTTCCACGATGTTTCACTTCATATCGATGAAACACTTCATGTGAGGGAACAAGCGCAAGCGCATCTTGCACGATGAAACCCCTGTGCACAAACTGCTCAACAATTTCTAACTGCGAAGCATTTGCCAACGCTTCGCCAGTAGATGTCAATTCTTGCATGCGTTGCGTTTCACCTGAAGTACGGCACGCAAGCATCACTTGATGGGTTTGCGAGAGCGTGTGCAGTTCAACGAGTGCTCTCGATCCAGACGTATCAAATTTAGGAATCGCACTAACTGGCAAGACTACATCTACTGCAACAGCTGGCGAAGCACAAAAACCAACCATGCCGTAAAGTTTTTTTGACAAATTTGATTGGAGATCGTTGTAATGCGCAATTTCTGAAGTGTCTTCGGCTCTGTCAATGTAACTCTTCGCTTGCCTACCAACTTCTTCAACATCATCGAGCATTGAGATCCAATCCGAGGAGAGGTGATCGATGATCGTCGCACTGCATGAACCTCTTGTAGTAGCAGTCAATACAACCTCTTCAATCACTCTGTCAGAACCAAGTGAGACAGGATCCACTTCGTGGATCGTATCAATCGTGTCACCAAAAAAATCAAGCCGTACAAACTCTCCTGATGCTGTCGCGATATCAACGATTCCACCACGATGAACGAATTGGCCAGATTCTTCAAGCGTTTTTCTTCGCTCATATCCCGCATCAATAAGCCATTCTTGAAATGTTGAAAGCTCGCAAGTAATTCCCCGCTTCAACAACCTGACCTTGCTTTGAATAGTAGTACTTCTTGGAGTCATCTGCATCACAGAAGTAATCGGAGCAACAACCACACCTTCAAACGCACCGTTGTTCAATCGTTCCAACAACGACAGCCTTGCAGCAACAAGTTCGGTAGCTTCTTCAAATTCAAGTGCCGGAAACAAAACCACAGGTGTTTCCAATCCCCTTAAAGTAGCGCACGCTTCATCTGCGTCTTCACCATGGGCAGTAATCAATAAAACGTTGCGTTTCTTTGAAGCAATTGAAGCCAATACAACATGCGACGAACCGTGGACAGGACCTGCAGTCATGTTGCCACCACTTGCTATTTTTTTTGCAAAAGGTTCTAATGAAGTAAAAATGTCACAAGTTGTATTCACTTGACATCCTCGCTAGATGCAACAGTTCTTCTGCATCTCGCTACTTTTATTGGACCAATGCCATGCACTTGTAACAAATCTTCTGGACTCTTCAACCTGTGCGTTTCACGATAGAGAATAATTCTTTCGGCAAGCGAAGAACCGATTCCCTCAAGCAACATGAGTTCATCTTTTGGTGCGTGCTGAATGTCGACTCTCCATGGAGCATGCAATTCATTTGGCGCTGTTGGGATGCGCTCGAAAACGATCATCCACAATGACGCAAATAAAATCAACGTAAAAAGGAATCGAGAACCAATCAGACCTACGCTTCTTCCTTCGGTGGAAGTTGTCTCTCGCCAAGTGGTTGACGAAGTTTTCTGCGCATACCGACCAAACGGCTTAAGAGTTGCCTCGGTTTCCCTTGTTTGGAAACCATTGCTGCCGCCTTCAGTTGTGGGTTGTCGTGATCGAAAAGATCTGTCCATATCACCGACTCTACAAAAGGTTTACTTAAAGCAATGAAAAACATATAGTTCGCCCACTGCTGTTGACTATCTTCAGTCCAAGGCAATTTCCACCAACCACCTCGTTCGTCTATTATCTCACATGGAACACCCAAACTCGAAATAATAAGCGGTATTTCGAAAAAAACGAATCGGTCTAGCAAAGAACTATAGTTCATGAGGTCCCTTGTGGCCCTCCCACCGCCTGTACCACCGAGCACTTGCACGCCCAATGCGTCTAAATTGATCCCTTCTTGCTGCAAGCGGCTCCAGAAAACTTTTACGCTCGCAGCATCAGAGTCAGTTGCTACAAACTCTGAAAAAGGTTCCGAAAATTCAATCATCACCCGCGCATCTCTTCGTGCTTGTCGAACGACTAGCACTGCTGTGCGTACGAGGTCGACCATACTTGAAACTGAAAGACGGACGTGTGCATTTGTATTAATTCCCGAAGTTACATTCCAAAAAGAAATCGCACCGCCATACCGCCGAATGACTCGTTCGACAAAGTCATAACAACGATCCTTGAATTCTGAATAATCATGTTCCCATGCACGAACCCATTGTGGTATTGCATCTTTCTGTGAAAAATCTAGAAGTGGACCGGCAATGATATTTTTGCCTTTGTTATGCGCCCATTTCACCCATTGATCTGTGGCTTCCCAATTGAACTTCCCTTGCTCTGGTTCAATTTCATTCCAAGGAATAGGAATTGATACGAGATCCATATCTTTTTCAATTAAATCGCGTAATGGTTTATCAAATCGTGAACCATTCACTCGAACGCCAAGTGTTGATGACGATGCGCACTTGGTTGTGTACCGCCGATGCAGAAGTAAAACCGCGTGTGCTAGTGCAAGATGTTCCGTTGCATCAATTGCATAACGAAGCGCTTTGCGGGCAAGTTCCAACACTTCATTCTCATCAAGAGAGACCAGCGCGGTAGTAAACATTTGTCTAGCCTTTTCCCACTTGACTGTCGCAGCATGGTCTTCGCTGAGATGAAACATGCTCCACTCTTCACTCTTGTCGAGAAAAAGTTTTATTCGATACCGAGCAAGTTCAAGTGCAAGAATATAGGGTTCGTCGCGGCTCGGCAAAATTGGTGTTTGAAGCATCAACCGACCCGCCTTGCCTGTGTCATAGAGCAGACAAATAGCGAAATTCGTTTGTCCATGGGCGTTTGCCTGAATCACACCATCTTTGACCTCAATTTTGCCGGGCACAATTTGGTTGTCCCGCACGATGATATGGGCATTGATTGCTTGAGAGGCAACGAGATTTGCTGGACTGGTTTTAAATCGTAGCATGTGACTATTTGTATTGTATGCAACCAAAGCTGTCATGTCTGAGTACAATCCACAGTATGAATACAATGAAATCTGCCGTCTACAAAACAGACCTTCCATTCCCCTCAAGAAGACAGGGCAAGGTGCGAGATATCTACCAAATCCCTGCCTTGCATGGCGAAGCTGGCAAGGTATTGATCATCGCGAGCGACCGAATCAGCGCATTTGATGTCGTGATGCCTACGCCAGTGCCAAGCAAGGGAAAGGAACTCACGAAGGTCAGTTGCAAATGGTTCGACTTTATCCAAGGATTGAATTTGATTGAAGATCATCTGATTGGGACAGAACCGTGCGATGTGGAAGGGCTTGACGAGTCGTTCTATCCTGAATGCGAAGGCAGAATGATGCTCGGGCGAGCATGTGAAGTGATTCCCATCGAGTTCGTCGTTCGAGGGTATCTCGCCGGTAGTGGTTGGAAGGAATATCAGCAAAACAGTACCGTTTGCGGCATCGAGTTACCAGAAGGTTTGCAATTGTCGAGTACATTACCGGAGCCTATTTTTACACCTGCGACCAAAGCCGAAGAAGGACACGATGAAAATATCGACTTTGACACTGCTTGCGCTGTTGCTGGACGCGAAGTTATGGAGCGGTTGCGCGATGTTTCGCTCAAAATTTACACAGCGGCTTCTGAATATGCTGCGCAGCGTGGAATCATTCTTGCGGATACGAAATTCGAATTCGGGTACGCCCTTGATGCGAACAACGAAAGAACAGATGAAATTCTACTCATCGACGAAGTGTTAACGCCAGACAGTTCCCGCTTCTGGCCTGCTGATGATTACGAAGTTGGGCGTGAACAAGACAGTTTTGACAAACAGTATGTCCGGAACTGGCTGCAAGAACTGGTCGATCAGGGCGAGTGGAACAAAACCCCTCCCGGACCTGCCATTCCAGACGATATCATCTCAAATACCCTCGCAAAATACCGCGACGCTGCTTCTCGGCTGTTCGATTAAATAAACGACCCGCGGGGTTGTTTATTTGTAGATTTTGAGAAACGACCCGCGGGGTTGTTTATTCCGCAGCCTGCACCGTATTACGCAGGAGCATAGCAACGGTCATTGGACCGACACCGCCGGGAACAGGTGTGATAAAACCAGCGACTTCTTTCACGCCATCAAAGTCAACATCGCCAACGGTTCGTTTTTTACCGTCATTCCCTTCGATGCGATTGATACCAACGTCGATTACGACAGCGCCCGCCTTCACCATTTCTGGTCGAATTAATTTCGGCACACCCGCTGCAGATACTAAAATATCAGCCCCGCGTGTCAACGCATCGTGATCTCTCGTATGCACATTTGTAGAAATCACCGTTGCTTCGGCTTGCATCAACAAGACGGCAACTGGTTTCCCAACAATCGTGCTCGCGCCAACACACACAGCTCTAGCCCCCTTCAATTCAATGCCGGTCGATTCGATCATTTCCATCACAGCTAACGCTGTACAAGGCACCAAACTGCGTCGTCCAAAGACGATGTTGCCAATATTCGCAGGATTCACGCCCTCAACATCTTTCTGAGGAGCAATCAGCGATTGAATGTCATCCGTGCGGACAAAATCTGGCAATGGCATTTGGACCATAATCGCAGTTACCCGAGGGTCGCGATTGAGA
Organism: uncultured Isosphaeraceae bacterium; assembly: GCA_964474235.1. Taxonomy (GTDB): domain Bacteria; phylum Planctomycetota; class Phycisphaerae; order Phycisphaerales; family SM1A02. The sequence goes on from CAYYRP010000010.1 coordinate 69,936, forward strand.
CCTTCGATCAATTGCTCTACCTGTGTGTGCGTCGCATGATCTGGCAACTGATGCAACGTGTATGCAATCCCCACCTTCGCACACGCTTTCGCCTGATTTTTTGCATACAACATTGCCCCCTGATCATCGCCAACAAGGACAGCATCAAGGCTCACTCGTCCCTCAATTGCTGAAACTCGACGAATCAAATCCTGTTTGACCGTTGCTGCGAGTGAAACACCATCAATAATTGTTGCCGTTGCCATGAGCGAGAAGCATAACACCGATACAATACAAATATGAGTACCGAAGTAACATTCCTTGCAATTGCCGTTGGAAATACCAGAACTACTGTCGCATCAATTACTTGCGGTGAAATTACAGTGCAAAAAAGTTTCCCATCGAACGACTCCTCTGCCATCGTGGAAACCGCCATTTCTTTTTGGACTGAACTCAATACTGAGATCGGTCAAATTGTCATGGCTTCTAGCAATGAATACGATGCAAAATCAATTGCAGTCGCCCTTGGCGACCAAACCTCAAGGAACATTTGGCAAATTGGCGAGGATCTTCCTGCCCCAATAGGACAACACCTTGATCCCGAAACAATCACAGGAATCGACAGATTGCTCAATGCTGCAGCAGCATGGGATGCACACCAACAAGCGTGTGTTGTTGTCGATGCAGGAACTTGTATTACCGTTGACTTTGTAGATGGTGAAGGCACTTTCCACGGTGGTGGAATTGCACCCGGCGCGCAAGGGCAACTTGATGCAATGCATAGAAGCACAAGTGCGCTCCCGGATATTACATTCGAAGCTCCCCTCAAAGAAGCGTTTGGGAAAAACACTGCCCAAGCAATGTTGCAAGGCGTCTTCCACGGCATCCGTGGCATGGTGCGACAACTCAGTGAACAATATGCCATTCGATACGGCGCGTACCCAATGGTCATCGCAACTGGCGGCGATGCTATGGTTCTATTTGATGACGACGAACTCATCGAACGCATCGTGCCTGACCTTCAGTTACAAGGCATGATCGCTGCAGTCAAACATATGGTTTCCCCCGAAGAAGCCGACACAGCAACAAGTGATGAGTAACACGTGGTCGCTGCAAACCCCGCGCACTATGGGCGCAATTGCAATCGTACAACTTGAAGGCGAGAACACCCTGCAGTTGATTACGGGAAAAGAAAACTGGAAACTTGGCAAGATGCGACTGATCAATATTCCGGGAGTCGATGAAGTCATTGCTGTGCAATTACAGGAAAACACTACGCAAATTATGCTCCACGGGGGAATGCAAGTGCTTCAAGAGTTTGCGCAACTTTGCAAAACAATTGGCATCGAAGAAACACAAGAATCGAAGTATGTCGAAAGCGCTGATTCTTTTGAGAACACGGTGCTCCACGCAATATCAATTGCACAAAGTGATGATGCTATCGATTTGCTGTTAGCACAACCAAAAAAAACAAGAGATGGAGAGCCAACACAAGAAGATTTTGAAAGATCCGCTCGCCTCAATCATCTCATCACTCCACCAAAAGTTGTCATGCTTGGAAAACCAAACACTGGAAAAAGCACGCTCATGAATGCACTTACTCGTGAGCGAACATCGATCGTGCATCACCTTCCTGGCGCAACGCGTGATGCCGTAAGTGCGCGCGTTAATTGCGCTGGGCTTGTTGTTGATTTTTACGACTTGCCCGGGTTTAGATCAAGCGATGATCAAATTGAACAAGAAGCGATTTCCATTGCGAAAACAATCCATCAGGAAGCGGATTTGGTGTTAAGTATTGCAGACCATGAACACGATTGGATTGCACAATGTGAAGCGCAGTCAATTCTCGTTGGAACTAAGTCCGATCTTGGAACAAACGAACACGCAGATATACAAGTGTGTGCAACCACTGGCGAAAACATTCCTGAACTTGCGGCGTTGGTGCGAGAAACGCTCGTTCCCCAAAGAGATATTGCAAGTGATCGACCGTGGTTTTTTACGGGCTACAAGCCAACCGACGAATATCCACAATCAACGTAGAGCACTTGCCCTGTAACACCAGATGACATATCGCTCAGCAACCACACGGCTGATTTTCCAACATCTTCGCCTGTCACATTTCGCTTGAGCGGTGCTTTTTCTTCGACCCAGTCCAAAATCGAACTAAATCCGCCAACTGCCATCGAAGACAATGTTTTGAGCGGACCGCCGCTGATTGAATTCACGCGGATGTTCTTTTCACCAAGTTCCATGGCAAGATATCGAGTCGCTGATTCTAGGGCGCTCTTTGCAACACCCATCACGTTGTAGCCAGGCACTGCTTTCACAGCACCGAGGTAACTCATTGAAATGATTGATCCACCCTCGTTCATCAACGGCGCGGCGCGATTCGCCATCGCCATCAGGGTATAGGCACTAATGTCGAGTGCTTGCGTATAGACATCCCTTGGCGTCGCTGCGAACTTGCCCTCTTTGAGCCAGTCTTTATCTGCAAAAGCAATGGAGTGCACAAGGAAATCGATGTTTCCAAGTTCGCCAAAGACGCGATCTAAATCTTCATCGCTACCAGCGTCCATAGAAATAAGTGTCGGCTCATCAATGCCGATAGCGGCGAGTGCCTTGCGGCATCGTCGTTCCATCTTGTCGCCGGGAAGATGCGTGAAAACACACTCGGCGCCATTTTCGACAAGTGATTTGGTGATGTACCACGCGTAACTTCGTTCATTGGCGATGCCAACGACGAGACCTCTTTTACCTTGCATGAGTGTCATGGCGGGCATGATACCGCCACAAAGTGCCAAGTGCTATAATCCCCCTCCCGACCAAGCGCGTGTAGCTCAATTGGATAGAGCATCGGCCTTCGAAGCCGAG